>NZ_JCBDGK010000040.1:0-227337 GCF_059834005.1 Vibrio sp. R12-SW3-ISO1
ATGGTGACAAAGCCCATGTTAAGCACGCCATTGAATCACTGGTGGAACGGACTGGCGCCGATGAGATTATGGTCAACGCAATGGTATATGATCAGAGCGAAAAACTGCGTTCTTATCAGCTACTGTCTGAGTTGATGGAATAACAAGATAGAAAAAGAATGGAGGCGCGTCCCGGAGTCGAACCGAGGTCCACGGATTTGCAATCCGCTGCATAGCCACTCTGCCAACGCGCCTTTTTTAGAACAGCACTGAGTCTCAGTGCTGTGTTCGGCGCTTACTTTACGTATTCAGCACGAGGAGTCAAACAAAAATCCCTATTTTAGGCGTGTTCGCTGACAAATGCGCCAATTAGAGCAGACATTGTACGAAGTGGTCGTTCAATATAGTCGTCCACCTCTCGCCTGTCTTTGACGACGCTTACCCCTTATCTGCTAATGCTTGACCTTCAAAATTCACACCTTGCCAACCGGTTTGCATAAAATTGCGGATGTTCACGTGATCATCCCCTGCCGGATGGTTGAGGACATCTTCACGATAATAACGCCCAAAGCAAGCGAGGGTTTGTGACTCTGACAGTTGATTCTTTTGGCCAAACGCAAAAATCTTGCAAGACCCATTGTTCTGATTCACCTCATTAAAGGTGTCACCATTGGTGAACGCGGTAGGCGTAAACGTGTAGTAACGCTCAATGATTGCCATGGTCTGATCAAACTCTATCGTCTCCGGAGAGTGTTCGAGGGTGTGGATGAAGGTGGTGAGTTCCATTTGGTTAAGCTCCTTATGTCATAAAGGGCCAAGTCTACGGGATCGTCCTCGATGGCAAAAGGAGAAGATGAACCAATCACTCAGTATTTCAATGTAGACACGATTCATGTGGCACATCAAACACACAAAAACCATAACCAACCAAACACTTATGCAAGTGTAATATGTGCGTAAAGTCTAATTTCTTTTACTGATAGAAAAAAATAACTCGAAAAATCAATAGCAAAAGGGTTTACTAACCCGCAGCAATTTTGAAGCAATGTCTCATTATTGATACCAATGCAAGCCGAGAGGGTTTGATTTTATGGCAACGACGACTGGGTCAACCATCATCTTATGAAGATTCTGGTTTGTGATGACTCTAAAATCGCGCGCAAAGCGATTTTATCGAACATTGATACACAGGCAATCACTCTTTACCAAGCAGAAAATGGAAAGAGCGCTTTAGAGCGCCTTGCATCTGAGCCTATCGACGTCCTGTTCCTCGATTTGACCATGCCTGTCATGGATGGTTTCGAAGTGCTTGCCTCGCTACCTGTCCATGCGTACCCGACCCAGGTTATCGTGGTATCAGGGGATATTCAAAATCAGGCAAAACAGCGCTGCCGGGAGCTCGGCGCCCACGACTTCATTGAGAAGCCGTTCAGCGCGATGGATCTTCACGCGGTATTTGAACGCTATGGGATCCCACTGTGCCCTTCGGTGCACACACAGCCCACACGGCAGCTCTCCGCTCACGAGCTACTCAATAACATCAAAGAGATCAGCAATATCGCTCTCGGTGCTAGTGCCTCACTCATCGCAGAACAAACCGGGCGATTTATTGAAATGCCTTTGCCTAACGTTGCCTCCTTGCATCAATCAGAACTCAAAATGACGATTCAAGACATCGTCAACAATGCAGAATATCGCGCCGTGTCACAGCGCTTTGTTGGCAATGGCATCAATGGTGAGGCGCTCGTCTGCTTACACGGGCAAGGCATTGATCAATTTTCGGCTGTTACGGTTGACAACTTTCATGCCGAAACCAACGAAGCGATCCTGGATATTGCTAACTTATTAGTCTCCTCGTTTTTGGTGTCATTTAGCAAGCAGCTCGACATTGCTATCTCTTTGCGCCAGCCCATCGTGCTGGAAAAAGAGCCGCTACAACGAGCGCTAAGCTGCTCTCAGTTTTTAAACGGCTACGAGCAAGAGATTTTTACCATTGAGTTTGTTTATCACGCCGAAAATCTCGATGTCGCCTGTGACGTGATTTTCCTTATGGACAATGACTCAATGAAGTCCATCGAATCCGTATTGGAGTGTGTAATGTGATCAAGCATGATATGGGGGATTTTCACTGGGCGATGCAGATCATCGGCGAGCTGGATGCAGGGCTTATCGTCTTGGATAAGCACTACCGAGTCTTGGCGTGGAATTCGTTTATGCAATCGTACAGTGGCATTCGCGCCGAAGCGATCATTGGCAAAGTGTTGTTTGACGTTATGCAAGACTTACCTGAAACTTGGCTGCGTAATAAAGTCGACACCTCGTTTCGTTTGAACAGCCGCGGGTTCTCTTGCTGGGAAGACCGCCCTTACCTGTTCAAATTCAAAAACTTCAGCCCAATCTCCAACGGCTTACCGGAGATGCGCCAAAACATCACCTTCTCCCCTTTAACGTCAGTGAACGGCGAAGTCTCTCATGTCAGTCTTATCATCAATGACGTCACGGACGTAGCGAAAAACAAAACCCACCTCATCGATTCCAATCAAAAACTGTCGGATCTCAGTCGCACAGACGGCTTAACTCAACTCTACAATCGTGCCTACTGGGAAAGTTGTCTTCAGCAAGAGTTTGATCACGCTAAAGTGACCGGGAAACCAGCGTCACTGGTTATTTTCGATATTGATCACTTCAAGCGAGTTAATGATAACTATGGTCATACTGTCGGGGACATGGTGATCCGCCACACGGCAAAAGAGCTCATCAAAGCCTCTCGTGGCAGTGATATTTGTGGCCGCTACGGCGGTGAAGAGTTTACGGTTATCTTACCGGGTACGTGCTCTGAGCAAGCGCTCTATTTTACCGAGCGCCTTAGAAAACGTATCGAACAGTCGATTGTCGAATGCGAAGGGTACTCTGTTCGCTACACCATCAGCCTCGGGGTGTGCGAGTTGACCGAACAACAACCCAACCACCTAACCTGGTTACAACATGCAGACAAAGCGCTCTACTATTCCAAAGAATCCGGACGAAACCGATCAACCGAGTTTGATATGTCGTTTGTGAAATAGCGCGACTCGCCATTCAGTGAACGCCTCTGTTATGTTGACTTTTGCTTACTGACAATACTGGTGATGACCTGCGATTTGGCTGCCTCACTGTGATTTTTTTTATCACGATACATCTGTTGATCGGCGAGTCTGACCGCGTCTCGCATCGACACTGGGTGCTTCGCCGTTGATTCAGAGACACCAATACTGATCGAGACGTCATCACGGATGTCCGCCAGACGTTCAATCAGACGTGGCACATAGGTCTTCTGCGCATCTTGCTTTTTACAGCTTGGCATCAACACAACGAACTCATCGCCGCCAAAGCGAAAGCTTTTGTCAATGCCCCTAGAAATCCCTCGAATGGCATCCGCCACCGCGATCAAAACGTTATCCCCCTCCTCATGACCAAAGTTATCGTTAAACGCCTTGAAACTGTCAATATCCATATAGAGCACCGTAATACTGTCACCGTGTGCATGACACTCTGTGAAGAGCTTTTCTGCCACTTCTTCAAATGCGCGTTTATTGTATAAATTGGTGAGAGGATCTTGGCTTGCCATCAGTTCAATATGCTTGGTCCTTTCCCTGACCATCTCCTCCAATTCATTGACGTATTGGTAGGATTTATTCCGCTCCATCTCGATTTCATTCATCATGCTTTTTATGTAAGTATCAAAGACATAAGAGACATCAAAATCCATCAAACGGCTTAAAATTTCGCATTGATAATTGGCTATGGTGGTATCAGAAATATTCGAGCGGATCGTCGATGAAAGCACTTCTTTGAGGTAACTGACGGCAGACAAATAGAGTTTTGGGTCAACGCCAATTCGTTTGTGTACCAACCCGATTCTCAACCTATGCTCCACGTAGTCGAGATCGACTTCTTTAGAAAACAAATCAATCACATACTGACGCAGAGCGCTCATGAGGCGTTGCAAAGTACCAGCATCACCAATTAAAGTCTCTACATCAGGGGTGTTCGTCTGATGCTCATAAAAACCTGCAACGATTGAATCAAGCTGGCGAACTATCACGCCTTTCAGTGAACGTAGCTCCACTAGCTCACTCGACGTTAGGCGAAATAACTGAAGCCGTTGTTTGAGCTCCGATTCTGAGATCTGTTGTTGCTCAACCAAGGATTTATCTGTAATTCTCATTGCTTTGCTTCCATAGCCAACTCATGCTTTAGTTTAGACTATAAAACCCAATGCATAGTAGTTTTTTCATTTGTTAATTCAATGAATTACATAGCCATTAACCATGCGAGAAAAGTGGATATAGACCATTTTTAAGAAGTGAGGTGAACAGGTTTATCTACAAAACAACATAGCGCATCAATCGAGATCGGCTTCGAGAACCAGTAACCTTGATAGTAACGACATCCCATGCCTCGAAGTTCAGTAAATTGTTTCTGTGTTTCAATACCTTCCGCAACCGCATCATATTTGAACGAGTCTGCTATCTTTATCATGGATTCGATAATGGCCTTACCTTGGACAGTGTCCATTTGATTGACAAAACTACGATCAATTTTAATTTCATCAACTGGGATATTGACCAGATGGTTGTAAGAGGTATAACCGGTACCAAAATCATCCAGAGAAACATGACAGCCAAGTTCACGCAGGATCTCAATACTTTTGAGATGGAAATCTTTCATCTGAACAAAGAAGGTTTCCGTGATTTCCAAACAAACTAAATGCTCTGGTACACGATACTGGCGAAGCAGGCGTTTAAAATCGTTGATAAATTGTTTATCAAGAAGTTCTCGTGATGAAATGTTGATCGACAATCGAAAATCATTCGGCAATTTATCACGATAGGTTTGATATTTTTTAAAGCACGCTTCAACAACCCAAAGATCAATGTCGCGAATCAATCCATATTGTTCTGCGACCGTAATATACACCTCAGGTGAGAGTTGACTTAAACTCTCTGAATGGCACCTCAACAGTGCTTCTGCGCCAACAATTTGCTCTCTCTCTGCATCGTACACAGGCATAAACAGCAAGTAGAACTGCTCACCTTGTAACGCCTTACGCACACTGTCTGCAATTTGATACTCTTCTTCATGAGCCATCATAGTGTCGAAGTTGAATTCAGCGGATCGCTGCTCATTTCGCTTGGCAATATTGACAGCAAATCGCGCTCGCTCTAATGCTTTGACGCCCGTTTCAGGTAAAAAGTCACTGGATACGTAGCCAATGACGATTTCCAGCATTAGATGACCAATCCCATCAAGATTGACACCTAAATCATTCAAATCAAGTAAATACTGAGACTGCTGAGAAGTTAAATTCTCACCCACACACTCGATCAACAATTCATCTTCTGTCACCCGATAAATCGTCAGCTTATGATTAGGTAATTCTCGCACCATTTTTTGCCACATTCGTTCCATAACTTTGATGACCGCAGGATTACCAAAATGGTGGTTTAAGGCGTGATAGTTACTGATCTTGACCAAGTACATTTTCACGGGTTCATTGTATTGGGCTAGAGCTGAATAATTTTTGACAAAGTGCTCTACCGTGTAAAAGCCTGTTTTCTTGTCTCTATAAACATTATCCTTGGCAAGGAGCAGGAGTGACTTAGTATAAAAAAGGTAATGTGCCAAACAGCCCACGAGAAGAAGCGGCCAATAAAAAAACATCACTTTAACAAACGTTGATTCATTGAGGATTTGCCAACTAAACGAGAGGCTGTTAATCGTCATCCCCCACTCTCCGTCCGCTTTGACAGGAACACCTCCAGTGTAGAACTCAAGCGCAACGAGTCGGCTAAAATCTAAATCGGCTTGCTCATAAGGGATATCAAACAGCTCCTCCCACCACGTTTCGACCCGAAATCGACTCAAAGGGATAGACTGGGTGCTTTTAGGTTCAAACCGTACAGCTTGATATTTGGTATCTTTGACAGCGTAATGCTCGGATTTCTCATTGGTTAATAAGGATTTAGCAAAGATCGTGACCCCCGGCTGCTCTGTGCTACCCGACCAAAGCGACTCAACCTCCACATTCAGTGTTGCTTTTGTGCTGAGGGACAAAAAATGGCCATTTTGTACGTCATGAGGTAATGGGAATACGATGCCGCACATGTCAAGCTCTGCTTGAGGTGCATCACTACAACGTATCGACACACCTCGTTCAGAGACATTGAGTAACTTAATGCCCGCGTCATTGTTTCCTGCGGTAAGCGGCGCAATATTTGCGTGGCCTAGTACCTGGAAAGAAGCTTGATTTAGCGGTGAGCGAATGATGGCAAAAGTCACAAGCGCAAACGATAAACTGGCTAAAAAGAAGAACAGGTAATGTCTAACTACTTTTTTTTCTTTACTGTCCATGTGAAAAACCACGCAAGGAAAATACGTCAAACGTTCTGAGTGGTCTCATTTCACCTTGGCAGCATAAAAAGGCAAAGAAATGTGACATTCAGAGAATAATTATCTGATAAATATACAAACTTATCATTGCCTTGGCGAGAAGTAGTCCGCTAAATTGCACACAAATTGATTTATATCACAAATGGATCGCCGCGCGGAATTTGCCATACACATATGAATTAGCAAGTCATAAAACGACAATGCCCCGCGAAAGCGAGGCATTGTTCAGTCAACTTGGATAATGATTTGGGGCAGACTATGGCATCACCATTTCTTCATCAGTCTACCGACTAGATTTGGATGGTAAGACCAACAATGATCAAACATGCTCATCAGCTCTGGGTTTCCATACTTTGAGACGCTCAAGGCATGGAAGCGGTTTTTGTTCTCTTTTAAGCCCGCGACCTTATCCTGTACTTCTTGTGACTGTTTCGGGGCAATAAAGTCCGAAATCACCACCATATCGGCGTTTTTGTACTTTTCGCTGCTCATCAAATCAATCGATTTAAGAATCACGGGCTCGAGATCCGTGCCGCCGTGAAAGCTGTACGACAAGAAATCACTCGCTTCACGCAAACCGTCTTGACGTGTCAGCTCGTAGGTAATCTGCTCCGTAGAAAACAGAATAACAAAGCAATCGCGATCGTCCGCCAGTGCGATTTGCATTAAGGCGTAGGCCATCGCTTTGGCACATTGCTCTGGCGCCCCTTTCATAGAGCCAGAGGCATCCACACAGACGATAAAAGGTCCTTTTTCAATCTCAATACTTTTACTGTCAGGCTGTTGAGCCGTCACTTTTCGCAACGTGCGATTTTTCCCTTGCACGCGATAATTCATCAAACGCTTATCCGCTAGGTGCTTGTAAAAAACCACCTCAAGCTCTGGGTATGCCAAAAACATCGTCTCGTTGGGCAGTAGCTTGTTGAGATCATCACTTTCGTGTATACCGACAATGTCGTCTGTCGCTTCGTCGGTTTTCTCTTCCACGACTTCAATCGCTTCCACTGGCGCTTGGTATAAATCAGGATCATTGACTTGCCCCGCCATGCGGCCGAGTTGCTCAGCAATTTTTTGTAGCCCGCTGTTCTTTTTCAAAAACTCCGCGTGTTTTTTCATGGTGCCAAGATCGGTTTTGCTCAGCTTCGCCGCAGCCATATCCCACAGACGCCCGACACTCGCTTCGTCTCCCTCTTTCGCGACGTTATCCATGTTTTTCATGGTTTCCATGCGTTGATAGAGATCTTTGAGGGCTTTTTCTTTGCTCGCTTCTAGCTCACTCAACTGGGCAGTTTTTATCGCATCTACCAAGCTTTTGTACCATTGATCGCAGAAATAGTGGGCGAACATTGGGTTCTTAACCCCTTTATTCTTCTCTACAAGACGCCTCGCCTGCATGTAAAACGCTGAGTGCCATTCCAACTTTCTAATGACCTCAGGCAATTGAGCGTGAAACTTGGCTTCATCCCAATAAATGACTTCTTGATAAAGCGCGAGCTCTTGTTGAAAACGTTCCGTTTCACACACCTTAGTGATGCGTTTTTTGACACTGCCGCGCCATTTCAGCAGATGATTTTTCACCGAGGATTTCATTCCTCGGTTCTCAGCCATGATCATCACTTGTGAGCGCGCAACAATATCGTTCATCGCGCTTTCAACGATGCCCGAATCGGCGATCATTAATGCTAAATTAAGTCCATCAGCACCCAGCACAACGTTTCCCCTTACTCAAAAACCGGTGGCAAAGTTTGCAATCGATAAAGCGCTTTTTCGCTCTCTGATTTGGCCGCTTCCAATGCCTGGGTTAAGCCTTGTAGCCCAGCTTCCATCTCACGAGGGATCGCCTCGTCGATAAAGTTGTGTGGCAGTGCGGCGTGGAAACTGGAGCGCGCTTTACGCAAGCGGTGCTCTGCTTCTTCTAACGATTTCAACGCCTGCTCTGAACGCGTTAACCAAGTTTGGAAGCGGTCGTGGTCTAGCCCTTCACTCGTGACAGGGGTCAACAATACTGCGCGATTCGCAATGTCTTTAATGACTAAATTATTGGCTGCATCCACATCAAAACGAAGACGACAAATCGCCGTAGATTGATTGACATAACCACTCACTTCGCCGTGGCCATCACGAACCAGTTTTTCGAGATCGGGTTTACTGACGAACACACAGCGACTGTCACCTTTTTCGGATTCAGACACCGACATATTGGCCTGAAGCAGGACCAACTTGATAAGACCCGGAGTCACACCCACTTTATACAAACGTGCATCGGAGAAATCGTACGACTGAACTTGTTTCTTCAGTAATCCCGTTGAAGATTCAAGAGAGAGCTGAATAGCAAACGTCTCTTCGAGTTCTTCTTGAACGTCTTGCAGCGTTTCACGGCAGAGGGTAATTTGTTGCTCTACCTCTTGCTGATCAAACGCGTAATTGAGCGCAAACTGACGAATGACGCGGCGCACCACATCACGAGATTCAGGGCTGTTCCATAAGCAATCTTGTAGCAGCAACAGATCCAATGCGTTGATCGCATCGCGGCCATTAAAGTAGGCGCTGGCTTTCAACAGCTTAACGGCTTTTTTCCAGCGTCTATCAGACACATACATGTCCTTATCCACACTCGAGCCGGGCACTTCGCCAGTCTCTTTCTCAAGTAAGCTTTTGAGTTCAAACAGCTTCTCAAACACATCATCACTCAACTCAAGGGTATCGAGATCTTGCTGCCAGAGGTGGTATTCTTCATCGGTAATCGCCAGGCCTTCTGGAATTTTGGCTTCTTGCGTCGTGCCAACGGTGAGCATGGATTTGAAGTTTTGCTTATTTTGAATTCGATTAACAAACAAACGCACCAGCATGCGGTCATAGAGTGCCTCTAGACCACTGTCCTCATCGGGCAATTCGTTTGATGCCGACACTAAAAGACGCATGGGCACTTTCTCAATATCACTGCCATTTTTAAATGTTTTCTCGTTCACCACGGTCAAGAGTGTATTGAGAATGGCGGGGCCGGCTTTCCATATCTCATCGAGAAAGACGACTTGCGCGGTAGGTAAATATCCATTGGTCAAACGTACGTAGCGGCCATTGTCTTTCAGCTCTTGTATGCTTAGCGGGCCAAACACCTCTTCTGGTGTAGAAAAACGTGTCATCAAATATTCAAAATAGGACGAGTTATCAAACGCTTGAATCAAGCGCTTAGCAATCAAACTTTTTGCTATGCCTGGAGGGCCCAGTAGAAAAACGCTTTCACCGGCCAGGGCCGCAAGTAAACACATTTTGATGGTATCTTCACGTTCGTAGACACCGTCAGATAGGGCGTGAGCCAACTTATTGATTCGTTCCGACAGTAACGCTTTTTGCGAGTGGGGGACTCTATTTTGACTGAACATTATTGGGCGATCCTCGGGGCGCTAAGCGAGCGTAATGTATAACGTGCTTTATACATTTGTTATTACTTTGTTACAAGTATAGTTTATTATAATCAGCCCTTTGTTATATCAGATTCGCTTTTTACTTAATTTTCTGTAATCAATGTTTGCATATTTGCGCGATTCATCACACCGAGTTATTAATCCATTCCAACGCATAGCTCTTCATTACTTTTCATCGGGTGCCGAAATGGGTAAGGTAGGGTCAACATGCTAGGGACACCACATACCCAATGGACAAACAAACCACGATTCACACCTGGAAACGGATTGCTCTTATTGAAGAACCCGTGATCTTACCCAATGGTCAACAGATTACCCATACCACGATTTCTCACCCGGGCGCGGCGGTCATGCTGCCTATCGATGACAATGGTGATATCGTCTTGCTGAACCAATATCGGCCGTCTCTTAAAAAGTGGCTACTTGAACTCCCAGCGGGCACGCTAGAAGCGAACGAAGCCATTGTCGACTGCGCTTCACGTGAATTGGAAGAAGAAACGGGCTATCGCGCCTCAGAGTGGATTTCTTTAGGGCAAGTCACACCGCTCGCAGGTTTTTGTGATGAGATTCAATATCTTTTTGTGGCCAAAGGTCTCACAGCTTCTAAACGCTTAACGTGCGATGATGATGAAGTGATTGAGGTACTGACTTTATCGCTGCGCGACATCGAACAACGCATCATTTCAGGTGAGATCACCGACGCCAAAACCATCGCATGCATCAGCAAAGCGAAACTGTGCGGCTATCTCTCTTGAGTTTCGTTTTCCCTCATTAATAAGGATAGGTTATGGATTTTCGCTCTGACACCGTGACTCAACCCACTCTAGCCATGCGTGAAGCGATGGCCCACGCCGCTGTTGGCGATGATGTGTACGGCGATGACCCGACCGTCAACGAACTTGAGTCTTTCGCGGCCAAGCGTCATGGGTTTGAGGCTGCACTTTTTACCACATCTGGCACGCAAGCCAACTTACTGGCGTTGATGGCACACTGTGAACGTGGCGACGAGTACTTATGTGGGCAACAAGCGCACAACTATCGCTATGAGGCAGGTGGCGCTGCGGTGCTTGGCTCAATTCAGCCTCAGCCGATTGAAAACAACCCGGATGGCACGCTCGATTTCGACAAACTTCGAGCCGCCATCAAGCCCGATGATTGTCACTTTGCTAAAACCCGTTTACTCAGCTTGGAAAACACCATTAATGGTAAAGTTCTGCCACTCGATTACCTGGCACAAGCGCGAGAATTTGTCGATCGACACGGCTTAAGCCTGCATTTAGATGGGGCTCGCGTATACAACGCCGCCGTCGCGTTGGATGTTGATGTCACTGAGATCGCACGTCACTTCGACTCCATGACCGTATGTCTTTCTAAAGGTCTTGCAGCGCCTGTGGGCTCATTGCTGCTCGGCAGTCACGCCTACATTGACAAAGCACGACGCATCCGAAAAATGCTCGGTGGCGGCATGCGTCAAGCCGGCATATTGGCCGCTGCAGGTAAATTAGCGCTGACTGAGCAGGTAGCTCAGCTTTCTATTGACCACGCCAACGCCAAACAGCTCGCGCATACCCTAAATACATTGCCCGGTTTTTCCGTCAATCCAGAATTCGTGCAAACCAATATCGTCTTTGCCAAACTAGAGAAACACCTTGATATAGAGGCCATAGCAGAAGCGTTGGCCAAAGAGAATATTCTCATCACACCATCCAATCCCATCCGCTTTGTTACTCACAAAGATGTGACCCAAGACGACATTTCCACACTCTGCGCGCACATTCATCGCGCGCTTTGATCTCACCCATTGAGCTTCCCCCTAGGGGAAGCTTTATTCTCAGTCCACACACACCGACATTGAGAGTACAAATGAATCGATGGATACGCCACGTATGCCTGTTGGCCACTAGCACCGCGTTAACACTCGCTAGCGGGGCACATGCGAAACCTTTCGGCGACGCGCAGCTTGGACAAGTCAAATCACCCAGTTGCGTTTTTTGTCACGGCAGCACCGGCCAAAGCGCCAATCCCAATTACCCTCATCTCAACGGTCAAGATGCCACTTACCTGTTCAACGCGATGCGTGCCTATCAACGAGATGAGCGAACTGGCCCACTCGCGCAGATGATGAAAGCGCAACTTTCCAAACTCAACGAACAAGACTTGCGCGATATTGCTGCGTTTTACGCTGCCCAAGAAGATTAATTACACCTCAAATAAAAACCGCTTCTCAAGGGTTGTACGTCGCTATTCAACACTGGCGTACGGCCCTATTCACAACCTATCAATCATCACAAAAAAGTAAAAAAAACCGACATATAGTGACAAAAAACTCATTAACAGACCGATTTGGTTATGTGATTTTTATCACCTCCGATTTGAAATTCCATTAAATATTGTTTAGTGTACTAACGTTTTTGAGCAAAAAAGGAAATCTTTGATGGATCCCATACTGGAAGTAAAGGGACTGTACAAAGTGTTTGGTGATGAACCCAATCACGCATTCGACCTGTTGGAAAAAGGGTTGGATAAAGACACTATCTTCGACAAAACTGGCCTTACTGTCGGGGTCAATGATGTCTCACTCACGATTAATGAAGGCGAAATCTTCGTCATCATGGGCTTATCGGGCTCTGGCAAGTCCACCTTGGTGCGACTGCTCAATCGATTGATTGAGCCAACACGCGGCAGTGTTCTATTCAAAGGCAATGACATTGCTTCGATTTCAGAGCAGGCACTGCGAGAAGTCCGTCGCCACAACATCTCCATGGTGTTTCAAAACTTCGCCCTAATGCCCCACATGACCGTGGTTGAGAACGCCGCTTTTGGCCTAGAACTCGCCGGTATTGATTTGGAAGAGCGAAATCGCTGTGCCCTATCGGCACTAGAGCGCGTCGGCTTAGAAAGCCATGCTGATTCCTTCCCCGTTGAGCTTTCTGGCGGTATGCAGCAGCGTGTCGGACTGGCTCGAGCGCTAGCTTGTGACCCTGATATTCTGTTGATGGACGAAGCCTTCTCAGCCCTTGATCCGCTGATCCGTAGCGAAATGCAGGACGAACTGATTCGTCTTCAAAACGATGATAAACGCACCATCGTATTTATATCGCACGATCTTGATGAAGCGATGCGAATTGGAGATCGCATTGCCATCATGCAAGACGGACAAGTGGTCCAAGTCGGCACACCCGATGATATTCTCAACAACCCTGCCAATGACTACGTTGAAGCCTTCTTCAAAGGCGTCAATGTGGCCAGTGTTCTCACAGCGAAAGACATCGCCCGAAAACAGCCGACCGCAGTGTTTAAAAAATCTGAGCACGATGGTCCCGGCTCAGCGCTGCAAATGCTGATGAATCACGACCGCGAATTTGGCATTGTGGTCGATCGTGCCAGCCGCTACTCCGGCATCGTCTCTCTCGAATCGCTGCGCCAAGCGCACAAAGAGAAGCGCTCTTTAACCAGTGCTCAAATCGATGATGAGGTGACATTGTCACCCGAGCAATCCATCAATGACATTCTTGGCATCGTTGCCGATGCGCCGTATGCCGTTCCAGTGATTGGTGAAGACGGCCACTACTACGGAGTCATCACCAAATCTCGCCTACTACAGACGCTAGATAAGGAGTAACGCGGTGTCAGAAGAAACTTCTCAAACGGACCCGTGGTCGCAAACCACGGCAGATAACACAACACCATCGGATCCTTGGGCAACGGCGACATCCGACGAGGGCGCAGACTGGCTTACATCCGAAGTGACGCAAACTCAAGCGCTCGATTTAATGCACCCATTCAATGAGGCGCTCTTGCCCGTCGATGCTTGGGTTGAGACTGGCCTAAACTGGCTGGTCGAACACGGTCGCCCGCTTTTCCAGGCGATCCGCGTTCCCATCGACCTGATCCTGAGTTCATTCGAACTGGCGCTTGTCTCCACTCCAGCCCCATTCATGATACTCGCCTTGTTTCTTTTGGCATGGCAGTTTTCAAATTGGCGTCTGGGCGTAGCGACCTTGGTTTCGCTGCTCACTATCGGTCTGATTGGTGCGTGGAGCCAAGCGATGACCACCTTGGCCTTGGTACTCACTTCAGTCTTTTTCTGTTTGCTCATAGGGTTACCTTTAGGCATCGCATTGGCTCGTAACCCAACTGCCGCGAAAGTCGTCAGGCCACTGCTCGACGCGATGCAAACCACCCCAGCCTTTGTCTACTTGGTGCCGATTGTCATGCTCTTTGGTATCGGTAATGTGCCCGGCGTTGTGGTGACGATCATATTCGCGCTGCCACCTGTGGTCAGGCTCACCATACTCGGCATCGTTCAAGTGCCCAAAGACTTGATTGAAGCAGGGCACGCCTTTGGTGCCAACAAGAAGCAAATGCTGTATCGCATCCAACTGCCGCTAGCGCTGCCTACGATTATGGCCGGCGTAAACCAAACCTTAATGCTGTCACTCTCTATGGTGGTGATTGCATCGATGATCGCGGTCGGTGGTCTGGGTCAAATGGTGCTGCGCGGCATTGGTCGCTTAGATATGGGCTTAGCCGCCGTAGGCGGATTGGGCATCGTCATTCTTGCCATACTGCTTGATCGCATTACCCAAGCACTGGGCGAAAACGCAGGCAATACCAAGCGCCGTTGGTATCACACTGGTCCTGCTGGCGCAGTAATCAAGCTTGCTCGAGGCAGTCACTCAGCCCACGCAGTCAACAAACAAGGAACTTCACTTAGGGAGAAACAACAATGAATAATCTATGGAAACAGACATTCAAACTGACATCGGCCTCGGCCTTGGTGTTATCAGGCACAGCTTTTGCCTCATCGCTACCGGGCGAAGGGATCGCAGTGCAACCGGTGCAATCCACCGTCGCCGAAGAGACCTTTCAAACACTTGTCGTCAGCCGTGCCCTCGAAGAGCTTGGCTACGACGTGGCTGAGCCAAAAGAGGTGGATTACAACGTCGCTTACACCTCAGTAGCGAAAGGCGATGCCACATTTCTTGCCGTCGGTTGGTTCCCTCTACATGCCGATAAATACACCATGGCGGGCGGCGATGACGTGTTCTACCGTCAAGGCGAATACGTCAGTGGTGCGGCTCAAGGCTATTTGATTGATAAAAAGACCGCGGAACAGTTCAATATCTCCAACATCGGCCAACTGCAAGATCCGAAAATCGCTAAGCTGTTTGATGCTAATGGTGACGGCAAGGCTGATCTCACTGGCTGTAACCCAGGTTGGGGCTGTGAAATGGTGGTCGAAGCGCAACTCGACGCCTATAAACTGCGTGATACGGTGACGCACAACCAAGGTAACTACGCTGCCATTATTGCCGACACCATCTCACGCTATAACAAAGGTGAGCCAATCCTATATTACACTTGGACACCGTATTGGGTGAGTGGCGTTCTGGTCCCAGGCAAAGATGTCGTTTGGCTTGAAGTCCCTTTCTCTGCCTTATCCGGCGAGCGCAAAGACGTCGACACCTCACTGCCGAATGGCAAAAACTACGGGTTCGAGATGAACTCGATGAAAATCGTCGCCAACAAGACGTTCGCCAGTCAAAATCCTGCTGCGGCCAAGCTGTTTGAAATCATGAAACTCGATATCAATCATATCAGTGCACAAAATATGATGATGAGCAAAGGTAAAAACAGCTCAGCGGACATAGAGGCCCACGTTGAAGGTTGGATAAAAGCCAACCGCTCGCTGTTTGACTCTTGGGTTGAGCAAGCTAAAAAAGCCGCCAAATAACCGCTTCCGCCCCTTGCTTCGCAAGGGGCTTTTTGATTTTAGTGTCTAAATCTTGACGAGCGTCATGCACAAATTTCTACTTTCGGGCTCTGCCTACCGTCACTTATGCGAGTCATGTCTTATAATTTAGTTGATGACTCACCTAGACCCTACGATTGAGTGACGCTGCCGATGAAAAAACACGTACTGATCTCTTACTCCACACTCCTTACTGCCCTGCTCTCGCCACTCTCTCTAGCGGAAACCGTGCATTTCTACAATTGGGGAGGCTACATCGATGAGGAGGTACTGGCCGAGTTTGAGCAAAAATCCGGCCACCGAATTCAACAAGACTATTTTGAAACCGAAGCGATCCGTGATGAAGTGATCAATAGTGGCCGATCTGCCGGTTTTGATGTGATCATCATGGACAGTTGGAGTTTGCACATCATGGCGGACAAGGGATTGTTCCACAATGTCGCCGCTTTGAATGAGGAGTTGGGTGACGCCTTTTTCCCACAAACGGCCAAAGCATGCGGAGACTTCGGTATCCCTTATGCTTGGGGTACGATGGGCCTGCTCTATCGCGCCTCCGTGTCTAACACCCCCATAAACTCTTGGAAGCAATTGTTCTCACCGCCGCCCGAGCATCAAGGAAGCGTGGTGATGTACACCGATGTGATCGACGGTACCGCCAGTGCATTGTTAGCGCTCGAGTACTCTCCGTGGACGTCTGACATCGGGCAACTCAAAGAGGCCTATTCGCTACTACTAGCCCAAAAGCCTCACGTGATTGAATACGCCTACAGTGATTCCTATGCGCTAAGGACATTGACCGACTCCAAAATGACCTTGGGCCTTGGCTATGCTGGCGATGAATATTCTATGGCGGAATCCACTGAGCAAGAGGATTGGCAGTACGTGGTACCGCAAGAAGGAACCATCATATGGGTAGAATGCTTGGCTTTTCCTACCGCCAAACCATTGAATAATGTCGCTCTTGATTTTGTACGCTATCTCAATAAACCGGACATTGCCGCTCGTAATGCACAAAGTATCTGGATAGCGACGCCCAATCAGCACGCCTTTGAACTAGCAGAAACAGAGTATCAACAAGATGAAACCCTGTTTCCTCAAGAGTCAGTCTTAGAGCGTAGTTACCTTTATGAACCGGTTGATGCCGATGGTCAACGTATCCGACTAAAAATGATGCAGTCTCTTTACTAACCGAGGATTTGCCATCAATGAGAAAACCACTTAGCGCAAGATTTTTCCGAGGCTCACGATGCGACTAGTGAAACGTGTCGATTTCACACTATTGCCTTTCATCATCCTAGTGTTTTCTCTGGGGGGCTACTTTGTCTACGACTTAGTCAAAAATCGCACTTATGAGCTTTACCAAGTTATCATAGAACGGGACTTAAAATCCTTGGACAAAGAGGTCGGCCTCGAGATACGCACCTACGAATCTCTGCAGTCTGAAGTGATCAATAGCTCAGAATTCATCCGATTTACCAACGAGCATGACCCACACTATCAAGCTTTTTCACTCAATGCGGCACTCTTTAACTTATTGGAAAGAAAACTGGCGGATAGCCCAATAACCAGCCTGCATGTGCTCGACTATAACGGCAATATTATGGTTGAATACGTCGATAACGCCGACCCATTTCGCGAGCCTACTCTCCCGACATTACCCAACGATTTTATACATAACGCCATCATTGAGCTCAAAGCACACAATCAATTTTCAAAAATAGCTATCGTCTATCAAAATAGAACTAGCGATTACCTGTTCGCCTTTGGGCAGTCTTTCTCCAATCGTCTACTCCCTTATGACAAAATCTCCAATCTGAGCAAAGACTATCTGATCGCATTTACCGTGGCGAAATTGGACTCTTTTTCCCATTTCCAGCAGCTGTTCAGTCAGGTTCTCGACGATACCATTCCGTTTACCCTAGAAGCGACACCGAAACGCAAGGTGTTGCCGTCCTCAAATGTCGATGTAATAAGGGATGACGGCGATATCAGCGCCGAGCTCACATCCGACTATTTTCGTTACTCCGCCACCATACCCGAAGAGACGATTCTCAACTCATTCTCGGCGCAGACGAGCTTAATCGTCAGCGTAGTCATCTCGATCTCTTTTGTCTGCTTTCTGTTTTTGCGTTGGCTTATCTTTATTCAAGTGGTTCGCCCTATCAATGAACTTGCGGCCAAAGTGATCGCGACCCACGATCTCGCCTCCACCAAACTGGAAAAACTCGATAGCGAAGACGAAGTTTCAGAGCTAAACAACGCGTATCTTCACCTGTTAGAAGAAGTGCAGCATCTCGCGTCATTCGATACCTTAACGGGTCTTGCCAACCGACGCTGCTTTGAGCATTGGCTGGAATCTCACGTCAAAGCGCCGCACCAAATCAATGATAAAACCGCGCTACTGTTTATCGACCTCGACAACTTTAAAAACGTCAATGACCAATTTGGTCACGCGACGGGAGATGCCTTGCTGCGTGAGTTCGGCACTCAGCTCAAACAAGTGATTCGCGCCTCAGACACTAGCTTGCCCGTGCATGAAGCCAATACGGCTCGACTGGCCGGTGATGAGTTTGCCGTCGTGTTGGCGGATATCGACAGCCTAGACAGCGCCATTTCTGTCGCGAAGCGGATTCTGCGCATCTTTGATGACGGCATTATCGTTGATGAAGTGAGCCATGAAGTCAAAGCCAGTATCGGTATCGCGCTGATGCCCGATCATGGCAGCGATGCCAACAGTCTATTGCGCCATGCGGATGCCGCAATGTATCAAGCCAAAGCCAACGGCCGAAACCGCTATGAAGTCTTCAATCAGACCATCGCGCAGAAGATCACCAAGCGGGATCTGATCGAAGCGGAACTCAAACAGGCACTTGCGTCCAATCAGCTTGAACTGGTGTACATGCCCACCTACGATCTTCGCAATGAGGCGATTATTGGCTATGAAACGCTGTTGCGCTGCTCATCTTTGCAATCACAAGGTATTGGACCCGATGAGTTTATCCCCATTTCAGAAGCGTCTGGGCTCATTAAGCAAATTGACATGTGGGTGCTAGAGAATGCCTTGCACCGTTACAAAGATCTGACTCTAAAAGGCTTTAACGGTTACGTGTCAGTCAACATCTCTGCAGTGGAGCTAAAAAACGACTATTTCGTACTGTTTGTCCATCAATGCCTGGAACGCTACGCCATTGATGCCAGCCAGTTACATTTGGAGATCACTGAAACCCGCTTGGTCGATCCTGATGACGCCGCCATCGAGACACTGCGGCAGTTGCGCGATCTCGGCGTTTACTTAGTGCTGGATGATTTTGGCACCGGTTACACTGCCTTCAATCAGTTGCTGCTTTACCCAGTGCAAGCGATCAAAATTGACCGCAGCTTTGTCAGCCACATGGACGAACATGGTCACAAATCCTTGGTCGATACCTTCCTCGCCATTGGCAAAATTTATCAGCTCGATGTGGTGGCAGAAGGCGTTGAAACCGATGAGCAGATGGCGTTCTTGCGCGCCCATGGCTGCCACTACGGGCAAGGGTACTATTTATCCAAACCCATCAGTGAAGACGCCTTTATCGATATGACCATCAAGCAAACCACTCGCTAATTAATCACTCAACACACATTCATTGCCGCTCACTCTTGTCTCTGACGGCCGGGCGCGTCATCATAGTCCTTGGCCATCATTTTGTTTTCCGCCCACTTTTTACTCTTCATTTTATTTCGCGGATTTCTCTTGGGAGGCAGTTGTGAACATCGTGATATTACATGGACTCTATATGCATGGCCTGGCAATGCTGCCACTCAGTCAGCGGTTACGAGACCTTGGCTATGACACAAAGACGGTCAGCTACAACAGTGTGGCAATCAATGAGCAAGTTGTGTTTTCTGACATTAGTTCAGCGCTCAGCCGCCATCAACCCAATGTATTGGTCGGTCACAGCTTAGGAGGATTGATTGTCAAACACTACCTAGAATCGACCCAACCGAGCACAGATGAGATCTCACACGTTGTCGCCATTGGCTCGCCGCTTCAAGGCGCCTCTATCGCAACGCGAATACAGAAGCTCGGTATCGGCGCCATTTTAGGCAACGCACCTGAATTTGGGCTCACTCAACATGAGGAGAGTGTCTGGCGAGTACCACAAAAACTAGGCAGCATCGCCGGTACCTTGCCCGTTGGCGCACGCCCCCTGTTGATGATGGACAATAGCGTCGCCTCCGATGGTACGGTGACGCTCGAAGAGACCAAAATCGATGGTATGACTGATCATATTGCCAAAGATTACAGTCACACCAGTTTAATATTCAGCCGCTTTGTGACCCAGCAAATCGATCATTTCATTCGCCATGACCATTTTGACCATACTGCTGTGCGCTAAAACATAACCAATAGAGATGTATTTCATAAATATCGCTGTGTATGTGAGGTGAAAACAATGTGTTATTCTGTGATATAGATTCAGAATATCCGTTATTCCGAATCGCACATAAGATTCTTGTATTATCGCTGATGGAATAATTACCAAGGCAATATAGCTCATGAATCCATCAAAAAGCGAAGCATCCAATCAAGGAGCGGGTGCAAAATTCATTAGGATCGTCAAGTACATAGCTTTGTTCATTATCAAAGCTGTGGTCGCCATTTCCGTCCTTGTTGGCTCCTCGCTTGCTCTCTCAAAGCTGGGTCGCATTCACGGTAAATCACTCCCTGAAGAGTACTTTTCTGGCGGTTATCCCACCATTTTGCGCCTGTTAGATTCTGAAATCTTCATGGGCTTCGTTTTCTTTGTTACCGTCGCGTTGATCGTCTATGTCGCCTACCTACTTTGGCAACTTCACGAAGTCGCGGTTCACAAAGCGGCGGAGATGTCGAGCGCGCACACTCAAATCGTTTTTGCATTGTCTCTTTGTGGCCTGTTCATCGACAAAACATGGTGGGTTCTTGCCATCATCATCGCATTCGCTCGTTGGGACGTGTTAGCCAACGAAATCTCTAACATTATTCGCAATGGCCGCAAGCCTGAAAGCCAAGCACGCGTCGAGGACTAATCCATGAAAGAAATTATGCTACCTTACGTTCTGATCTGTTGGATCTTGGTGAAGGCGGGTGTGGTGCAATGGACACTACGCAACGCAGCTATCATGATCGGGACAGGCTTTTTCATCGCGATAGCGCTGTTTACCGCTCACCGCTTTTGGTCGCCTGCGGACCTGACTGACAGTACCACAGTTAAAGCGCCGCACGCGGTACTTAGCCCACTGCTTGGTCAAGAGATCGATCAAGTGTATGTCACGCACAACCAACACGTGAAAAAAGGCGACTTGATTTACACGCTGAGAACAGAAGATACCGTGTCTCAAATGAAAAGCCTAAACGCGCAAAAATCAGCGGCGGAAGCGGAAATTCTCGCACTGGTGCGCCAGATGGACAACGATCGTAAAACGCTCGACCGTCTCAATAAACTGAAAGATTTTGCTAACGAAGCGCAGCGAGACGACACCCGTACTCGCATTGAGACCACGGAAGCGAAGATCGCCTCGGTGAATGCACAAATCCTTAATATTGAAGCACAGATCGCCACCGCTGATTGGCAAAACGATCGCCGTGAAATCCGCGCGCCGTTTGATGGTCAGCTAGGCATCACCAACATCGTTCAAGGTACACGCATTGGCAACATGCACCTGTACGATACTAGCAAAAAGTTTGTTGAAATGCGTATCGCCGATCAAACATACAGCGGCATCGAAATTGGTCAGTTTGCTGAGTTTTACGTCGATGCTTACCCAGGTGAAATCTTCCGTGGCCGCGTACACAGCATCACAACCGGTACCGGTGAAGCGCAAGTGTCTGTCTTCAACGGCTCACAACATGTTCGTCAGCACGTCGGTAACAATATGGGCTCACACGGCCGTACCGTTGTCATCGAATTTGTAGAACCAGAAGGTTACAACATCCCAATCGGTGCAACCGGTTCAGGTTGGGTATCGGCGAAAAAGCCGCACCAGATGCTCGGTTTCATGGACATCATTGGTGGTGCAACCGTACGTTTGAAAGCATACAAAGCTTACCTCTCTGCTTTGTAATGATTTCTTGACGTAAAAAAGCGCGCTGTGAATCACAGCGCGCTTTTTTATTGCTTTCTATTTGATTGCCACGTTACTGCTGCCAGTTCAACGCTTGATTAAGAATGATGGGCTCAATGATGTTCATCAACCATTTGGTTTTAGCCGAATTGCGACGTGATGATTTGGTGATCAACGCCGCTTCCAACGTCACTTTGGCGTGGCCGTCATCAGGTCTTACAGGTCGATAACGAACCGTGTAGCAGCGATCCATCAATTGATTCATTAAATCATAGTTGTCGACAAAAATGCTCGCTTCGATGCTTGGGTCAAGGCGCTGAAAGTAGTTGTGGTAGTCATTGATGCCAGAGACCAAAAACTTGACGTATTCGCCAGCGACATTGCCTGAAAATTCGCCCGTCACACTCTGAATACGCTTTTGATAGAACACTTGGGGTTTGTCATTGAGCATGTGCAGACCAATATCGACTTCGCCTTCTTCGATCATAGATTCGCTGAGTTTATTCCAAACGCGTAATTCGATGATGGCGTCGGTTTGTTCTCGAATCGCCATAATGATCTCTTTGCCCGCTTGCACCACATAAGGCTCCACCATGTGGATGACCACTTTCTGCACGTTTTTGGGATCAAACTCTTCTGGGTTGAGTGCCTGCTTAACTTGCGCAAAGGCGTTGCGCAATTTGGGCTCAATGCTCATCGCATAGGAAGTGGGTGTTAGGCCGTCTGCACTGCGAATAAACAGAGGGTCATCGAGGTCTTCACGCAGCTGCGCCAACACTTTCGACACATAGGATTGAGAACGTCCAAGTTTACGCGCCGCCGATTGGGTGGAATGTGTCTGCATCAACACGAGAAAAACTTGGAGTGAGTTGTAGTCTCTCATTAAAAATGACCCATCTGGTTTTAACTGTAACGAAAGATAAACAGTATCCTAGCCTATGTCTAGTGTGCGCTTCGCATTATCGCCACATGTTTCTGTTGTTTATCAGCAAGTTGAAGAAAGTTATAAACAAATTGTAGCTCATATATGACTAACCTAACACAAACCGCCTGATTGATTCAGTAAACCAAGGAAAGATTCTGCACGGCGACATGGCGCATAATCACTCAAGTTGAACGATCGTTACTCCCTTCGCTATACTAAAGCAAACTCGCATTCCTCAACATCAAGGATCCCTATGCCAAGCCGAGCCAAATTCAATCGTGATGATGTCATTGACAAAGCCAAAGACCTCTATTGGGAAAAGGGTTATCACGGCACCTCCATGCGTGCGCTGCAAGAAGCCATTGATATGCGCCCGGGGAGCATCTACGCCACATTTGGCAGCAAAGACAAGCTCTTTAGCGAAGCGTTGCACCGCTATGCAGAGTTGGGTCGTGAACGGCTGCAGCGCTGTGTTGCGCAAAGCGATACTCCTCTTGCGGGGCTAAAACAATTTGTGCGCGCCCTAATCATTGATAGCCGAGACAGCGCGCCAAGCGCGATGTGTATGATCGTAAAATCTGTCGCTGAATTGACCGAGTCCGATAATCCTGAGCTGCTCGCTGAAGCGAAAACGCTGCTTCGACGGGTAGAAAGTGCGATTGAGCAGGTGCTCATTGACGCCAAAGCGCAAGGTGAACTGAGCGAGGCGCAAGATCCAGCGGAACTGGCTCGCTATCTACAAGTGCAAATCATTGGCCTGCGCACTTACGCGCGCGCCTGTGACGACCGCTTGTTGATAGAACACATGATTGACGCGGTATTTAGCCAGTCACCGATACGAACGTAAGCCACCATTGACCCAAAACTAAAAAACACGTGCTCCAAACTAAAAAACACGGCGCTCGATGCCGTGTTTTTCATTACACGCCTAAAGCGAATTAGTCCTCTTTAGGAAAGTTGGACGGAAATAGCGCTCGGCGCGCCACATCGTCCACCTCAGTTTTAAACTCACACGCTTTTGCCATCGCGCGTGCCTTCTCTACCGCCGGTCTGGCATTGATCGCGTTGAACCAGTGCTTCAGATTCGGGTATGCATCCAAGGCAGCGTCGTCACCTAACACAATCGACGCTTTATCAATCCAACCCCACGCCGCCATATCAACGATGGTGTAGCTATCGCCGACAATGAACTCACGCCCCTCAAGGTGTGAATCCAACACTTGATAATGACGCTGCGCTTCGCGGTGATAACGGTTTGCCGCGTAGTCGTTGCCTGCTGGTGCGGCGCGTTTAAAGTGCACCGACTGACCCGAGAACGGACCAAGACCAGAGGCGATAAACATCAGCCAAGAGAGCAGTTCCGCGCGATCGTTCGCTTCACCGCCAAATTGACCGGTTTTCTCCGACAGATAGAGCAAAATCGCGTTGGAATCAAACACACGTTGGCCATCGTCTTGCAACGCTGGGGTCTTGCCATTGGGGTTAATGAGACGAAACTCTGGAGTGTGTTGTTCGCCTTTGAGGGTATCAACGGGCGCCAGTTCAAAATCTAGCCCCGCTTCTTGCAGAAATAGCGCCACCTTCATCGGGTTTGGCGTGTGGTGAAAATAGAATGTCAGCATGACTCGCTCTCCTTGTTTGAACACTTATTCAAGCACAATAAGAACGATCGTTCAACTTAATCCATCAATTTGTTTTTTGACCCTTAAAGAGAGCAGTAAACCAATCATCTAACTGCTTCACCTCTGCCGGCTGTCCATTGATGACGACCCAACCCTGGGATTTGGCTTGCGGCCAATCGATCACGCCTGTTGCTAACGCATCCAGCACATCCAGCTCGGTCACCAACAAAAGGTCATCTTCGCTTGGTAGCGTATCACGGCCTTTCATTGACACTTTTTCGCCCAACACGACCTCACTGTAGTGGCCTTTGACCGCTTCAAAGAGGGAGAATGGGATTGGTGTGTCCGCCGATTTCGATAACGCTTGAGTAAACGCAAACAGGTAAAACTGCTCCGGTTTCGCTTGATTGGCGAACTGGTTGGATTGGCGTGCGGTGATCACCTTATCAAACACTCCAAGCGAGCCTGGCTCTGAGACAAAGTTAAACCCCGCCGCTTGGTGCAAACCGCACGCCAGTAGCGTCGGTGACAGCATCAATAACACCAGACTAAAACCGCGTTTTGCGAGCGTGGTGCAGTAAAGCGTGAACGTCTTGGTACGC
This sequence comes from Vibrio sp. R12-SW3-ISO1, assembly GCF_059834005.1. Taxonomy (NCBI): domain Bacteria; kingdom Pseudomonadati; phylum Pseudomonadota; class Gammaproteobacteria; order Vibrionales; family Vibrionaceae; genus Vibrio; species Vibrio sp. R12-SW3-ISO1. Next base: position 24,825 of record NZ_JCBDGK010000040.1, read on the forward strand.
ATAAGATTCCTCATTAAACCATTACTCTATTAACAAAAAGGGACCGTGAAGGTCCCTTTGTCGTCAATGATGTCCTTGAGTAGAGTGATGAATGAACTCTACGTTATGTACGACTTAGCGAACAATCAGCATCAAGTCTTGCGGCGCTGTTGGCTTATCAAAGTAGCTCATGAACTGACCAAAGCCTTGAATATCACCCGCTGCGAAGGCAAATTTACCAGCTTGCAGATTTTTACCAATCGCTTGTTGTGCATTTGGTCCCGCAAGAAGAATCTCATTCAATACAGCACGAGTGGTATCAATCTGCACGTCCGCGTTATCAAGCGCTGTAGTGTGCAACTGAGCAATACCGTTGCGGATTTCGATGGTGAACGCTTCGTTGGTATCGCTAAAGCGGTACGTCATCGCCATGTTCACATCAAGCGTGTTTTCCGCAATCAGTGTCGCCGTCATCATGTCAAAGATTTGCTTGCTTGGTAGCGCCGTCAATACGTCAACGGATGCAAAGCTGATCATGTTAGAGAAGTCGCGTGTACCCTCAAGTTCAGCCGCCGCGTTTAGCGCCCAGTTACGCCAGTTGATGTTGACCTGCTCAGCAGCCCACGCTTTGTAAGCGGTCGCTTTGAGTTCACGCGCACCCATGTCGTCTTTGTTGACGGTGATTGGGTAAGACAAAATTTCTGCTGCGAAGGTGTGGTTACCTGCATCGATAGCCGCTTGCGCTGTGTGCATGATGTTGTCTCGGCCACCCATGATTTCAACAAACGCTTTCGCGCGTTGCTCGTACGCCATTGGCTCTAGCTGCCACGGGTCACCTTCGAAGAAGCCGTTGTAACCCACGTAAATCTGACGAACTGAGTGTGCAACGGTACCGTAGTGTTCACCAAGCCAAGGGTGTCCAGCCAAGTGTGCTGGCAATTTCACTGCTTCAACAAGCTCATCAGGTGTTAGACCTTTGTTCATGTTGCGGATGGTTTGGTCGTGCACGTATTGAATCGCATCGCGGTAAGCCGTCAAGACATTCGATACCGCTTCTTTGCCTTCTACAGGACGACCGTGAGAGTTAATCATGACTTCAGTGTCGAACTGACGCATGATGTCGATGCCTTTGAACCATACCGATGGGTCACGGAATTTGGTACCACGAATCGTATGCAGGTTAGGGAAGTTTTCACCTTGCAATACTTCTGCTGCGTGCAGTACTTTTTGCTCTGGTAGGTAAACGACCAGCTCATCCGCCGTTTCAGATGGTACGTGAACGATTTCAAGCTTCACGCCCGCAATCGTGATGTCTAGACGATCTTTAAACTCAAGGTTTGGCTCGATGAATGAGATGTCGCCTTGCATAAAGCGTGGACCTAGGCCGTCATTAACAGTACCGAACTCACCTTCAGGAACGTGTTTTGCGCCAGTGTAAGATGTGCGGTGACCAAACAGTGGACCTAGGTTTGATGACCAGTTTGCCACTGCCGCAGTCAAGGTTTCTTGTGCGATGATTTTTACTTCGCCAGACGCCACTTGCTCGTCGGTTACCCAAGCGCGAACGCCGGCAATATGGTCAATGTGGTTGTGTGTGTAGATGATCGCTTTCACTGGCTTATCTGTGATAGCTTCAAATTGCTCTTTCACTGATTGTGCCATTTGTACCGATTCGCCTGGATCGATCACGATGATGCCGTCATCACCTTCAATCATCACTGGTGTATCAAGACCAAAGCCGTAACCTAGGTAGATGTTGTGATCCACTTGGATAATGGCTTGGTCCATTTTCAGGCCGTGCTTAGTTAGGCTTGGGTGAACATGGTCAGACTCTTGGGTAAACGCCAGAGATTCACCGGTTTTTGACAACACTTGAATACGCTCACCTGGCCCCCAGAACATGTTCGACTCGTGTTCAAAAAGTACATCGCTGCTGTAGCGAGCCAGTAAGTCAATATTTTGGTATTGAGCCGCTTGAGAAGTGCGAAGCTCACTACCAACCGTTGACGTTGCTTCAACGGTAGGCGTGTTAGATTCCGTCGCACAGCCCGTTGCGAAGAGCGCACTTGCGATAGCCAGTGGGAGCGCGAGTTTTTTCAGTGTCATTGCCATTTTCACGACCTTAATCTTGTGAGGAAACATTTAATCTTTCGCAGTGATTGTATGACTTGATACCCATCGCAAACACAGAGCAATACGATTTCAACCCATCGTAATTACGATATATAATTAGAACTAGAATCCGTGCATGCGATAGGTGAGAGAACTCATGAAAAACAACGACATCCCTAATTTCAACCTGCTTGCTGTGTTCGCCACTGTGATAGAGCATGGCTCACTGAGCCGAGCAGCGGATCATTTAAGCACTAACCAATCTACTATCAGTACGGCGATTGCAAGACTTAAACAAGAACTCGGCCAAGAGCTGTTTATCCGTCAAGGTCGAGGGGTGGTGCCGACTACTTATGCGTTAAGCCTCTACGAGCAAGTACGAGACCCCATCCAGCAACTCGGTGGGGTGTTTAATGCGCTCGAACAGTTTAATCCACGCACCTCACAGCGTAAATTTGTCTTGGCCGCGCCAGAGCACTTGCAGTGGGTTTTGCTTGATGGTTTCTCTAAGTTGAGCGACACACAAGTGACCCTTGAGATCTACGATCAACCGGATAATGACGATAAGAGTTATGAAGGGTTAGTGACGCAAAAGTTTGATGCGATGATCGACATCTTAGTTTCTGAGTCACCCAGTATTGAAAGCGCCCACCTTTTCGATGGGCGCTTTGTGATTGTTTGCCGCGAGCAGCATCCGCGAATTCAAGGCTGCATGACTCAAGAACAATATTTTGGAGAGAGCCACGCCGTCTTAGAGCGCACGCGTAATCAAACCTACAGCTTAGGCCACTACACCAACATCGACATTTCTCGACGCAAGGTGGTCTATCACGGTCGCTCGTTGTTTAACAATATGATGCTGTGCAGCCAGTCAGACATCATCACCATCGTCCCGCTGTCGGTCGCTTTGCAGTTTAAAGCGCGTTTGCAACTGCAAGTGATCAACCCGCCCTTCTCCCACACTCAGATGTCGAACTATCTGATATGGAATAAGAAACACAGTAAAGATCCGGCGCATCAATGGTTTCGCCAACAAGTAATGCAAAGCTTAGACAACACCAAGCAGCTGATTAACCCGAATATGGGCTCGGGCGTTATTTAAACTCGTAGGTGTAAGACGCGCCGAGTTTGTTAGTTTTACCAAAATCATCGTCTGCGATGATGCCGAAGATATTAAACGACTGCGCTTCAGAGATTTTATAGCTCGCGCCCGCACCGCCCCAATAGCCCGAGTAACTGTCCGAACCTCGTGATGCACCGCCAAACGTCATCATCGACCATTTCTGAGTCAACGGCTTGAGGGCAAACGCACCGATGTAGCCACCATGGCTCGAAGCTGGCATTAAGACATAGTCGTTCTCAATGTCGCTCTCATCACGCACGGCAAATTCACCGTCGTTGTAGCTATAACCCGCCATTGGGAATATCTGCCAGCCCATTGGTTCGATATCAAAATAGCTCAAAGGAACAAACGTGCCGATACTGTAGTTGTTTTTGTACGCATCATCATCAAATTCGGTACGGCTAAAGTTGAAGTTGAGAATACCCATCGGCAACAACCAAGAGCCCCCGAGGCGCCATTCATCGCCATCCGCGTTGATACGCCCATTGATCATGCGCGCATCATCAAGGCCAATCGAACCTGAGAACTTCAGCCCTTCACTGAAGGCAAAACCGGCTTTAGTGACAATTTTGGTCGGGTCTTCATGGTGCTTCTCTTGAGCAGAAAGCCCAGTTGAAAGAAGAACAGAAGCGAATAAAAACGAAAACTTGCGCATAAACATCTCATGTAAGTTGCTAGAACTGATAATGAGCAACTCAAAGTCCGTTTCATGCCAACACTCATTACAATATTTAGAAATTTAGACCATTTAGTCTAATTCTCATCTGAGCGTTAATGGGAATAACCGATATTCCAATCCCACTCAGACAACTTGTGTACAAAGCGCTCTAAAGTTCTCAGCTTACGGACAGCGGTGGTATGAAAATAGCGATTAGTAAAGTATTAGGTGCGGTATAGAACCTTTACCACATGCCAACCAAATTTGGTTTTCACTAGGTGCGGGACCAGTGTCTCACCCTGAAAACAGACTTTGTCAAACTGAGGCACCATCTGACCGCGGCGGAATTCACCGAGATCACCGCCGCGTTTGCCAGATGGACAGGTGGAGTACTTCTTTGCCAGCGTCTGGAATTTCGCGCCTTTTTTCAACTGTTTAATGATGTCTTCGGCTTGCTCTTTGTGCTTAACCAGAATGTGGAGTGCGGCGGCAGTGTTGGCCATAGTCCAAACCTCAATGTTAGGTAGATTTCAACGGAGCGTGATTGTAACCAAACAAAATGAGATCTTCACCCCATGTTTGAACCTTGAGTGTCATTAATGCTGCGAATGCCATTCAAGTAAGACTAAATTTGCCCGATATCATTGAACCTACCTCAAGATCCATTACCCTTTAATATAGATAGAGACCCAACGAGAGTATGAAGTAAATGGCGAAAACTCCGAGTAAAGCAAATCAGTCACAAGGCATGTTGATGTTCACGTTGACCAGCAACAAACAACTGTTTGCGATCGGCACACTGAAGGTACGCGAGATCGTCCCTTTTCAGCCAACCACTCAAATACCCCACTCGCATCATCATGTGATTGGCACTGTGACCATTCGCAACAAGACCATACCTGTGATTAATATGCCGGCCGCGATTGGCTTTCGTCCTATTCAGCCGGAGGAATACAACGATTGCTACCTGATCGTGACCGATTGTCTGCGTACTGTCGTGGCGTTTATGGTGCGCTCGATTGAAAAAATTATCGAATGTGACTGGAAGGCAATCGAATCGGCACCCAAAAGTGCCGGCAACAATGTGTTTGTCACGGGGATCACACGCTATCAAGACAAAATTGTGCAGATGTTGGATGTTGAGCTGCTGCTCGCCAAGATTTACCCGCAGTACGAATCAACCAAAATTCCTATGCTCACAGACATTGAGCGCGAGCGCCTGAAAGCGCTCAATATTTTGTTGGTGGATGACTCTTCCATTGCACGTAAGCAACTGGGGGATGCGCTCGACAGCATAAATATCCCTTACAAGATTTGTAACAATGGACTTGATGCATTGCAGTTGATGCGTGAAGAGGCCGCGCGCGGCAAACCAATTGAACTCTTGGTGAGCGACATTGAAATGCCGGGCCTAGATGGCTACGAACTGGCGTTTGAAACTCAAAGCGAACAGCAGCTTAGCCGAGTGTATATCATTTTACATACCTCTTTATCGAGCGAAATTTGTGTCGACAGAGCGCATCAAGTCGGCGCCCATGAAGCGTTAGAGAAGTTCAATGCCGCAGACCTGATTAAGGCGATGCTGCGCGGGGCGGCCAAACTGGAAGAAGGAAACGTGCGCAACGCCGATGCGGTTAGCATTTAGGCGCGGCCGGCATCTAGGCAAAGTGATGATTTAAGCGCCAAGCGCTCAATTCGGCTGATATTTTTACACGATATACATCACGCATTTGCATGAATGGCCTAAATAAAAACTCGTTAATTTTAATAAATTTAGGCATCATTCATTAATATCCACTAATCTTATTTTAAGACTCCTGTTACGGCTAAGAATTATACAACAACGATGACAGACGAAGATTTCAAAAAGTCGACGGCGAATTTGAAAAAAGCGGTGCCCCTGATGATGAAACATCATGTTGCGGCCACGCCCTCAAACTATGCGCTTTGGTACACTTATGTAGATAATGCAATTCCCAGATTGAATCGTGAACTCGATGCCGTGCTAGAAAACTATGGCATCTGCCCACCCGCTACCTGCGAGCAACTCTACAAAACCCATGTGGCAGGCCAAGTCGAAACCGATATGAGCAACCTGCGAGCCAATATCGAAATATTGGTCAATGAGGTAGCGAGCTCAGTCAGCGATACGCTCACCGACACCTCTCAGTTTTCGCAAATGATAGACAAAAGCTTTGAGAGCTTAGAGCGAGTCGATGGTAACTCGATGACCATCGACGAAGTGATGAAAGTGGTGCGCCAATTGGTGTCGGACTCCCATGAAATTCGTCATTCAACCCGTTTTTTAAACAGCCAACTTGAGACAGCGACCGCTGAAATCAATTTGCTCAAAGCGCAACTGGCCGAAGTGCAGCAAGACGCCCTGTTTGACTCGCTCACGAGCCTCTACAATCGCCGCGCTTTTGACAATGACCTTCGTACCCTTATTCGCTCGGAGCAGAGTATGTGCCTAATTCTGGCCGATATTGACCATTTTAAAGGCTATAACGACACCTACGGCCACTTGTTTGGTGACACGGTCATCAAAGGCATCGCAAAGCGCATCCAATTAAGCTGCCGCGAAGGAATCCATGCCTATCGCTTTGGCGGTGAAGAGTTCGCCTTGATCGTACCCAATAAGTCACTGAGGATCGCCAGACAGTTCGCCGATAGCCTACGCCGCGCGGTAGAAAAGCTCTCTATCCGTGACAAGCGCTCTAACAAACCGGTGGGCAACATTACCATGTCACTCGGCGTTGCAGAGTTTGAAGTGGGTGAAAGTGCTGAATCGTTAATTGGCCGAGCCGACAGCCTGCTCTACGAAGCCAAACAGCTCGGACGCAACCGTGTGATGCCGCTTTAAGCGCTGGATGATGAGCAAGTGTGCACCTTGTCCTGAACACTGTTCATCTTTTTAGCAACGGATTCTCGATAACACGCACGCCTAATGACAAGCCCCGCTCAACTGAGCGGGGCTTGTATCATTTATCTATTGTGATCAACGTTTTAGCCTAACCGTCTGCAGTGATCGCCGCGATCAGTGCTTGTTCGACTTGGTCGGCTTTGTCGTTATCGATTTGGCAAGTCCCGGCCGCTTTATGACCACCACCGCCGTACTTCAGCATCAACTCACCAACGTTGGTTTTAGAGCTGCGATCAAATATGGATTTTCCCGTCGCGAAGACGGTGTTTTGTTTTTTGAATCCCCACATCTTGTGAATCGAGATGTTGCATTGTGGGAATAGCGCATAAATCATAAAGCGGTTGCCCGCATAGATGGTCTCTTCATTGGTGAGGTCAAGCAGCACTAAGTTGTCGTACACCGTGGCGCAGCGCATGATCTGCTCTTTGAACAGGGCTTCGTGCTCGCGATACAAATCAATACGCTCTTTGACATCTGGCAGTGCCAGAATGTCTTCGATAGTGTGATTTTTACAGTATTCGATAAGATCCATCATCAGGTTGTAATTGGAAATACGAAACTCGCGGAAACGACCTAAGCCCGTGCGGGCATCCATGAGGAAGTTGAGCAAGTTCCATCCGGTCGAATCTAACACCTCATCTCGATTGAATTGAGCGGAATCACCCTTATCGACGGCTTCCATCATATCTGTCCAGTGTGATGGGAAGACCGCCTCCCCACCGTAGTAATCCCAAACCACACGCGCGGCAGAAGGCGCATTAGGGTCAATAATGTGATTGGGGCGCTCGCCCGCGTTGCGAATCGTCTCGGACAAGTGGTGGTCAAAAATCAAATGAGCGTCTGCCACATAGGGCAAGTTCGTCACAATATCGTTTGGAGTTATGTCAACAAGACCATCTTGCATGTCTTTAGGGTGTACGAACTTGATATCATCAATCAAATTAAGCTGCTTCAATAACACCGCGCATACTAGACCATCAAAATCACTGCGAGTAACAAGTCGATATGTTTGTTCGGACATCTTGGTTTCCTTTGCCTACTGTCTAAATGGGAAGACCTTCCCTGCTGCTTCTTAAACTTTAGTACCAACAGAGCAAGGTTGAAAACCGTTAACTCAATAAAATTTGGAGTAAAACATACTTTTGGCAAAGTTAAGACACGTTTCTTTAGGTAATCTTCTATACTCGATATTCATCTAATTGAAATTTGGAGATATTACATGAGAAATGCCGCTTTGCTTTTGACATTGCTTGGCGCCGCTGTGCTCACCGGTTGCGCCAATGAACCCGACGAATATGAAGTGAAAGAGTACACATCCATCGCAAATCCAGCCGCTGTCTACTGTGTTCAGCAGCAAGGTGAACTAGATACCGTGAGCGAAAACGACAAACGCGTTACCTACTGTGTGTTGCCAGATGGCAGTCGACAAGAGCAATGGGAATACTATCGAGAGAGTCAGCAACAGCAAAGCCAGTAAACGCCTCCTTAGGAGAAGAGCGCTAGATTAGGCGCTCTTTTTATTTTAATAGGGCAAGCTAGACTCAATCGCAATCGCATCATGACGCCAATACTCGAGATCAGTGAAAACCGGCTCCCCTGCACTATTCAGATAAACCTTCTCTAACACCAACGCGGACGTACCAACCGTTGCGCGTAGGGCTTGAGCTATCTCACCATGCAACGCGCTCATACGAATGGCGTAGCTTTCTCTGCCTGCTGGACAATCGCCTGCTTAATGGTTGCGTACTGCACTTTCTCTCCCTTCTCCCTCTTCTCTCCCTCTTCCTCTCCCTCTTCGTTTCACTGTCAGTTTACGCGCCCTTGTCCGGGAAAGAAAGCTCGCTAAAGTCATGTGATTGTTCTGGATCCCAATGGCGATTGAGCGCTTTAAGGGACTTGTCAAAGCAATTTAACGCACCGTTAATCTTCAAAATAGAGGTCGCCTCTCTCGTGACGCGCAGCGTCTCCTCTAACTGAGATAACAGCGCCGCCCCAACTCTGTCTCGAGTCAACGATTGGAGCTGTTCGAGCACTTGATGCGCCTGATGCTCACAATATTGGCGCCTTGGAGATGGATGAAAATCAATCTTGCCTGCCACTACCCCTTCTAAGTAAACACGGTAGGTCGTCAACGCATCACAGAGCAAAAAACCGATCCCTTGTGTAGGGTATGGGTAAGGTGCCAAGACATGAGCGTCCGCTTGCGGGCAAATAGTGATGCTTAGTCCTTGCCGAGCACACTCTCGCGTCATCATGCCTAGCAGACCCTGCTCAGGGAGCCAGTGTTCAATCTCAAAAATACGCTTGAGGTGATAATCGGTGGAGACAAATAAAATGTTGAGAGGAGTACTTCCCCCTACTAAGCCACTTTTCACCAAGGTGTTCGCGGCATTGGCAACATTTTCGATGGTATTGGTGGATGTATCCTCAACCAAGAGCCGATCTTTTGGCAGGCTGGCCCAAAACGAATCGGGCGCACGCTGACCGAGTGCCTCGCACATCGCGCTTGCCTCTGAGACCGTTTGCCCTGACGTTCGACCGCCACAGAGAACCACGACACTCTGCGCAAGCTTTAGTCGTTCTGCCTGATGGATCAACGCATCGATTCTTGATTGCCCTTCGAGCGTCAACTGATTGTTGACCAAGCGTTTTCCCAACACAATGACGGCATGAGATATATTCATCAATCGTTAACTTCTCAACTTTTTATTCTAGATATTAATAATCTCTGTACAAAGTTTCGCTCAGTACGTAGCGTAAAGCAGACTATTCTAAAAGCAGCTAGAATAAGTAAAGATCAGTGATACTCGTACAGCTTACTCACGGCGCACCGCTGGAGAACCTGGTACAACGAGTACAACAATAAGAGAGCCTGAAACCACAGGTCAATAGGAAGTGATGAACATGCTGTCAATTTTCGACATATTTAAAATCGGCGTGGGCCCATCGAGCTCACACACCAACGGACCTATGCTCGCGGGGTATCAATTTACCCAAGCGTTAGACGAGCAGCTCAACCACACCTCTCGGGTGCAAGTGGACTTATATGGCTCACTCTCACTGACGGGTAAAGGCCACCACACGGATAAGGCCGTCATTCTCGGCTTACTGGGTAACCGCCCCGACACCATAAAAATGACCAGCGCCAAAGCCTTGTTGCAACAAGCGATGGACGAGCAGCAGCTATTACTTGCGGGTCGCCAAACCATCGCGTTTCAATACCAAGGAGATATTCTGTTCCACGATGACAGCCTGCCTTTGCATGAAAATGGCATGACCATCTCTGCTTTCGATGAAACGGGCGCCATACTGCTTAAAGAGACTTACTACTCGATAGGCGGTGGCTTTATCGCAACGGAAGATGAACTGACCAACGGCAGCAAAATAACCCCCGTTACCGTGCCGTTTCCTTTTAAGAGCGCCGATCAAATGCTCCAGATGGCGGAGCAACATGGATTGAGCCTTGGTGGAATGGTGCTGCAAAATGAATTGTGCTTCTTCTCTGGCCAAGAGATTGACGAAAAAGCCGAGCAAATTTGGAAAGTGATGACACTGTGCATGCAACGAGGCTTTGATACCGAAGGCATCCTTGAAGGTGGCCTGAACGTAACGAGACGCGCGCCAAACTTGCTTAAAAAGCTGGAAGCCAACGCCGCCGTGGAAAATGACCCAATGGAAATCATGGATTGGATCAACTTGTTTGCCTTCGCTGTCAGTGAAGAAAACGCCGCCGGTGGCCAAGTGGTGACATCGCCAACTAACGGCGCAGCAGGCGTCATTCCCGCCGTACTCATGTACTACCACCGTTTTATCAAGGAATTAAACCTCAAACAGATCAAAGACTTCTTGGCCGTGTCCGGCGCTATCGGCATTTTGTATAAAACCAATGCGTCCATTTCAGGTGCAGAAGTGGGCTGCCAAGGTGAAGTCGGCGTATCGTCGTCCATGGCGGCGGCGGGCTTAACCGCGCTTCGAGGAGGCAGCAATGAACAGATTTGCATTGCGGCCGAAATCGCGATGGAACACTCCTTGGGTATGACCTGCGACCCGATTGGCGGTTTGGTGCAAGTCCCATGTATCGAGCGCAACGCCATGGGCGCAATGAAGGCCATTAACGCCTCTAGAATGGCGCTCAAACGAACCAGCAAATGCCTGATTTCTCTGGATAAGGTGATTGCGACCATGTATCAAACCGGCAAAGACATGAATCGTAAATATCGCGAAACCTCACTCGGTGGTTTGGCTGTGATTCACATGGCGCCGTGTGAATAACCCTAAGGCAGAGTCACCACTCTGAACGCCCTATTACGCCAACAGTATCGCTTTGAGATCAAACAGAGACTCTACGGTATAGTTTGGCGTAATGCCTTCTACGTTTGGCAAACGATGTGTGTTGAGCCAACAAGTCTCAATACCAAAATTGATTCCGCCCAAGATGTCTGAATGGGGGTTATCGCCCACCATAAGGACTTTACTTTTACACGGCTGCGCCATTTTTTCATGGGCGTGCGCAAAGATCGCCAGATCAGGTTTGGCTACACCGACTTCTTCCGAGATGATCACGTGTTCAAAGTATTCACTCATGCCAGTGCGCTCAAGGCGAATCGCTTGCAACTCGGTAAAACCGTTGGTGATGATGCCAAGCTTTGCGCGCCCATTCAGCGCTTCCATCAGCTCTTTTGCGCCGGGAAGTAATGTGCAGATATCTGCCATCGCTTCAAGAAACGCACGGTTAAGCTCTGCGGTAGTGGTGTTCAGTTTTTGCGCCCACTCAACAAATCGTGTGTGTTTCAGCTCATCAGCGTTAATTTGCCCCTCTTGGTACTTGACCCAAAGCGGCTTATTGATGGCTTGGTAGTGGTCATAATCCTGCTCGGTAAACACCACACCCTTGCGCGAAAACATCAACTGCATGCCTTTGAAGGCATCAAAATGGAACAGGGTGTCATCGGCATCAAACAAGATCCAATCGTATTTCATTCTTCTCTCCTCACTCGTTGGCCGCTAGTGTAGATTGTTTTGGCATAAATGCAGCAGCTAAATTGACTTCTATGACTTAGCTCAATACCCCGCCCTTCAGTGTGGTGAACACTCGAACTATCCTTTTATAAAAATGAGCAGCTAGTATGAAACACTTTCTCCCATCCAGTGTTATGCTTACTCCGTTTGTTGTTAAATACTATGAACCACAAGAAGAGGAGGATCAAAACCTTGCCCCTCTGGAGAACACAAACCAAGAAGAACGAAAAGAGGAAAGCGCCTAACGCTCATCCCTCTCTATGTTAAGTTGATGCAGCTCTCTGACTTGGCGCACTACTCACCAATCTGCCATTCAACCCCTGCGTCCGAAGCAAAATCGTCATCGTGAGTCACCAATAAAAATCCCCCGGGATACTCATTGAGTGCACGCGATAAGTCTTGTTTCGAGTCGAGATCAAGATGGTTATCTGGTTCATCAAGCAGAAGAAAGGGCTGATCGAGTTGGTGACTGACAATTAACATCGCCAGCTTCATTTTCTCGCCGCCGCTTAATACATCCGCCAATCGAAAGACACTATCACGCCGAAAGCCGACACCAGCCAACAGAGTGCGCGCCTTCATTTCCGTCATACCCTGGCACTGTGTTAATAGGTTATCAAGCATAGAGCGATCGTCTTTTAACGCCGCAAAGTGCTGGTCTAGATAATAGAATTCAGTATTGATTCTAAGCTGCCCTTCACGCAGTGCGTACTCACCGAGTAGGGTTTTGAGCAAGGTTGATTTGCCGCTGCCATTGTCGCCAACTAGCCGTACCTTATCGTTGGCGGTTAAGCGCAGTGTCATCGGCTCTGAGCGACCATACACTAAGACGCCATTTTCCATCATCACGACCGATTTATCGCGAACCTTTCTCTCGGTGAGATAAAATGTCTGCGCTCGGTTTTCCTCATACCTTGAAGTTAGCGCTTGCTGCGTCTCATTGAGATAGGTTTGTCGCTGCTGCTCATTTTTATTACGGTTTGAGGCACGAGCCGTCGCTTTGTCCTTTTTACCATCGAGCAAAATCTTAGGCTGACTGCCATTGCGGCGAAGTCGGTTGCCTTGTGCGGCTCTTTGCTCCGCTTTCTCCCGGTTACGTTGCGCCTCCTCCTTGAGCTGTTTTTGCTGCTTTTTGAGATGGGATAATTGCCGCTCAACCGCACTTTGTTCAACGCGTTGCTGCTCGGCATAGTGATCGTAATTACCACCATAGATATTCATCCCTAGGCTCGATAACGCCCAAATTTCCTCCATCTCCCGCAATAGCGATCGGTCATGACTGATGACTAACACCGCCCCTGAATACTGCCTGATTTGCTCTATTAGCCATCGCTTCGCCTTGATATCGAGGTGATTTGAGGGCTCATCGAGGATCACTAACTCCGCTTGTAATTCAAAAAGTTGCCAAAGCTGAAGACGAGCCAATTGACCACCACTAAGCTGGGCACATAGCATCTGTGGCTTAGGTGGCAAGCCCAATAGAACCAGTTGCTCAGATAGGCGCTGTGGCAAGTCCCACTCCTCACCGACTTGTTCAAACCACTGCGTGTCGCACTCGCCATTTTCAATCCGCTCAAGCGCCTCGAAAATGGCGTGCTTACCCAAAAATTGGGCAATGGTAAGCTCCCCGCTCACTAGCCCGCCCGCGTGTTGGCGATAGATTGCTGTCTTTTGTGGAGACATCACATGGCCAGAGGTAGGCGCTACCTCACCTAACAGAATTGAGGCTAACATGGATTTTCCGACCCCATTACGCCCGACAAGACCAACGCGGGATTTGGTCATCGAAAAAGTTAAAGAATCAAACAGTCGCTCACCATTGTCAAATTGGTAACTTACTGAACTTGCTTGTAAAAATGGCATAACAATGCCTCCTGTTGTAACAGGGGCCTTCGCCGCAGCAATAGATAACCGAATGTGTGCAATAAGCGAATTCGTTCTTTGAGGATAGAAATCCTAAACGACACGAACAGCAAATAGTTGATAGTGAGCTACGCCGACTAACCCTGTGAATCCAAAAAACCGATGTGATATGGAAGCAGGTTTAGTTGTTCATCGCGGCGCAATCTCCGATAGAAGTGACGTGGGAAGAGTAGCCCAATGACCAAAGTTGGGTCAAGCCTTGTGAATGAGCCAATGGAAGAGTCGTGAGCCACCACTGAGAATAAGCGAGCAATAGGTTCGCTTTTCTCCATTCGATGAGCGGCATGCTTACAGCCGCTCATCGATTATTTGGCAACCACACCATAAGTATTACGCCCATATTGGGTCCCCCAACACAATATGGGCCAATTGCGCTCTGCCCCTATGATTCTTAGTTTAGGGCATGGGTTAACAAGGTAGGTGTAGTCTGCATACTCACACAATGGCAAGTCATTTATAGAGTCTGTAAAAAAGTGAATCTCCGAAAAAGACTGTTTCGTTTCCTTCAGCCACTGCTCTAGTCGAGCGACCTTACCCTCGCGATACGTCGCTATGCCGTTTATTTGTGCACTGTAGCAAGCTTGCTGCTCTACCAAATCAATACCCAGAGCAGTTTTAATACCTAAGTAACGCGCTATAACTTCGACTAGAAAAGTGACACTAGCTGAAATAATGATCAACTCTGCGTGTTCGCGTACTAGTTTTTCAATTAGTACCTTAGATTGCGTAAACTGCTTGGGAAGAATATAGCGTTGTACACACTCTTCAACCCAATCACTAACTTGCGCTTTTGGAATAGCCGTAAGCGGTGCTAAAGAAAAATCTAAGTAACACTGCATATCTAACTCTCCTTTCGCATATAGATTCATTAAACGCTTGTCTTCGTCAATAAAGTTATGATCCGTTACAATACCTTTCTCGACTAAAAACTCGTTCCAAATCATAGAGCAGTCGGCATTGATGAGAGTTTCATCCAAATCAAATACATACAAAGGTTTAGACATTTCTTTCTCCAATTAGTCATTTCAGAGCATGAATCAAACCTGTTATCACTAGGACGATTCCTACAGAACGAGTTCGATACCACCTCTCTCCCAAGATATAGATCCCCATAAACAGTCCAAACACAATGCTGATTTGCCTCAGTGCCACCACTAAACTCACATTGTCTGTCATGGTCACCGCATACAACACCAAGCCGTAGGTGGATGCCATCATTACCCCTGCCATGCTGGCTGTTTTTCGGATCTGCCACGCTGTCTTAATCTCATCTGGCTTGCCTGTAACCAAGCACCACACAAGGGCAGGAATACCTATCGCCCAAAACTGCACGCCTAAGTAAAAGATCGCACTGTACTGATCATTCAAAATCTCTGATGCTTGTTCTGTGAGTAAACTCAGCGCTTCTTTGTCGACCACCGAGTAACCCGTTGTGCCTATTGCGGCAATCAATGCCCAGAACACACCAACGTTCAAATAAGAGCCCAGCGTCATTTGGCGAAAGTTTGTCAGTGGTACCAGCATACAACCAAAGGTAATCAGCAAGAATCCGAGCCACTGCTGACTGGATAATTCATGCCCCAATGCCACACTGATTGCGCCAACCATCATCACAGGCAGTGCCCGAGCAATCGGATAAACCACACCCACGTCTGCGTGCTTATAAGCGACAATCAAACCGACCAGATAGACCATTTGTGAAATGCCGCTAATGAACAGCAATCCCCAAAATTCACTCGGTAATGATGTCCAGCCAATGGTCGCCAAATACCAAATCAGATAAGGGGTAAGAATGGCACAGGCAGAAAAGCTGGCCGCCATCGTAAACGCAAGTCCAGAGCCTGAGTTACTTTTACCAAGGATATTCCAGCCCGCATGGAGAACAGCAGAAAAAACGACGAGAACAATCGCCAACAAATCCATTTCAATGTTCCTGTCTGAATAAAATAAAGGCCCCGAGATGGAGCCTTAGATAATGAGAAAATCCACTTAACGATTGAGTTCCGCCAGAGATTCAATGCTGATGGCATCGTGTC
Organism: Vibrio sp. R12-SW3-ISO1; assembly: GCF_059834005.1. Classification (NCBI taxonomy): domain Bacteria; kingdom Pseudomonadati; phylum Pseudomonadota; class Gammaproteobacteria; order Vibrionales; family Vibrionaceae; genus Vibrio; species Vibrio sp. R12-SW3-ISO1. The sequence goes on from NZ_JCBDGK010000040.1 coordinate 40,598, forward strand.
GCCAATACTCGATATCGCAATCAATCAACTCACCGTGCTGGTTATAGTTGATGCGCTCCACCACCATCGCTGGCGTGCCGGCTGTCGCGCGCAATGCTTGAGCCATTTCCCCCAACAAAGTGCTGGTTGAAATGCGGTAGCGAATCTTTTGATACGTCACGCCATAATGATCGCGATAAATGTCCGTCAGCGAATTTGATAAATCGTAGTCCAACAGGTTCGGAAACAGCTCTGGGCGAATGTAGTTTGTTACGAACACCACAGGTCTGTCTTCAAGGTATCGCACACGGTCGACTCGATACACGTCCGAGAAAGGTTGCAAGTCCAGCAAGCGCGCGGCTTGTTTGTTTGCCAAGGTTCCTTTTGCTGCGACCAACTCCGTTTTTGGCACGCGATTTTGCGCTTTCGCCATGTTCGGGAAATTTAGCGTTTGAGTTGGATCGTAACGCAATGGCTCAGGTGAGATAAACCAACCTCGGCGATCTTCGCGATAGATTCGACCTTCCGCTTCTAGCAATGATAAAGCTTCACGCAGAGTGACGCGTGTAGTATCGAACGACTCCGCCAACTTACGCTCTGCTGGCAGTTTTTGACGCGGCGATAGCATGCCCGCTTCAATCTGTTCAACAATCGAATCTTTAATTTTTACGTATTGCACGAAGTGTCCTTATCTTTTGCGCCAAGCTTGTGTGCGATTCTCTAGCAATTTACCCAAAGTCATCTGAACAATCTTCGCAATTGCGGCAGCCATCATGATCATCACTGCCATTGCCGCTGCAGCGCCAGTTTGACCTGCATCGTCCATATTCAGAATCGAGACCGAAGCCGGAATCGTATCGGTTGAGTAAAGGAATACTACCGCAGAAGTGGTGGTCAATGCATTAACAAACAAGTAAGTCGCAATGTCCAAAATCGCAGGTAAACACACAGGTAATGTCACTTTAAAGAACAACTTGTATTGAGGAAGCTTCACCGATGCCGCCGTGGCCTCAATCTCCGATGGCAACTGCTTTAGCGCTGTCAGTGCAGTCATGTGACCCACTGTGTAGTAATGCACTACCGTGTTAATCACCAAGAATGCCATAGTGCCATAAAGCACGTTCAAAGGATTGTTCGCGTCATTGAAGTAAAAGATGTAGCCCAAGCCAAGCACCATACCCGGAACTGCCATTGGCACCACGCTAAGCATTTGCATCACCTGACGAATTGGACCAAACGCACGCCCTTTCTCAATGCAGTAAGCACCGACAAAGATGATAGCTGTACCGATCACTGCCGTCCAACCTGCCAGCGTTAGCGAGTTGAAGAATGGGCTCCAACCGTAAGTGCTCATTTCAGCAAAGTTGTAGTTGTTTAGCGTCAGCGCTTTGTTCCAAGGCCAGAACGTAACTAACGAGCCATACACTGCCATGCCAAGCACAGCCAACACTGAGATAGAAATGATGCTGCAGTAAACCAAACAAATGCTGTCGCGCGCTTTGTTGGGTTCTGGCTGATAAGGCACTGAACGTGTGTCGAATAAGCTCTTTTGTTTTTTCTGAACCCAGCGGTCTGCGCCGAATGCCATTACCGCAGGAAATAGCAGCATAATGCTGGTCACCGCACCCATAGCAAAGTTTTGCTGTCCCACAACTTGCTTGAAGATGTCAGTCGCCAGAACGTTGTAGCTGCCCCCAATCACTTTCGGCACACCAAAGTCCGTGATAACCAGCGTAAAGACGACGATAAGCGTACTGATCAAACCGAATTTCGCCGCAGGTAACGTCACCATAAAGAAGGTTTTGATGGGTGAGGTTTTAAGTGCGCGGGCTGCTTCATACAAACGGGCATCTGAAGTGCGCAGCGAAGTGGTTAAGATCATCAATGCATGAGGGAAGGTCCAGAAAATCAAACCCGTCGAGATACCAATCACGCCGTAAACTGAGTTTCCTAACAACATCTCTTTGGCAATGCCTTGATTACCGAAAAGGAAGATCAAACTGATCGCCGGCAACAACGAAGGCGCAAGAATTGGCGCAGTGCCTAGGATTTGAAACAAACCTTTAAACGGCATGCATGAGCGAGTCAGCGCGTAGGCATAGCCAAACGCAAGCACACCCACTACCGAGGTCACAATCACGCCTAAAGTGAAGGTGTTACCCACCGACACCCACAAGCTTGAAGAGGAAAAGTACGTCGCAAAGTTTGCCAACCCGACAAATTCGCCATTGGTATTTTGCACACTCTTGGTCAACATTGCCCAAAGCGGCATTAAGATGAACAGCACCATCATGGTCGACAAACCAGCGAGCAAACCGAACAACACAAGGTTGTCGCGGCTAACACGTCCGAGTAAGGATTTTGCTTTGTCTTGTGTGGTCAGGCTATTCATCGTCATTGTCTTCGCATCCATGTTTACACCTACGCTGCTAGCGCTTTATCAACCGAGGGCACGGCGTAACCATGCAGCCCTTCTTCAGCAAACTGGATGTAACGTACATCGCCTGCCTTGATATGGAGCTTTTGAACCGTTTCCACAGGCACATCCACGACGATGGTTTTCGTTGAGCTGTCGTTTTGCAATACGCAATCAATGCGGAAAAACGCCCCCAAAAACTCGGTTGCGGTAACTCGCACAGGTAAAGAGTTGGTGTAGTTTTCAACGAACTTGATACTTTCAGGACGCACCGCAAGGTCAAAGCGGTCACCGCGTTGGATCTTACGATTAGTCAAGCTTGGCGCTGGTATCAGGGTTTCAGCAATGCGCACTTGGGAGTCGGTTGCGGCTGAGGTTTCAATAAAGTTCATGCTGCCGACAAACTCAGCGACAAAGCGCGTTGCTGGTTGTTGGTAGATCTCTTGAGGTGTGCCAACTTGCTCAATCACGCCATGGTTCATCACCACAATGCGATCCGCCATCGACAACGCTTCATCCTGATCGTGCGTAACCATGATGGTGGTGATGCCCAGCTTGCGTTGCAACTTACAAATCTCGTCACGTAAGTGAACACGTACTTTTGCATCCAGCGCTGACAGCGGCTCGTCAAGTAACAGTAGACCCGGTGACAGCGCCAACGCCCGAGCCAAAGCGACACGCTGCTGCTGACCACCAGAAAGTTGGTTAGGGAATTTCTCGCCAGAGGTTGGAAGACCAATGGTTTCTAACCAGTAATCCACCTTCTCTAACGCTTCTTTGGTCGACATGCCTTGGTTCTTCAAACCCACTGCAATGTTCTCTTGCACAGTTAGGTTCGGAAACAGCGCGTAAGATTGGAATACGATGCCGAAATCGCGCTTCTCTGGTGGTAGGAATGTGGTCTCTTGACCGTTTTGAAAGATTGCACCAGATGTTGGTAGGTCTAAGCCTGCAATGGCACGTAATAGAGTGGTTTTACCGCAGCCAGAAGGACCAAGAAAACAAACGAACTCGCCCTTTTCGATCGCTAGCGAGATTTTCTTTAATGCAGTGAACTGTCCGAACTGCTTCACTACATTTTCAATATTTAGGTAATGTTGGTTAGTTGACATAACGCACGCTCCAAATGGTATATACCAACCTTAGTTTTGGAGTGTTACGTTCCAATGACAAATTTATAGCCAGAAGATGACAAATAGATGAAGGGCGATGAAGATTGTTTAAGTGACAATTAGAGATTCCCGACTCACTCCTTCGTCACTCTCGAGAATGACGTGGTGAGTGTGGATAGAAGATCCCAACTTTCTTGAGTCCGTCATTCCAGCGAACCTAGGTGAGACTAGGAATCTACTTGCAGCAAACTCTGAAATAACAGAGAAAACAAAAAATCCACCTCAACCAAGGTGGATTTCAGCATTCAACTCAAAGCAAATTCAATTAAGACTTTGGCTCTGATTTCGCGTCGAACTTTTCAGACCAAGCCGCTAGAATCTCTGCACGCTTGCTGCCCATTTGCGCGAAGTCCATCTTCGCCATGTTCTCTTGAACATTAGGGAAATTAGACACAGTCGCTTTAACTTCTTTATGTGCAACCACTGGGTACATTTCTACGTAAAGCTCGTTTGCTACTTTAGAGATTGACCAGTCGACAACGCGCTTCGCTGCATCAGACTCTTTTACTAGACCAACGGCTTCTGATTCCCAGCCGATGCCTTTTGGTGTGATAACCGCTAGTGGTGCGCCTTGTGTTTTTAGCTTCGCGCCGCGGCTCGCCATCGAAATACCGATAGCCACTTCACCCATACCCGCTTGAACACATGGCTTAGAGCCAGAGTGCGTGTAGTGTGCAATATTCTTGTCTAAGTCACGCATGTAGTTCCATGCCTGATCTTCACCCATGTTTTGTAGCCAAGCAGAAACCTGCATGTAGCCAGTGCCAGAAGAAGCTGGGTTCGGCATTGCAATGTGACCTTTGTAAACCGGCTTTGTTAGGTCTTCCCAAGACGTTGGCTTAGGCAGGTTAAGTTGTTTCGCTACCGCTTCGTTGAAACAAACTGCGTTAAAGAACGCATCGTTACCAAACCAAGCTTGGTTTGATTGAGGGTCGTTTAGGTTCGCGTGGAGCTCTTCCAAACCTTTTGGTGTGTAAGGCTTAAGAAGACCTTCATCTTTAAGCAGTGCCATTGACGAGCCAGCCAGACCCCAAACCACTTCCGCTTGAGGGTTGTTCTTTTCTGCCAGCAATTTCGCCGTCATGATACCGGTTGAATCGCGAACCCACTTAATCTTGATATCTGGGTTATCTTTCTCAAACGCAGACTTGTATTTAGCAAGAATGTCAGTTTCGAAAGCGGTGTAAACCGTGACTTCCTGTGCTGCCATTGCATTCGTAGCTAGCAGAGAGACAAGTGCAGCCAGCGATCCTTTCATCAAACGGTTTTTCATCATTTTCTCCAGTTAATTTGGCTAAGTTTTCATTTGGTCTGTACCAGTTGACAATAACCACCCTACTGAGCCTTTGTGACGAATTCATGACCATTAAATGGCAGTTTTACGAAAATTTGCGATGAATAATCGTTCAATTGATCCGGCATTTTCTGGATATTAAAGTTTTATGAAATTGGAGATTCGCCTATTTACTGCCCTTTTCTTCCTCGCTAGAGTGAACTTGAAATTTGGTGTAGACCAACTAGCCTATTCTGATGGAAATCGAGATGAAAAACGAATACCTACTACTGACTCCAGGTCCTCTATCTACTTCTGAAACGGTACGTGAAGCCATGCTTAAAGACTGGTGTACTTGGGATGATGAATACAACAAAGACATTGTAGAAGTGATCCGCACTAAGCTTGTAAAACTGGCGACGGAGCAAGACGGCTACACCAGCGTACTAATGCAAGGTAGTGGCACCGCATCAGTCGAAGCAACGATTGGCAGTGCCATTGGCAAAGATGGAAAGTTGTTGGTTGTCGACAACGGTGCTTACGGTGCGCGTATCGCTGAGATCGCTGAATACCTAAATATTCCATGCCATGTCGTTTCCCCTGGCGAAACATCACAGCCACACTTGAACGAGGTGGAAACTGCATTAGCATCGGATCCTGCGATCACACACGTGGCAATTGTTCACTGTGAGACAACGACTGGCATGCTGAACCCAATTGAAGCATTTGCTTCTGCGGCAAAAGCACACGGTAAAGTAGTGATTCTCGATGCCATGTCGAGCTTTGGTGGCATTCCTATCGATATCGCAGAGCTAGGCATCGATTTTATGATCAGCTCTGCAAACAAATGTATTCAAGGCGTACCGGGTTTTGGCTTTGTGATTGCAAAACAAACTGAGCTCGAAAAGTGCCAAGGTCAGGCACGTTCTTTAAGCCTTGATCTTTACGACCAGTGGCATTGCATGGAAGTAAACCATGGCAAATGGCGTTTCACGTCTCCAACGCACACGGTTCGCGCTTTCTACCAAGCATTACTAGAGCTGGAACAAGAAGGCGGCATTGAGGCTCGTCATCACCGTTACCAAACTAACCAGAAAACACTGGTTGCAGGTATGCGTTCTCTGGGTTTCGAACCACTACTGCGTGATGATCTGCACTCGCCAATTATCACTTCTTTCTACTCTCCGACGCACAGTGATTACCAATTCAAAGCGTTCTACACGCGTTTGAAAGAGCAAGGTTTTGTGATTTATCCGGGTAAGGTATCGAACGCAGATTGCTTCCGTATCGGCAACATTGGCGAAGTTTACCCAGCAGATATCGAGCGCTTAATCGGTGCGATTGAAAAAGCAATGTACTGGCAAGTTGCGTAAAGCAGCGTTCTGATTGAGAGAGCGTTATGACTCAGAATATCAAATCGACTCATTTTCGTAGTGAAGGCGATGTCAACACAACACCAGCGCGCCAAGCTTGGAACGCATCGATGGACGACGAACGCACGCAAGCATTATTGACGCGTGATTCGGAAGTCTTTCTTCATCAAGCCATGTCAACGCCTTGCTTAGATACATTGGAAGCAGCAGAAGGCATCTACATCCAAGATGCTACCGGCAAAAAGTACATGGATTTCCATGGCAATAACGTCCATCAACTGGGCTACGGTCATCCGCATGTGATTAAACGCGTGCAAGAGCAAATTGCCAAACTGCCGTTTTCACCACGTCGTTTTACCAACGAGACCGCGATTGAATGTGCCGAAAAACTCACCCAAATCTGTGGCGGCGAATTGAACCGCGTGTTGTTTGCTCCGGGTGGCACATCTGCGGTTGGCATGGCACTTAAACTAGCGCGCCACATCACGGGCAACTACAAGGTGGTCTCTCTGTGGGACTCCTTCCACGGCGCATCATTGGATGCCATCTCAGTAGGTGGCGAAGCGTGTTTCCGCCAAGGCATGGGTCCATTAATGGCAGGTGTTGAGCGCATTCCACCAGCGGTGTCATACCGTGGTGCTTTCCCAGTTGCGGACGGCAGCGACGTGCATTACGCCGACTACCTTGAATACGTGATTGAGAAAGAAGGCGGCGTGGGCGCGTTTATCGCAGAAGCGGTTCGAAACACGGATGTTCAAGTGCCAAGTAAAGCCTACTGGAAACGCATCCGTGAAATCTGTGACAAACACAATGTCATGCTGATCATCGACGACATCCCTAACGGCATGGGTCGCAGCGGTGAATGGTTTACCTACCAAGCCTACGACATCGAGCCAGATATGCTCTGCATCGGTAAAGGTTTGGGCGGAGGCTTAGTGCCTATCGCAGCCATGGTAACCAAAGACAAATACAACACCGCCGAGCAAATCTCCATGGGTCATTACACTCATGAGAAAAGCCCTATCGGTTGTGCTGCAGCACTGGCAACCATGGAAGCCATTGAACAAGACGGCTTGCTAAATAAAGCCAAAGCCGACAGCCAGTTCATGCGTGAAAAGCTGCTAGAGATGAAAGCCAAGTACCCAGTGATTGGTGATGTGCGTGGCATCGGCATGTTGTGGGGCATTGAGCTGGTCACCGACCACGAAAGCAAAGCACGCGCGTATGACGAAGCGGAAGCTGTGCTTTACCAATGCCTCAACAATGGCGTGAGCTTCAAGGTATCGCAAGGCAATGTGATTCAACTCAGCCCACCGCTGATCATCACTCGCGAACAACTAACAGAAGCGTTGGCAATTTTCGAAGAAGCCATCGCCAAAGTGTGCAAAGACTTTAACTACTTCTAACCTCAAAACCAATTGATTCAGAGCGCAGTTCCGACGTGTAGGCAAGCGCTCTGGCAAGCAAAAAAAAAAAGGATTGAACATGAGCAACTCACCAATTCAAGCAGTGATCTTTGACTGGGCTGGCACTATCGTCGATTTCGGCTCTTTTGCGCCAACTAGCATCTTTGTGGAAGCATTCAAACAAGGCTTTGATTTTGAAATCGACCTTGAAGAAGCGCGCGAACCAATGGGTCTTGGTAAGTGGGATCACATCCAAGCTGTGGGTCGTATTCCTGCGGTTGATAAGCGCTGGAATGAGAAGTTTGGTCGCTCAATGACCAGCGAAGACATCGACGCTATCTACGCAGCATTTATGCCTCTGCAAAAAGCAAAAGTGGCTGACCATGCAGACCCAATCCTTAATGCGATTGAAGTTGTGAACGGTCTGAAAGACAAAGGCATCAAGATCGGTTCTTGTTCTGGTTACCCTCGCGAAGTGATGGACGTGCTGATTCCAGTGGCAGCGGATTACGGCTACAAGCCAGATTACGTAGTAGCAACGGATGACCTACCGCAAGGTGGTCGCCCTGCACCATTTATGGCACTGAAGAACGTGATTGAGCTGAATGTTACTGACGTTAATGCGTGTATCAAAGTGGATGACGCAGCACCGGGTATCGACGAAGGTCACAACGCCGGTATGTGGACCGTTGGCTTGCTGCTTTCTGGTAACGAAGCAGGTCTAACGTTTGAAGAATACCAAGCCGCGGACGAAGCAACGCTTAATGCTGCTCGTGAAAAAGCGCGAGCAAAATTGCTCAAGAGCTCGCCGCACTACCTCATCGATACGATCGCAGACCTCCCTAGTGTGATTAAAGATATCGAGAGACGTTTGTACGTTGGTGAACGCCCTTAGTGTGTATTGGTTCTGACTAGATCTGATACTTCAATTTCAAAAGAAGACAGTTACCCACTTTGACTGAAGGCGCTGCATCCGCAATCAAAGTGAGTAACTCTGATGCTTCATACTAATCACCAAACTACCACTATCTAAACTCAACCTTACTGCGATTTAAAGACATCAATAAAGCGAGTGATGAGTGCTCGCCATTAGCGGACTTTGCGATGGCTGATCCAACATTAAGAAACAAAAAAGCGAGCACCAAGCTCGCTTTTAACTATCTGTTTTTGTGATTAATTACAGCAATTCAACCGACTGCTGAGCAATCACAAATTCTTCGTTGGTTGGGTTTCTATTAGTATCGCACCTACTAACAGGGATTTGGACAGAAATGTTTTATATGGTTTACTAAGGTATGGAAAAATTTATTGTGCAATATTGATAGTGCAGACGACTCGCTTTCTCAGCGTATTTCCATGAGTTAGCTCATGCCTATTTTCAACCGTCAACAAACTGTAATGAAAGCATGATAAATGTCGAATTTAGTAATCCTAAACATCTGCAGGGCAATTGATGAAAATATTATTTGTGTGTAAACATAATGCAAGCAGAAGTATTTTGGCTGAAGCAATTGCAAAAAAATACCTGCCTGAAAATTTCCAAATCGCAAGTGGCGGTAGCCATCCTAAGGGTCAGATCAATCCTCGTATTGCACAATACCTTGATATGCTTGGTTTTGATGCCTCTGAGTTTCACAGCACGTCATGGGAAGAAAGGCTGAGCTTCCATCCAGATCTAATAATTACTGTGTGTGACACAATGCACAATGAAACTTGCCCAAACTGGTTATCTGCTGGTATTCGTGTTGCTTGGGATCTTGAGCCATTGCCTAATGATGAAGCTTCAGTCTCCGAATTTAACAAGCAGTGCGATAAAGTATACTCCTCTCTAAAACGAAGAATTGAAGCTCTTGCAAACATCGATTTTCAAAATCTCGAATCTGAAGAAATAAAACAGCATGTGCTCGATCTGAAATCAATGTAGATAAGTGTATACGTAACGAACTGATACTACTTCATTAACGTTTTTTGTAGCTCTCGCTTATTCGATGACTTGAGGCTAAAAAATAATGCCAGCAATCGTAGCTGGCATTGGTGAACAAATCTGCTTAGTTTTATTTATTGCTGAGCCAGTTTTTGATTTTCACCTGTCGGCAACCAAAACGAAATAATGGTCGTTAATGCTAAGAAGGCAAAGGATACCCACAGACAGGCTGAGAAGCCCCACATTTGGAACACCCATCCAGATAAAACCGTCCCTATCAAACGTCCCATTGCGTTTGCCATGTAGTAGAAACCGACATCCAGAGAAACACCATCGCCCTTGGCATAGCTGACTATTAGGTACGAGTGTAAAGATGAGTTAACCGCAAACACAGCGCCAAAGATCATCAGTCCAACGACAATCACCACTTCTGGGTGCCATTGTTGCTGAATACTATAAGCAATCACGCCAGTCACAACAGACAATATCAGCGCCCACACTATCGCGGCTTTACCATCAGGCGCATGCCCCGATTTACTGCCTGTGATCTTTGGTGCAATCCCTTGAATGATACCGTAACCGATAACCCAAATAGCCAAGAATCCACCTACGGCGCTATGATCCCATCCAAATACAGATCCCAAATAAATAGGCAGTGCAATCACAAACCAAACGTCACGCGCACCGAACAAAAACATACGAGCAGCAGATAGAATGTTCACGCTGCTCGATTTGGAAAAAATTTCAGAGAACTTAGGTTTATTTTTCGCTTTGCCAAGATCGGATTTAAGGCTAATCACACTGCCGATAAAGACCAGTAAAAGAACACCCGCCATCGAAGCTACCGCATATTGGAAGCCAATCATCGATAACAACGCACCACCTAAGAAAAATCCTGCACCTTTTAGCGCGTTTTTAGAGCCTGTAAGTATGGCAATCCACTTATACAATGCTCCTTGTGCATTCTCTGGTACCAAGGTTTTGATGGAGCTTTTCGCGCTCATCTTGTTTAGATCTTTGGCAATACCTGACAAGGCTTGTGCAGCCATGACCCATGGAATTGAGAGCCAACTTGCAGGAACGGCCAGCATTGAAAGAGCGATGATTTGCATTCCCAAGCCAATATTCATCGTTCGGTTCAAACCAAGACGAGCACCTAGCCAGCCACCGATAAGGTTGGTGACGACGCCAAAGAATTCATAAAAAAGAAACAGGGAGGCGATCTCTAAGGTTGAATACCCCAAGTCATAAAAATAGAGCACCACCAACATACGTAGTGCGCCATCGGTAACGGTGAAGTTCCAATAGTTAAATGTGACCAACATGTACTGGCGGACATTTTGGTTGAGCTTCGACAACATATTTACTCTCTTTAAAAAAAAGAGCCGCCTTAGGCAGCTCTTTAAGGCTTTTACTGATTAGCAAATTGGTGGATGTACTCAACTTGTACATCTTTGGTAAATGCGCCAGGTCTTAACGACTGGACATGGGTGATGATTTCTTGCAGCTCCCAACCTTTCTCTAGCAAAAGATGGGCAGCAAGCAAACCTGTCCGTCCCGATCCCCCCATGCAATGCATCGCTATCTTTTCGCCATGTTCTATAGCTTTGTGTAGCGAAGGGGATATATGTTTCCAGCGAGCCTGAAAATCTTCACCTGGAGCACAGTCATCTTCTATCGGTGTGTGAAACCATTGCAAACCTGCTTTTTCGACAATATTAGGCAGATCGCCAACGCCTTTTTCTTGCATCTCATGAGTGCTCAGTGCTGTAACAACGACAGTTACACCTTGAGATTTGAGTTGATCAATACTGTCACTTAGCGACGCTTCTTTAGTGCCAGGGCAAGGAGTTAGTACTAACGCTGCGTTATTGTCTTCAACAGGCAGTTCCCACGTAGGATGTGTCATTTGTTTGCTTCCTTATGCTAGGCCGACTTTACGAACAAGTTCTGCGGTACGTGTTGCGTAACCCATTTCGTTGTCATACCACGCATAGATTTTAACCATACGCTTGCCAACCACCATAGTTGAAAGCGCATCGACAATCGTTGAACGTTGGTCCCCTTTGTAATCAATAGAGACAAGAGGGCGTTCTTCGAAACCAAGTATGCCTTTCAGTTCATTCTGCGACGCTTCTTTAAGTAAGTCGTTAACCTCTTCAGCCGTAGTGTCACGCTTAACATCAAAAATAATGTCGGTTAAAGAGGCGTTAGCTAACGGCACGCGCACTGCATGACCATCAATTTTTCCTTTAAGTTCAGGGAAAATTTCGATAATCGCTTTAGCAGAACCTGTAGTTGTTGGGATCAAACTCATACCACAAGCACGCGCACGGCGCAGGTCTTTATGCGGAGCATCGAGAATAGTTTGGGTGTTAGTGAGGTCGTGGATCGTTGTAAATGACGACTGCTCAATACCGAGCTTCTCATGAATCACTTTCACCACAGGTGCAATGCAGTTTGTGGTACAAGAGGCAGCGGTCACAATCTGGTGTTTTTCTGGGTCAAAAATGTGGTCGTTAACACCAACAACAATGTTAGCAATCCCATGCTCTTTTACTGGGGCGGAAACCACCACACGTTTAACACCTTGTGCCAGATACAGATTTAAGTACTCAGATTTGCGGTGCTTACCCGTTGCTTCAATCACCACATCACAACCTGACCAATCTACCGCATCGATGGCTTTCTCTTGTGAGGTAGCAATGCTTTTACCGTTGATGATGATGGCGTTACCTTCACTCGTCACTTCGTGGTGCCAGCGTCCTTGCACTGAGTCAAACTCAAGCAGGTGAGCTAAGGTTGCCGCATCACCTGCCACATCGTTAATCTGAACGAACTCGATTTCAGGCCAATCAAACGACGCTCTCAGCGCTAAACGTCCAATACGACCGAATCCATTAATTCCTACTTTGATAGACATCTTATTTTCCTTTAAACACAACATTCTGGACGAGATTTCATCTCGGATAAGCGTTGAATATCTTGCTGGTATTCTGCTTTTAGGCAGTTAGAGTCAACTAGCCCTTGGATCTGTTTTCTCATCCAACCAGGAAGCTGATCCGATAAGCGGTAAAAAACCCATTGCCCCTGACGGGTATCAACCACCACACCACTTGAACGTAGCAATGCAAGGTGGCGAGAAATTTTGGGCTGGCTTTCGTTAAGGGCTTCTGTCAGTTCCCCGACACAGACCTTTTCTTCACGGGCAATCATTAACAAGCAACGAACCCGCGTTTCATCTGAAATTAATTTAAAAAACTGGTGAGGTAACATGCTCAGTCCTGCGGTATATGTATATGCGTATATATTATTTTATATATAAGGTCTGTCAACAAAGAATGCTGGAACGTTACAGGATGACATCGCAACGAGAGGAGAAATAGCTAATGTGATTCTGTAGTTCTTCCATTGCATTTTGATTACAAGTCACTTCCCAATAAAGGTTTTTTTGATATGCCTCTCTACGCCGTCCAACTCGATGCATCGCGTAGTTGATGTCAATGACATAGTCATAGCCAGGCTCTATCTCATCCGAGGCATCTAAAAAGAGATAACCAAAATATCCAAAGCAATCCAGCGTATCGCCGCAGTCTTCTTCGTTGGGCAACCTTTCATAGCTGATGTGATATCGATCACTAGAACGACTAAAAAGAAGCTGCGCAGCAATACAAGCTAGATCGGAGGTTGGGTAGCTAATGAAATGTACAGTTCTCTTATCCATGCAGGCATTCTCATTTGTAAGTACGATCCCACGGTCGTAAAAACATACAATACATTTTTAGATTCGTACATATGCATGAACGCATATTTAAATAAACAGACACAAAAGTGTAACAAATGAGTAGTAACGTAATCATCGAAGTTATCAATGACGCAAAACATGGAGATAAGTCATGAAACATACTTTGTCAGCAGCCTTAGTTGGCGCGACGTTACTCGCAGCTAGTCAAGGCGCATTCGCACGTGATCTGGTTAAAATTGATGGCTCTAGTACAGTTTTCCCTATTACAGAGGCGATGGCTGAAGAGTTTCAGATTGCAGAGAAAGGTAAAACCATGGTGACTGTTGGTATTTCTGGTACTGGCGGTGGTTTTAAAAAGTTCTGTCGTGGTGAAACGGATATTTCGAATGCCTCTAGACCAATTAAGGATTCTGAGCGCAAACTGTGTGCTGAAAACGGCATTGAGTTCATTGAACTTCCTGCGGCACTCGATGCACTGACTGTGGTTATCAACCCGAAAAATGATTGGGTTAAGCACCTGAACGTCGAAGATCTGAAAAAAGCTTGGGAACCAGCAGCTCAAGGTAAGGTCATGACATGGAAGCAAATGAATCCTGCGTTCCCTGATCGACCACTCAAACTTTTTGGTCCTGGTACTGACTCTGGTACTTATGATTACTTCCTTGAAGCGATTGTTGAAGGCAAGTCTAGCCGTGGCGATTTCACCGCCAGCGAAGACGACAACATCATCGTACAAGGGGTCTCTAATGACGTTGATGCACTGGGTTTCTTTGGTTTGGCTTACTATGAAGAAAACAAAGACAAACTAAAAGCCGCACCAATTAGTTGGAAAGGCAGTCAACCTGTAGAGCCAAGTGTTGAAAATGCGAAGAATGCAACTTACCAACCACTCTCTCGTCCAATTTTCATCTACGTGAATAAAAAATCAGCCGATGAAAAAGCGCACGTTGAGCGTTTCGTAGACTTCTATATGGATACTTCACATGCTCCTGAGCTGGTAAAAGAAGTTGGCTATGTCCCACTACCTGACAAAGCCTACCAGTTAGCGCAACAAAACTTTAAGCAACGTCGTACGGGTTCTGTTTTCCACGGAGCCGAAGTCGGTGTCGGTATTGAAGAGCTGTTAGCTCGTACTCCTAAGTAAGTCATTATTGTATTGATTCATGGAGGGAAGCTTTGCTGCCCTCCTTGTTCTCTTTACGCAGGCAATGAATATGAATACTACTCAATCCAGTTCTTCAAGCCTCTTGGTCTCTGAAGCCTTTTTAAAGCGACGTGCATTTTGGAATGTGGTGAGTCGTTACCTTCTTATGGCAGCAGCTCTGGCTTCCATTTTTGTCACTGTGGGTATTGTGTACGTGCTGGTTTCAGAATCATTACCCTTTTTCCAGCATGTATCAATTCTCGATTTTCTCACTGACACTCAGTGGACACCGATGTTTGCTAATGCGCACTTTGGTGTGATGACGTTAGTCTCAGCAACACTCACCGTGGCTGGTATCGCTCTTGGTGTCGCCATTCCTGCGGGGATTGGCCTTGCCATTTATCTGAGTGAGTACGCCAGCAACCGAGTACGAGAAGTGGTTAAACCTTTCTTGGAGCTTTTAGAAGGCGTACCAACGGTTGTTTATGGCTTCTTTGCGCTACTTTTTGTTACGCCGCTACTGCAAACTTTCATTCCAAGCCTGTCAGGTTTTAACTTGTTAGCGCCAGGTATTGTGATGGGGATAATGATCCTACCGTATACGGCCTCAGTGAGTGAGGATGCTATGCGCTCTGTGCCTATGCACTTAAGAGAGGCAGGCTATGCATTGGGCTATTCTCGCTTTCGTGTTGCAACACATATCGTGATACCTGCTGCCTTATCTGGCATTACTGCCGCTTGTATTCTAGGTATGTCACGTGCGGTTGGTGAAACTATGGTTGTCGCGATTGCAGCGGGTCAAAACCCACGATTTGGTTTTGACCCAACCGAAGGAGCCGCCACTATCACATCATTCATCGTACAGATGGCGATGGGGGACTTACCTCATGGCACGATTGCCTATCAGTCTGTCTTTGCGGCAGGCTTAGTACTTTTCATCATCACTCTGATTTTTAACATCCTCGGTTTCTACCTACGCCGTCGATTCAGAGAGGTTTACTAATGCAGAACACCACTTTAACTCTCGACCAAATCGTCCGTAAAAATAAACAAGCCGATCTCACCGTCGCAACGATTGGGATCATTATCCTACTTACTGCGATGTCACTGCTGGTCAGTGTTTTTGCCGAGCTGATTTATTCTGGTTTTCCTCGTCTTTTTGACGCTGACTTTTATACCAACTTCCCTTCACGACACCCAGAGCGTGCGGGTATTTTATCTGCATGGGTTGGCACCAGTCTTGTGATGTTGGTGACGGCTTGTATCGCCATCCCCTTTGGGGTCGCCGCAGGGTTGTATCTTGAAGAGTATGCGCCAAAGAACTGGCTGACTAATATCATTGAAATCAACGTCAGTAACTTAGCGGGCGTGCCTTCCATTATCTATGGCTTACTTGCTTTGGGCTTGTTTATTTATGGTTTTGGTTTAGGGGAAAGCATCATTACGGCGGGCTTAGTCCTCGCGCTACTGATCCTTCCTGTCATCATCGTATCGACACGAGAATCGATTCGCAGCATTCCTCAGGAGCTACGTGAAGCCGCTTATGGTCTGGGAGCTGACCAATGGCAAACTGTGCGCATGTACATATTGCCCGCTGCAAGACCTGGTATTTTAACTGGCACGATAGTTGGATTGGCTCGTGCTATTGGTGAAGCAGCACCTGTTATTACCATTGGTGCGCTAACCTTTATTGCCTTTTTGCCCAGTTCACCTTTCCAAAGTGAGTTCCCATTTATCAATTTTGAGTGGTTGTCCAGCCCGTTCACTTTGATGCCTATCCAGCTATTTAACTGGGTGTCCCGCCCCCAAGCGGAGTTCCACATTAACGCTGCTGCGACAGGTGTTGTGCTCATGGCGATGACAATATTGATGAATGGTATTGCCATTTATATCCGATACCGACTGCGTCGTAACCTGAAGTAAGAGAGAACCAAACAATGACGACACAAACCATTTCAACTTTCTCTAGCCAATCAGCGGCAACCGAGCAAGACAGCGTGAAACGCAGCTCAACGATATCGGCTGCTTCCTCAGTGAAAGAGACGCTTCGTGCAGAAGTCAAAAACCTCAATTTCTGGTACGGCGGTAAGGTTCATGCTTTGCACAATGTCAATTTACCGATTGCGGATAAAAAGATCACCGCATTGATTGGCCCATCTGGCTGCGGCAAGAGTACACTGTTGCGCAGCTTTAACCGAATGCATGACCTCTATCCAGGCAATCGCTATGAAGGAGAAATCCTGTTGCATCCTGGTGCTCACAATCTGATTGATATGGATCCTGGCTTAGTCCGTTTAACGGTCGGCATGGTGTTCCAAAAGCCCAACCCTTTCCCGAAAAGCATTTATGAAAATGTGGTGGCTGGGCTGCGTATTCGCGGTGTCAGTAACAAAGCCGAGCTTGATGCTCGTGCAGAAGAGTCGCTACGAGGTGCAGCGATTTGGGATGAAGTCAAAGACAGACTTCACACCTCTGCCTATGGGTTATCTGGAGGGCAACAACAACGCCTTTGTATCGCGCGAGCATTAGCGCCAAAACCAGATTTGTTGCTACTGGATGAGCCGACATCGGCATTAGACCCCATTGCAACTGCCAAGATTGAAGACCTACTGAGCGACTTGCACAAAGAGACTACGGTAGTCATGGTAACGCACAACATGCAACAAGCAGCGCGTATCTCTCACTATACTGCTTACATGCATATGGGCGAAATGGTCGAATTTGCGCCAACAGATACCTTGTTTACGTCACCAGCAAAAGAGAAGACTCGCGACTACATCACAGGCCGTTTTGGTTAGGAAGATAAAATGGAAAATCATACACTAAAGAAATTTGATCGTGACTTAGAACAGATAAAAACCGAACTCAATGAACTCGCCAGCATTGTGTTAAAAGAGTTCGAGCAAGCGATTGATGTCTTTGATAAACCTAATACTGAGCTAGCCGATAACATTGTTGCTCAAGACCGTATCGCCAACCAGTGCTTGAGTAACATCGAGCAACATGGAGCCAGAGTATTAGCTCGTCAACATGCCGTAGCCGATGACCTGCGCTTTATTCTCTCATCAATGCGCATCGCACCCAGGTTAGAACGTGTCGGTGATTATGCAAAATCGATGGCGGTAAAATCGAGTAAATTCAAGCAAGTTATTCCTGATGAACTTAATGAGATATTCCACCAGATGCATTTACACCTAGTGACAATGCTGCGTAGTGTCATTGAGGCATACAATACTAAAAATGCTACTCAGGCGAATGTTGTCTGGGAAGGCGATGATACGCTCGATGCCTATTATCGAGATGTATACACACTACTCATTCAGGGCTTTAACCAGCAAAACACTTCATCTCAACAACTGGTTGAACTGTTGTTCATTGCGAAAGGGCTAGAGCGAGCTGGCGATCATATCAGTGACATTGCCACAGATGTACAGTTTATGGTGAATGGCGCTTAAAAGCGCACTTTATGAGAGTCACGAAAGTTTAATGGTTCTATCAGTAGCTACCAATTATCTATCGCCTGTTTCTAAAGCCTTCCTTACGGAAGGCTTTTATCATTCATATTGTGTTAACGAGATAACCAATTAATCACGCTCTCGGAGCTTGGGATCCCACCTGCGTGAACCACTTCTTCATCCATGACAACGCCTGGTGTAGACATCACGCCATAATTCATGATCGTTTCAAGGTCGGTTACTTTTTCAACCGAAACATCAACGCCTTGCTCTGCCGCAACTTTCTCAATCAGTTTCGCGGTATTAACGCAGTTGGCACAACCTGACCCTAGTACTTTAAATGCTTTCATGTTTATCTCCTAAAATTGCCAGAACGGTAAGTTAAATATCCACCCCATAACAGTAAATGCTGTCAGCAGTAGACTAAAAAGAAGTCCCAGTAAGCGCCATTGCATCACTTGTTTTAGCATGACAAATTCAGGGACACTTGCAGCGACAGTGCTCATACAAAACGCTAATGTCGTACCAATGGGAAGACCATTTCTCAGTAAACTCTCCATGATAGGAATCACCCCCGTGGCATTGGAATACAAAGGGATACCAATTAAGACTGAAGCTGGAACCGACCACCACTGACCTGCGCCTAAGTGGGCTTCTATCCAGCCATCAGGTACAAAACCATGTAAGCCTGCACCTATACCCACGCCAATAAACACCCATTTCCAAACCCGACCGATGATTTCAACCATTTCTTGTTTGGCGAACTGATGTCGATACAAAAGCGTGATTGCAGACTCTTCGTTACTAACGTTCAGATTTCCCTGAGTATGCTGTTGGGCTTGGGCTTTCTGCATGGCTTTTGCTGCAAATGGCTGTAACCAACGCTCTGCTCCTATCAGATCCAGCAACCAGCCACTCAACATCCCGATAAGCATTCCAATCAGGACGTACATGATGGTGAATTTCCACCCGAGTAGGCTAAACAGAAGCAATACTGCGATTTCATTGATCAATGGCGAGGTAATCAAAAATGCCATGGTGATCCCAAGTGGGATACCTGCGGAGGTAAAGCCAAGAAAAACGGGAATGCTTGAACATGAGCAGAATGGGGTGATCGCCCCGAAAACACTCCCCGTCACATAGCCAAAAAGACGGCGCTTTCCCGCAAGATAGTGTCGTACTTTTTCAACATTTAAAGAAGCGCGGAACAAAGCAATGACATAAATCATGACGACCAGCAACGCCATGATTTTACTAGTGTCTTCTATAAAAAAGTGGATAGCATCTGCCAGCTTAGTACCTTGCTGCAAAGCAAATAGCTGGTAGGTCATCCAGTCAGCAAGATGGGTAAAGACTTCAAACATATCGGCTCCTTCAACCTCGTTATTTATTTCTTTTGTGACTAAGACGAAGTCGGTGCCGAAAGGATGCAAAGAATTTTATGAATATTTATTTTACAGGGGTGCTCTTAGACTTAATTAGATTCAAGAAACGATCTATTCTCGAAAAAAGCAACAAACACGCTGTTGTTCGTCGAAACGTATATGACATTGCGTTTGCAAAACGTGTTTGAGTTTTTGTCTAGCACGCTGAATACGTGATTTGGTTGCCACTAAAGTAAGTCCATTTTGCTCGGAAAACTGCTGTTGAGTAAGACCTTGTAGGTCACACTGTTTGATAATTTCGCTTTCAGACGCAGTCAGTTTTGATAGCGCTTTAGGTAGGCATTGAGCGAGGCTATCGACGGCGGGAAGTTCATGCTCTTCCAATATCGGCTCATTATCACTCAGATCCTGAACTTGTTCTTTATTCGCCTTACGTTGCTTATCAATGAGCATATTCCGCGCTACCCGATATAGCCACGCTCTTTGGTTTTGAATATCGCAAAACGCTTGCTTCTGCTGTAACGCCTTCAAGAAGGTATCTTGTAGTAAATCAAAGCTCAGCTCGGGATCACCTGTTTGCTTAAGCAGCCAGTAGTAAAGCTCGGACTCGGAAAGATGCCATGTCTCAATGAGACATGGCACTGCTGAAGTTTGTTTCGAAATACTGCTCTTAGGCATAATATTTACGCTTTATTCTCAAGGCAACGTTAACCAACGCGATTAAAACTGGCACTTCGACCAAAGGTCCAATCACACCAGCAAATGCTTGGTCAGAGTTTAATCCAAATACAGCGATTGATACGGCGATAGCTAGCTCGAAGTTGTTACCAGATGAAGTAAAGGCGATGGATGCATTTTGGTCGTAAGGAATACCCATACGCTTCCCAATGTAAAAGCTCACAAAAAACATCACCATAAAATAGATGATAAGTGGTACTGCAATACGGAATACATCCATCGGTAACTCAATGATCATTTCACCTTTCAGGCTAAACATCAAAACGATGGTTGCCAAAAGCGCAATCAGGGTGATTGGCGAAATACGAGGGATGAAGACTTCGTTATACCACTGTTCACCTTTTGCCGAGACCAATAGCTTACGGCTTAGGAAACCCGCTAAGAAAGGGATGCCTAAGTAAATTAAGACGCTTTGTGCAATATCCCAGATAGTGATGTCAACAACGAAACTTTCAAGACCAAAGTAAGGGGGTAAAACAGTAATAAACAGCCATGCCATAAAACTGTACGTGACAATCTGAAACGCGCTATTTAAGGCAACTAAGGTTGCTCCGTACTCTTTGTTTCCGCCGCTGATGTCATTCCAAACCAACACCATTGCGATGCATCGAGCAAGGCCAATCAGAATAAGTCCCACCATATAGCCAGGTTGATCACGTAAGAAAATGATGGCCAAGATGAACATCAAAATCGGTCCCACGAGCCAGTTCATCACTAAAGAAAGCGTTATCGCGCGTTTATCACGAGTTACCTCACCTAAAAGGCTATAGTTCACTTTCGCCAATGGCGGGTACATCATTAAGATGAGGCCAATAGCAAGTGGGATATTGGTTGAACCAACAGATAGGCTTTCGTTCCACTGAGCGACTTGAGGAAATAACACGCCAATCCCGACACCAACTGCCATTGCAAGAAAAATCCATACGGTTAAGTATCGATCAAGAAAACTCATTTTTTCAGATGCGCTGGTTTCGACACAGCTTGAGACATTACTCATACAAACCTCTTTCATTTAAAATTGATAAACCAACGGAATAGAGCATTATTCGTTCACAACATTCGTACATGATTTGCCTTTGATGAACTGGAACTCTGACTCGATAAATGTCAAATTATGCTTAAGGGTGATCTCCAGCACTTGCTTGACCCAAGGAGCTAACACGGGGTTGATTTGGTAGTAAACCCACTTACCACGTCGCTCATCCAGAACAAGCTCGTGTTTTCTCAATTCGGCAAGATGCCGAGAGACTTTGGGTTGACTGAGATTTAGCGCTTCCATGAGATCACAGACACACAACTCTCCTTGCTTCTGCATTAACAGCAGAGACTTAAGCCGAGTTTCTTCAGAAAGTGCTTTGTAAAGAAGGATTGGATCAAACATAGGAACCATTCAATGCCATAAAACATATGAAATATCATATATCTTATCTTTCATATATGTCAATTCTCCAATTAAACAGTGCTTCTGAGAGATAAGTTAGATTAGGAAAAGTAAGTTGATAACTATGAGAAATTAGCGTCTTAGTATTGAGACTAAATTGGAATGAGGCAAAAACAAGTCAACACGAACCTTGCAGACTTAAGGACATAAAATGAACTACAGAAGTCAATAGAGCGAGTAATGGAGGTGCCGTCATGCGCTGCTTTGCGATGGTCTATCCAACATATGAGCACAAAAAAAGCGAGCACAAAGCTCGCTTCTATCTATTTGATTTTAAATGTAATTAAAGCAATTCAACCGACTGTTGGGCGATCACAAATTCTTCGTTAGTTGGAATCACTAGGGCGAGTGCGTTAAGCAGCTCAGACTTACCAATGATACCCGCGTTGCCAAAGCGTGCGTCTTCGTTACCCTTCACATCTTCGACAAAGCCAAGTAGACCTAGGTTATTTAAGATCTCGCGGCGGATATCCAGCGCATTTTCACCGATACCACCGGTGAAAATGACCGCATCTAGGCGATCGAGTGGGATCAGGTATGAGCCAATGTATTTGGCGACGCGGTAAGTGAATACCTCGAATGCCAATTTCGCGCCTTCGTGGCCCTCTTCCATTGCTTGAAGAATACCGCGCGCGTCAGAAGTGACACCCGATACGCCCAAGAAACCTGATTTCTTGTTTAGCGTTTCAAAGACTTGCTCTTGGGTCCAACCTTTTTTCATCAGGAACTCGATGATACCTGGGTCTAGGTCACCGGAACGAGTACCCATCATAAGGCCCGCTAGCGGAGTGAAACCCATTGAGGTATCGACTGATTGACCATCTTTAATAGCACACACAGACGCGCCGTTACCCAGGTGAACGGTGATGAAGCTGCACGACTCGACGGGTTTATCCAGCATTTTTGCCGCTTCGCGGCTTACGAAGTAGTGACTCGTACCGTGGAAACCGTAGCGACGAATACCGTATTGTTTGTACAGTTCGTTGGAAATTGCGCCTGTAAACGCTTTTTGCGGCATGGTTTGGTGGAACGCAGTATCGAACACGGCAAACTGTGGCAGTGCTGGAAAAGCGTCCATCGCCGCTTTGATGCCTTTCGCGCCAGCAGGGTTGTGCAGTGGAGCAAGATCAGAAAGGTTTTCGATCTCTGCCAGCACGTTCGCATCGATACGAACCGTTGAGGTGAATTTCTCGCCACCATGC
The DNA here is from genome assembly GCF_059834005.1 of Vibrio sp. R12-SW3-ISO1. Classification (NCBI taxonomy): domain Bacteria; kingdom Pseudomonadati; phylum Pseudomonadota; class Gammaproteobacteria; order Vibrionales; family Vibrionaceae; genus Vibrio; species Vibrio sp. R12-SW3-ISO1. The sequence continues at coordinate 63,251 of NZ_JCBDGK010000040.1, forward strand.
ACAATGCGGTGACCCACAGCGACCAAATCCTCGTCCAGACCTAGCGACTCGATGAGTAATACAATACGATTAATTGCGTGCTGATGATGGTTGTCTGGCGCGTCAACCGCTTCTTCTGTTTTCTCGCCATTAAACTTCCAACTGATGGTCGCTTCGGGCAATCCAAAGCATTCACCCAAACCGGAAACGATTGCGTCACCAGTGGCAGAATCAATCACTGCGAATTTTAGTGAAGAACTGCCAGAGTTAATCACTAGAACGTACGAATTAGACATGGGGGAGAGTTCCTGTTTCAACGTGAGTGGGGAAAGCCGTCTGCTTCATCTACTTAAAATCATTATTCAATATTTTTTTAATCTTTCAACTAATTTTATCAACATTAAACAAATCAGATAAAATTTATTGATCTGCCGCAAAGTCTGAATTTTTTCTTAGCTAAAAATTAATACAAATTGTCACCGACTTTAGGCTCTATAGAGTGTTCTTATCTGACAAAAGGCAAGCGTAAACCCTAAATGTTGCAAACATCGGATGAGACGCCGTTTGGTATTCCCGCGAGAACATGCCTACACTTTAAAAAGCAGTGTTCAGTCAATTGCGTACCCGTGAAGCTGCCCTACTTTGCTGTTAATCCGCTGATGAGAGATAAATGTGTCAACCATTGCGATAAGCTTTATTGCCCTTGGCATTCTCCTACTCGCCGCGAGCCTTGCGACCGCGCGTGAGATCTGCAACAACACTCGCTACATTGGTTGGCGGTTGCTGACATTACTGATCTTTCTATTTATCGCTGGCTATAGTGCCATTTTCCTTATTTTGCTTAATGACAGTGATGTCGGTCATGTGATGTTTGCACTCAGCAGCATTCTTTTTGCCGGCAGTGTGTTCGTCTTTATGGTGACGCGTTTTAGTTTAAGCAGTATTTCTCGCCTAAAGGATTTGGCCGAGCAAGAGAAATACAACTCACTGCATGACTCGCTCACCGGGTTGCCCAATCGCAAGTACTGCATCGACGCCTTGGATGAATACATTGTCAACGGGCGCACTTTTCAGTTTCTGCTGCTCGATATTGTCAACTTCAAACAAGTCAATGATGGCATGGGCCATTTTTGTGGTGATCAACTCTTGATTCAAATCGGTCACAGATTGAGTGCCTTGATGGGCCAAGATTCGATGTTGGCGCGTCTTGGTGGTGATGAATTTGCGGTGATTGCCAAGCTCGAGCATCGCACAGAAGGGCTTAAATTGGCCAAGAAGATCAACAAAGCGTTGAGCCAACCCTTTCTGCTCGAAGGGTTTGAGTTGACAAGCAGCGCGGCGATTGGCATAAGCCGCTTCCCCGATCATGGGCTGAGCGCCGAAGCGCTGATGAAATCCGCTGATATGGCGATGTATTGGGCGAAAAATAACGGCAACCTTATTGCCCATTATGATGAGCGCATGTACCAAGGGGCGAAACAAAAGCTGCAGATCTCACGTCAGATTGATGCGGCACTCGAAAGCAACGAGTTCCAAATTTTCTATCAACCGATCATCAATAGTAAAAAAGAGGCGGTGTGTGGTTATGAAGCCCTGATTCGTTGGATAAAAGATGACGGTACGGTGATTAGCCCCGTCGACTTTATCCCGATTGCCGAGCAGAGCCACAAAATCGTTTCAATCACCAATTGGGTGCTAAAACGAGTGACGCGGGATATTGCGCAATTTCAGCAAAGTGGCATTCATTATCCTGTTCACATTAACCTGTCCGCCAAAGATTTGATGGGCCAAGGTTTGGTCAATCAACTGCGTGAGTTGGTTGACGAACACCCAGCGATTACCGATTACATCGTACTGGAAATAACGGAAAGTACCGCCATCAACCGTTTGCACAGCCCAGAGAAACTGCTCTCTTCGATTCGGGCGTTAGGGTTCAAAATCAGCTTGGATGACTTTGGTACCGGCTACTCTTCTCTCTCTTTATTGCGTGACTTGCCCGTCGATCAAATCAAAATCGACCGCTCTTTTTTGTATCAACTGGACACCAACGATCGCAACGACTCTATTGTCGCCAACGCCATCACTTTGGCGCACGGTTTAGGGTATACCGTGGTCGCCGAAGGCGTGGAAGATCAATCGGTGCTTCGCACACTGAAAGGCTATGGCTGCGACTATATCCAAGGGTATTACTACAGCCCAGCCATGGCTCTTGACCAAGCCATTCGTTGGACTCATGACCACACGACTCAGACAGCGGCCCCACTCACTCAATCCCATAGCCTCTAACAAGGGGCTCAAACCACCGTTCAAAAAGTTATGTTTGTAGAAATTGACAGGTACAACCAGTTAGCTAAAGGTAAAATTTCGCACCCACTCATTCACGACCTATATAAGAACAAAAAAGCACAAAACCCACCATATTCACCTTCGCCTAAAAACATTCTAAAAATAACCAATAAAAAATATAAAAACACAAAACACCACCTGTAACCTGCTGTTTTTGTTTGTTATTTCAAATCTCTAACGTTTTATCATGTTTTTGAGAGCTTCATCGAACTTTCAAGATAAAGTGCATCCCACGTAATCAAACGTGATAACCCGCTCATTTCGTTACGTTTATCGAATGGGCTGATTCAATATGGACTTTATGATGAAAAAAACGATTCTTGCAGTAGCCATTGCCTCTCTTTCTTCAACAGCAATGGCAGTTGAGCTTTACAACAACGACGGCACGACTTTCGCAGTTGGCGGTCACGTATCAGTTAACCTAAACGGTTCTGAGCAAGGCGACACTGGCGTTGGTTCTAACTCTCCACGCATCAACTTCACCGCAACTCAAGACCTAGGCAACGGCTTCACAGCTGACGCTCGCGGAGAATGGCAACTGAACTACCTAGACGGCGGTGACAACACTTTCACAACTCGTCTTGGTTACGTTGGTTTAACTCATGAAGATTTCGGCCGCGCAGTCGCAGGTACTCAGTGGGCACCATACTACGACGTAGCGGGCGTAGCAGATATGCCAATCGCGTTTGCTAACGACTTTATCTACGACAACCACGGTGCATTTGGTACTGGTCGTGGCGAGAACATGATCTCTTACCGCAATGGCGTTGAGCTAGGTGAAGCTGGCGCACTAGACTTTGGTTTCGCGTGGCAAGGTCAACAAAGTGATGAGCTAGAAAACATTGGTGCATTAAACTTTGAATATGATGTAAAAGACCGTGTTCAAGCAACGGCTTCATACTCAATCATGGGCGCTAAGCTAGGTTATGCTTACAATACTGGTGAGATCAAAAACGCGACATTTGGTAAAGGCGATGCGACTTCTCATGTAGTTTCTGCTGCATACGGTTCATATGGTAAAGGTCTGTACCTTGCTGGTGTCTACGCTTCAAACGAAAATATGAACAGTGTTGACAGAACCGCTGGTACTGTGAAGTCTAGCCGTCTATTGGAAGAATCGACTGCTTACGAATTCCTAGCAGCATACGCACTACCAAATAGCCTAAACTTCAGCATCAACTACGAAATGGTTGAAGGCAAGCAATTCAAATCAACGTCTACTAAAGAAACTACTCGCGAAGAGATGGCTCTACAAGTTGAATACAACTTCAAGCCAAACTTCGTAGGTTACACTGCGTACCAGTTCGATCTAAACGACAAACCACAAAACGTGAAAGTTGAAACTAACGACATGTGGGTTATCGGCGCACGTATCTACCTATAAGTTCTAGGTAAACGACTGTCCTTATTTGCTGGCGAATATTGCTAGCTATGCTCACCCCTTTCGGGGTGAGCTTTTTCATTTTGGGCCTAGATGTTTTGGGCACTAGATAGGTGCATCAGCGATCATTTCGTAGTACAACATAACCCAACATAAGACGAAAGGAGAGCGCATGAACATTGGCAGCGTCGCAGAACTGACTGGCCTATCCAGCAAGTCTATCCGCTTATATGAAGAAAAAGGCCTCATTACCCCGCCAAGTCGCAGTGATTCCGGCTATCGCGAGTATGGCGAACAACAGGTTCAAGAGCTGAACTTAATCTCGAGAGCAAAAAACGCCGGCTTCTCTTTGCAAGAATGTAAGGAGTTCGTCCAACTGGCGCACAACCCGCAGCGTAAAAGCAGTGAAGTGAAAGCCAGAGCACAAGTCAAACTGGATGAAGTGCAAAACAAGATTCGCCAGTTGCAAGAGATTGAAAAGCAGCTCAAAGAGTGGATCGCCGCTTGCCCGGGTGATGCGAGCAGTGAGTGCCCGATCATTAAAGATTTAACACAATAGATTGCATCTTTGTTCGATGCCAGTACACTGCGCGTCACGATTGTAGTAATAGTGATGCGAGAAACGTGTAGCATCAGGATTTGTGAGAACCCGTTATGTCTGAGTATGAGTCAGAAGAGATTGAAATTGAAGCGATCGGTATTGAAATCGACTCGCAACCTATTGAGCTTTATAAGATATTTAAAATCGCCAATCTCGTCAGTGGTGGCGGTGAAGCCAAGCACATTATCTCTGAAGGCTATGTCGCGGTGAATGGTAAAATAGAAACGCGCAAACGCCGTAAGATCATGGACGGCGATTTGATCGAGTTCAACCAGCAGTACTACATCATCATTTGTGCCGATGGTGAAAGCAGCGGTGTAAACGACTACTACTACGCTGATGACACTGGCGAAGAGCACGACATCGAGCATTCGATGGATGCAACGCAGCCAAGCGCACTGGAACTTGAGGAAGACCAATCCGTCTCCCCGAATCGGGCGTCAGCAACGGCCCCTGAACAGAGCCCTTCACGCAAGCCTGAACCAGCGAGCGCACAAACATCATCGACACCCGATAAGCCAACACCAAGCAAAAGTGGCGGACGTAAGTCGATCGACTTCTTCTAAGAGATTGATATGGTCGGCATGTTGACCCCGTTGACACGCCGCTGACTAACTTTCCGAAACGGAAATTCCTCTTTTCCACACCGTCTTTCAGATTTGGATTACATTAACGCCATCGATTAGTGCATGGATGCGTTTCACGTAAATCAATAAGAGAGATAAAAGAAAGATGAACGCACAGCTCAACACACCGTTTACCACACTCATCATCGACCGTCAGCCCATGTTTCAAGAAGCCCTTACTCAGGTCATTGAGACACTTTTTCCGAATGCGCAGGTGGAAGCGACCAGCTCATCACTCAGCGCACTGCAATATTTGCGTCAACACCCCTGTCATTTGGTGGTGCTTGATGTTGAACTCGACAACTCTGACGGTTTTGAATTTGTACGCCGTGCCCGCGCTCGCGGATACACTGGTAAAATTGTTTTTGTCTCAGGCCACCATCACCCACTCTATTCCGATACTGCGCATAAAATTGGCGCCAATGGGTTTGTGTTAAAAACAGAATCGACCACCACCATTGCCGAATCGATCAATAGCGTGGTGCGTGGCTACTTGGTTTTCAAGCAAGACGCTGAGCAAAGTGCAAAACATCCAGCGCTTTCAAGTCGAGAAACCATCGTTCTCAACTACTTGATTCAAGGCTACTCGAACAAGCGGATTTCTGAGCTGCTCTCTTTGAGCTCGAAAACCATTAGCACCTATAAGACCCGCATTCTCGATAAATACCAAGTTGAGTCCATCATCGAGTTGACTCGTCTGCAAAGTCAGCTCGCCGCCTAAGTACGATAGATTTAACCGGAGAACACGTGCTGCTTGAGTTTACTCACCAGCAGATCGTATAATGGGCTCCCTCGATTCTTTAAGCGAGATATGCTGACAATCGGGGGCAGCGGCGTTCCCATAAGGCTGTCAGGGAGCACAGTCACCGCCAGATTTGGCCGCTTGGTCAGCGCGGGAAGCTTAGGTAAGAACGCAGCGCACTCGATTTCATCAAGTACCTCAAACAAACAGGTCATATTGTCTACGGTCGCGATGTCATTAATGGCAATGCCGCGCTCTGCCAATGCCACTTTGGTGGCGGCTTTCGAATGCTGCCACCCTTTCATTTCCATTAATACAAACGGCATCGCAAGCAAATCGTCTAGAGTTCGCCCAGCATAGCGCTTGGCGCAGATAATACTGGCATCACACTGCCCGAGCCTGTGCTGGTAGAGGTTCTTCGTCAAGTCACCGTTAAAGTATTGAACGCCAATATCGACTTTATCGTCAAGAATGTGGCTGACCGAATAGTCATTCCAAGTGGTGATATCAATCGGCGCACGTGGGAACGTGTCGAGCAAGTCAACCAGAAGATCTTTACCTACCAAATATTGCACCACGCTCGGCAAAGCGATTTTTATCGGCTTTTGATACAACTGAGGTTCAAACGTTTTGTCTTGTACCGAATATTGGATAAGCTCCAATCCTTGCTCAACACCAGGCAAAAGCTTGAGCGTGAACTCAGTGGGCTCAAACTCGTGTGCTCCTCTGACAAATAAAGGGTCACCAAGCTGCTCTCGCAACTTAGCGAGATGCTTACTAACCGCACTTTCGGTTTTTCCCAACTCTTTTGCGACCGGTTTTAACTGCTTATGTTTCGCCAACAGCAGCAATACTTTAAGTAAATTGAGATCAAGCTGAGACTTCATAATAAGAGACGAGTTTTGTAGTTTTGGATAATGCCACCGTAGCACAATCCACTATACTCGCCAATGCGCAGCGCCTTAGGTGATTCTCTTCACACATTCATCAATATTATTGAATAATCACTCAATAATATGGTCTATTCACTGCATCTATATCAAAATTAATAGAGAATCGTTATCAGTTAACGCGCTTCTTGTTGGCAGTAGCATCAAATGTATGAAACAATGTTCAAAATTTTTGCTTAACGCAGATAACCACAATAAAATCAATGATTAAGCAATCTAAGGCTAGGTCTTTATTTCGATATGTCTAAGTACACCATCCACAGTCTGTTTGATACGCTCAAAGCTGCAGAAGAGGCTGAAAGCGGCGGTGCGGTAGAGTCGATTGACCATAACGCTGAGCATCCTCTCTCTGGCGCTCAGCTCGACGGCCTAATGGACAACCACTTTAAGCACATGTTTGATGTGTTTAATGACGGTATCTTTTACATGTCTGACAATGAACATGTCTGCTTTTATAGCCCCGCCTTTTATCGCCGATTTGGCATCAATACCGGCCATTCTTGTTTGAATGATTGGCTGAAACTGGTGCATCCATTGGACAGAGAAATGCTCGATGGTCGCGTCGATGAACACATCGCGCAAGATCACCTCAAAATGACCACGCAATATCGTATTCGTGCCACCACCGGCGACTACGTTTGGCTAGAAGCGACGTCTATCACCAAAACCATCAACGGTAAGCGTTTTATGGTTGGGTGCCACAAAGACATCTCACAACAAAAAGATATGGAAGCGTTTTTACGTCACACGTCGCTGTTTGATATTCCGACGGGCCTTGCCAACGAGCAAAAATTGACCCTCGATCTCAACCAGCTGACCGCGCCGGTGGGCGAACAGTATCATCTACTGAATATCCATGTTAGCGATCTGCGTACCTACCTTAGCCTGTATGGCTCACAGAGTATGCGCGATGTGCTCAATCACCTGTTGATCAGCCTAAAAACACTGCCTGATGTGTTGGTGGATATTTACCGTATTCGCTCTGATGACTTTGTGATTCTATGTCAAGGTGACTACACCACCGCTGCACTGAACGATCTCGCCCAGCGCATTATTACGCAGTACCAAAATGCGCTCAACGAACAGGGCGTGTTGTACGGCCGTGATATGGTGATAGGCATCTACCCTAACTTCCCTACCGATGCCGCGCCAGAAGATACCCTTAAAATCGCTGCGCGTACCTGCCACTTTGCAGTGGAACAAGGTGACGGAATCATCAGCGTTTATGATGACAAAACCAAAGATAAGGTCGATCGCCACTTCTACATCGAACGTGAACTTGGTGAGGCAATTCAAGGCGAAACGCTGAACGTGAAGTTTCAGCCTATTATTTGTACCCAGCAAAACCGCGTGGCCAGCTTTGAAGCACTCGTACGCTGGAAAAGCCGCGAGATGGGGGAAATTTACCCCGACGAGTTTATAGCGCTAGCGGAAAAGAAAGGCTTAGTGTCTGAATTGGGCTACTTTGTGTTTGCCAAAGCCTGCGAGTTCATCAAAGCCTACTCACAGCAACATCAATCGAGCGTTCGGGTGAATATCAACGTATCCGTATTGCAGTTGCTGCAACAGGATTTTCCGAAAAAAATTAAAGCCATGGCAGACCACTACGGCGTGCCTACGAGCAGTATTGTGCTAGAGCTGACAGAAACCATCATCCTTGATGGCAATCAGAGTGCTTTTGACCAACTCTACCGCCTCAATGGTTATGGTTTCTTACTCTCGTTAGACGATTTCGGATCCGGCTACAGCTCTCTCAATAGTTTTTTTGACCTGCCGCTAAAACAGATCAAAGTCGACAAATCCATCGCGTGGCGCTCGCTGCAAAACCCCGCTACCTTCGAGTATCTCGCCTTCATCACTAAGCTGTGCAAAAGCTACAGCGTCGATATTGTCATTGAGGGAATAGAGAGCGCCGAAATGCAGCGAATCTTCACAGATATGGGCGCGTCCTACTTGCAAGGCTATTGGTTTTCAAAACCGCTCTCTCTGGCAAGCGCCAGCCGCTACACCACCATTTAATCGCGACAGGGCGATACTACACCGTTTGGCCAGCCCACTGATACTGGCCTCAATAGCTTGCTATATAAAACACGCTGACTCGCTAAAACGACGACAGCGAGACCAGCTCCTGCGTATAAGGGTGAGCGGGAGAGGTAAACAGCTGCTGCGTCTCCCCTTGATCGACAATCTGCCCCTGTTTCATCACTATGGTGTAATGGCACAAGGATTTCACGACATTGAGATCGTGGCTAATGAACAAATAGCTCAGCTGATACTTCTCTTGCAGCGATTTGAGCAAATCGAGCACTTGAGCTTGCACGGTTCTATCGAGTGACGAGGTCGGCTCATCAAGCAAAATGAATTCTGGCTTGAGCACCAACGCTCGAGCGATGGCGATGCGCTGACGCTGCCCACCGGAAAACTCATTGGGATAACGGTGACGAGTGTTCGGATCCAAATCCACTTCTTTCATCACTGCGCAGATTTGTTCATCGACCTCTTCATCACTCCATTGCTTGTGCACGCGCAATCCTTCCCCAATCACTTCAGCCACCGACATTCTTGGGTTGAGCGCTGAGAACGGGTCTTGAAACACCACTTGCATTTTGCTGCGAAATGGCAGCATACCCGCGCGATCGAGCGTGTCCAGTGCGTGTCCTTGATACTCAATATGCCCTTGCGAGTGGACCAATTTGAGAATCGCCATACCTGTGGTCGATTTCCCCGAGCCACTCTCGCCAACCAATCCAATGGAGTGACCTTTGCGTAAAGTAAAGCTCATCTCTGTCACGGCTTTCACGTGATCCACTACCCGCTTAAACAGACCACCCGTGATGGGAAACCACACTTTCAACTGATCCACTGTCAACAAAGCGGGCGAGTCAGGTTCAACCGGAACAGGTAAGCCTCTCGGATCTGAGTGAATCAGCTTTTGCGTGTAGGGGTGGGTCGGGTTTTTAAAGATCGCTTTGCACTCCCCTGTCTCGACTAAATGTCCGTGTTGCATGACGGCCACTCGGTCCGCAATACGGCGAACGATACTCAGATCATGGGTGATAAACAGCATCGCCATGCCCATCTCTTGTTGCAGCGCTTTGAGCAGATCCAGAATTTGCGCTTGGACAGAGACATCGAGCGCTGTTGTAGGCTCATCGGCAATCAGCAGCTCAGGCTCATTAATTAACGCCATCGCAATCATCACGCGCTGACGTTCTCCCCCCGACAACTCATGCGGATAGGCTTGTATTTTTTGCTCAGGGTGACGAATTCCGACTTTTCCTAGCCACTCAATGGCCCGCTGTTGCGCTTGAGTCGTACGCATGCCACGGTGAATCGCTAAGGTCTCAACCAGTTGTTTGCCCACCTTATGCAGCGGATTTAACGACACCATAGGCTCTTGGAAAATCATCCCAATTCGGCCGCCGCGAATACCACGTAACTGACGCTCCGAACAACTGAGCATGTCAATGCCATCAAACTGAATGCTCCCTTCCAGATAATGGGCTGAACCTTTTGGCAACAACTTGAGAATCGAATTGGCTGTCACCGACTTACCTGAGCCGCTCTCGCCGACCAAGGCGAGCGTCTCCCCTTTGGCGACATTGAGTGACACTTTATGAGTGACCGTCAGAGGCGCATCACCGGCACCAAAGCCCACCGATAAACCGTCTATGTGTAAAATAGGAGTACTCATGATTATCGTCCTTGGTGGTGGGGGTCAAACGCGTCACGTACCGCTTCGCCGACGAAAACGAGCAAGGTTAGCATGATAGAGAGAACAAAGAAGGCCGAAAAACCGAGCCACGGCGCCTGCAAATTGGCTTTACCTTGCGCGAGTAACTCACCCAGTGATGGCGACCCTGCTGGTAAACCAAAGCCAAGGAAGTCAAGCGAGGTTAATGTTGTGACCGAACCGGATAAGATAAACGGCATCATGGTCAGTGAGGCGACCATCGCATTGGGTAACATATGGCGACGCATGATGCGCCCGTCGCTGACGCCCATTGCATGCGCGGCGCGGACATAATCAAAGTTTCGGCAACGTAAGAATTCGGCTCGCACCACGCCAACTAAGCTCATCCAACTGAACGCCACCATAATCCCCAGTAACCACCAGAAATTCGGCTCGACAAAGCTCGACAAAATGATCAGTAAAAACAGGGTCGGCATTCCAGACCAAATTTCGATAAAACGCTGACCCAACAGATCCAGCCAACCACCGTAGTAGCCTTGCGTCGCCCCGACGGCAACACCAATCACGCTGGAAATGATGGTCAACACAAAACCAAACAACACCGAAATTCGAAAACCGTAAATGATTCGGGCCAGTACGTCGCGGCCTTTATCATCCGTGCCAAGCCAATTGACGCTATCGGGCGCCGATGGCACGCTACCGGAAATATCAAAATTGATCGTATCGTAACTGAAACGGATCAGAGGCCAAATCAGATAGCCCTTCTCTTCAATAAGCTCGATCACATACGGATCGGTGTAATCGGCTTCGGTCTCAAACTCACCGCCAAATTCCGTTTCTGCGTATTGTTGAACGATAGGAAAATACCACTGCTGATCGTACTCCACCAGCAATGGCTTATCGTTGGCAATCAGCTCGGCAAACAAACTCACGGTAAATAAAACCAAGAAGATCCACAACGACCAAAATCCGCGCTTATTAGCCTTAAAGCGTTGCCAGCGAGCTTCGTTGAGCGGGTTACGTCTTTTCTTCGCTTGCATTAGCGCGCCTCAAAATCAATTCTTGGGTCAACCCAGGTATAGGTCAGATCGGAAATAATACTCAGCAGCAGTCCGAGCAGCGTCATAATGTAGAGCGAGCTAAACACCACCGGATAATCCCGCTGTATGGTCGACTCGAAACCGAGTAGACCTATGCCCTCAAGAGAGAACATGACTTCAATCAGCATCGAACCAGTGAAAAAGATGCTGATGAATGCCGCAGGAAAACCCGCGATAATGATAAGCATGGCGTTACGAAATACGTGTTTGTACAAGATAGAGCGGTCGTCCAATCCTTTTGCCCGCGCCGTCACCACATACTGTTTGTTGATCTCATCCAGAAACGAGTTCTTGGTCAGCATGCTGAGCGTCGCAAAGCCGCCAATCACCATCGCACAAATCGGCAGCGCCAAATGCCAAAAATAGTCGAGGATTTGTTCATACCAACTCAGCTGCTCAAAATTGGCCGACACCAAGCCACGCAAGGGAAACCAGCTGAAGTAGTTGCCACTGGCAAACAAAATAATAAGGATGATGGCGAACAAGAAACCGGGAATGGCGTAACCGATGATCACCAGTGCACTGGACCAAATATCAAAGCGACTACCATGATGAATCGCTTTTAGAATCCCCAAAGGAATCGAGATCAGATAGATGATCAACGTACTCCAAAGCCCGAGGGAGATGGAGACGGGCAACCGCTCGACAATCAAATCAATGACGTTCCCGCCTTTAAACAGACTTTCACCAAAATTAAAGGTCGCGTAGTTTTTGAGCATCTCAACATAGCGTTCAAGCAGCGGCTTATCAAAACCAAACTGGACTTTAATCGCCTCCACCACTTCTGGATCCAAACCGCGAGAGCCTTTGTAACCACTCACGGCATTGTCATTGGAGACACTCAGGTCGACTTCGCTCCCGCCGCCTGCAAAGCGCTCCATAATACCGGAACCGAGCCCTTCCATCTGGGCTAACGCTTGCTCGACAGGACCGCCTGGCGCTATTTGAATAATAAAGAAATTGATGGTGATGATTGCCCACAAGGTGGGGATCACCAACAAAAGTCGTCGAAATATATACGCTGCCATGTTTCCCTCGAATTGGCCTTGCTCAATATCGCCCTACAGGTTTAGCGGCGTTTTTCTGGCAATTTGTCCGCTTTTTGTTTATCGACCCACCAAGTGTCAACGCCAAGATCGTATCTGGGCGTCACAGATGGGCGTCCAAACTTGTCCCACATCGCAACGCGGTACTCGCCAACATGCCACTGTGGAATAACATAAAAGTTCCATTGCAGTACGCGATCGAGCGCCTTACCCAGTGACAACAACGCCTGCGTATCTTGCTGACTGTTGGAAATCTCAAGCGTCAACGCATCCACGACGGGGTCCATCACACCGGCAGTGTTGTAGGTGGAGTCAATGTAGTTGGAGTTCCAAACGATCATTAAGTTCGGACTTGGATAAGGATTGGCGCTGTAAGACGATGACACCATGTCAAAATCTCGGTCACGTAAGCGTTTGATATATTGGGTGGTATCCACCGAGCGAATGTTCATCTCTACGCCCATGAGCTTGAGATTTTTTTGCAATGGAATCGCAATACGCTCGGTGGTTGGACTGTAAATCAACAGCTCAAAGGTGAGCGGTTGACCGGTCTCTTTGTTCGTCATCACTTTGTCTTTAAGTGCCCAACCCGCTTCATCGAGCAGTTTAAACGCCACTCTAAGCTGGGCGCGAATTCGACCACTGCCGTCGGTGACTGGCGGCTGATACTCCTGGGTAAACACTCGCGCTGGCACTTGAGATTTATAAGGTTCAAGCACCGCTAATTCGTCCTCATCAGGAAGCCCTTTAGCTTCATAGTCAGTATTTTGAAAGTAGCTGCGCGTGCGACTGTATTGACCATAGAACATGTTTTTGTTCATCCACTCAAAGTCCATCGCGTAAGAGAGTGCTTCTCGAACCTTTGGGTCGCTAAACAGATCACGCTGGGTGTTAAACACGAACCCTTGGGTGTTCTCTGGCTTCTCATGAGGGATCTCTTGTTTAACAATGTATCCCTTATCAAAGTTGATCCCGGTGTAAGAATTCGCCCAAAACTTGGCGGAATTCTCGAGACGAAAATCAAATTCGCCCGCTTTAAACGCCTCGAGCATCACGGTGTCATCGCGGTAATAGTCGTATTGAATCTGCGCAAAGTTATCGCGCCCCACATTGACGGGAAGATCGCGTGCCCAGTAATCTTCTACCAGTGAATAGGTGACGCTCTGGCCAGATTGATAATCGGTGACTTGATAGGCACCACTGCCGATAGGTGGCGTCGATAGCGGTTCGGAGAGGTTTTTGTCCTGCCAAAAATGTTTGGGCAACACGCGCGTGGACTGCGCAAAGCTAAACAACTTTTCTCGATTGGGCGTCGCCATCTCAATGCGCACCGTGAGATCATCTTTAGCGGTCACAGATTGAATGTCTTGATAATAGACGCGGTATTGCGGCACCCCCTCTTTCATAAACTTATCGAAGGTAAAAGCGACGTCATGTGCAGTAATAGGCTGACCGTCGTGAAAGCGTGCTTTCGGGTTGATGTCGAGCTCTAACCAGCGGTAGTCATCCGAGTATCGGACACGCTGTGCAATTAAGGGGTAATAAGCATCGATCTCATCGCTTGGAGAGAACATTAAGGGATCGTATAGCTCGCCACTGGCCGCCGCCGCAACCCCGCGAGAAGCGTAACGGTTAAAGTTATCGAACGTGCCGACTTGTCCATACGTCACTTTGCCATATTTTGGGGCGTCTGGATTGACATAATCAAAGTGGGTGAAATCTTGCGGATATTTTGCTTCACCAAATCCCACCAGTGTCGTGGTTTCAATGACAGCCGCATATGACGTGGCCATGTGCATCGCAAACGCGACGGCAACTAGGGTGCGCGTGATCGTGCCCATCGTTCTCTCCCTTTATTATCCTTTCCTGTCAACGAGGCCAACTCGACCTCGTTAAGCCTACTATGTCCATCAAACTATGAGCACAAGACCGTACTCAGAGCACATAGTTTAGCAATTCAAATACTTGGATAAGTATATACGTAACTCCCGCCAAGATGTAAGCATCTGTGCGTCATGGTTTCGTCAATGTGTTTGGGGATCAGCGGTAGAAAATTTCGCCCGTTTGCGCGTTGAGGTAAATTTTGTTCGCCTGTTTCAAACCGCCGCAATAGACAAAGTAGATATCGTCGCTACTGAAGGTAACAGAACGCACCCAACCGCCCAACTCTTCAAAGTCTTCTGGCGAGCACGTCCCCTCTTTGAGCAAACTGTCGGTGGACTGGATAAAGCGGTCAAAAAAGGTTTTAAAATCATCGGAATTTTCGATGTAGCCACTGACCGTCTCAATACGCTCTTCACGAGTAATCGTGGGCGCAACCTCGAGCAGTGCCTCCATCGGCACCCATTCAGCGACTTCCGGCCCCCCTTCTTCATACACGTAATAGGGTGAAATGCGTCCCCAACCGTCTTTTTTTTCCAAAACATGCAGTTTATCGCCGCGATACACAACACTCTCGATAAACGCCTGTTTATCGGGTTGCTCACGCACCCCAAGTTTGGCTGGGTTCACGTAATAATCTGTGATGGGCTCGGGTTCTGGCTCAGGTGGCGTTTTTTTTTCCACAGGCTTTGGTGCCTCGGGCTCCGACTCTTGTGCGGCGAGTGCCAACGCATCTTGTTGAGGCTTATAATAAAAGATGTAATAACCGCCACCGGCACAAGCAATACCGACAAGCAGCAACAACACCATGATGATTTTTTTCATAGTTCCATACGCAAGCGCTTTGTCGTTACTGTAAAGAGTATAGCGACCATTATCAGTAACTCTTTAGCTTTGTACACAAGTTAAACAAAACTACGTTCAATTTTTTCGAACTAGTCCAACTAAAAAACATGATTTTTCGTGACCAAAATCACATTTAATGTTCCTATCAAGCGCTGAGACAGACTCCAGCAAACTTAATTCCACCTACTTGTTGAGGAATACACTATGAAAACTATCATCACCACTCTTGCACTCTCTTTGGTTACTGCAACATCAGCATTTGCTGCCGACAGCCACAACTACACCCTTGATGTAGCAACAGCAAATCACGGCGCAATCGTCACGGTACTTGACAACGGACAACCCGTCAGTGGTGTTGACGTCACAGTCCGTGGCAACGGTGTCAAACATTTCGTCAGTGGTTCAAAAGGAACATTCTACGCCGCTAACTTGTTTGATAACGGCCGCACTTTCACGTTCGAAATTATTGATGGCGATAAAACACTCGCCAAAGAGCAGCGTTACCTGACCGCAAACTAATACGCCGCACTGAGAAAAGACGACGCCCCTCACAAGCCGAATGCTAGTGAGGGGCGTTATGCTATCCGTTAAAAGCGGTCACACTTGGCCGCGCAGATAAAGTCGTTTTGGTGCAAGCCTTTGATGGAATGGCTCCACCAGGTGACGGTGACCTTTCCCCACTCCAACAGTAGTGAGGGGTGGTGGAACTCCTCTTCAGCAAGCTGAGAGACTTTATTGGCGAAGGCCCACGCCAGTTGATAGTTTTTAAAGCGATACACTTTTTCCAATTGGGGGATGCCGTCTCGATCAACGATTTCCCATCCCTCCAACTCCGTTAATAGCAATCTTCGTTCCTCAGAGCCGAGGGGGGTGGCATCACTGTGGCACGCTTCACAACGCAATTCATTCAACATGGGAGATTTCCTTTGGTTCAAATAGTGGAGGGAGTAAGCCAGCTTGCATTGCCTGCTTGACGTGGGCCATTAAGTCCATGTTGCTTAGGGTATACAACTGCTGAAGATCCTCTAAAACAAAATATTGTGGCTGCATGATGTCAATCCGATAGGGCGTACGCAGCACAGTATGCAGATCAAAAGGGGTTCGTTTTGCACTCGCGTCATCCAATGCATACACGGTTTCACCGGGCGAAGAGAGAATCCCCCCGCCGTAAATCTTGGTGGCCCCGGCTTCTTTCACCAAACCGAACTCAACCGTAAACCAGTACAATCTTGCGAGATAGACACGCTCTTCTGGTGATGCCGCTAACCCCATTTGGCCATAGGTGTGCGTGTAAGCGGCAAAATCGGGATGAGTAAGCATGGCGCAATGGCCGAATATTTCATGAAAAAAGTCGGGCTCTTGGAGGTAGTCGAACTCTTGTCGTGAGCGTAAAAACGTCGCGACAGGAAATTTCTTTTGCGCCAAGAGCGCAAAGAACTTATCAAAACTGATCAACGCTGCCACTGGCTCCACTTGCCAGCCAGTTTCTCTGGCGAGTACGCGGTTAATGTCGCGCAGTGCCGGGACTCGATCGCAGGGCAAATCCAGCAGCTTAAGGCCATCTAGGTAGGCTTGGCATGCACGGGTTTGTACGACCGCCAACTGGCGCTCAACTAATGCTTGCCAAATCTGATGTTCTTCTGCCGTCCAGGCGATCTGCCCTTGAGCATCGACAGGCTTAGAGTGATACGAGGTCATGACGTCAATCCATAACAATTTTGTTACATAAAGCGTATCCATACCGACATTGAGTGACAATCATGGCTTGTTCAATCAACACTCAACCTAATGTAACAAATATTTTACATTTTCCGTTTTTTTACTTGTTTTTCATGGGTATGAAAAGAAGTGCAAGGTTTGACTTTGGCGATATTTGCACCAAAAATCAAAACAACGAAAACAATAAAAACACTGGATACGCCAATGACTGACTCTTCTGCTCTCTCCCCCGAACTGCTTTGGTCACCCTCGACTGAGCGACAACGTAACGCCAACATTGCGCAATTCATTCAGCACATCAACATGCAAGGCCAAGCTATTGAGTCTTATAAGGATTTGCATACTTGGTCTGTTGCAAACCCCAACCAATTTTGGCTCGAAATTTGGCAAGTCTGTGACGTGATTGGCTATCGCGGTGAGTGTATTAAGGGAGAAGGTCTAGCGAAACACGGTCAATTTAGTGCCAGTCGAGACACCATCTGGTTCCCTCAAGCACAGCTCAATTACGCAGAAAACTTACTCGCCTATGCGTATCAACGTCCAAATAATCCGGCGATTTGGTTTCACAATGAATCTGGCGTAGAAACGCAGCTGAGTTGGCAAGCCTTGTGCGATCAAGTCTCCATCGTCCAGCAGTGGCTGCGTCACAATGGCGTCGAGCGAGGTGACGTGGTTGCTGGCTACCTACCACACTGCCCTCAAGCGGTGATTGCCATGTTGGCAACCACCAGCCTCGGCGCGGTGTGGACCTCTACCTCTCCTGATTTTGGAGTAGACAGTGTGGTCGAGCGCTTTGGTCAGGTACAACCTAAGATCTTGTTTGGCTGCAATGGCTATCAATTCGGTGGCAAAACCCACTCTATGGTGGAGAAAAATGGCCAGATCTGTGACGCCATTTCGAGCATTACCAACACCTGTCAGATTGAATACCTCGCGGATCACGCCTGTGATCTGTTTTTCAACGAGGGCTTTTCCGATTGGGAGTCGGTGCTGTCGAGTTGTTTACCTAGGGGCATTGAATTTGCACGGGTCGGCTTTAACGATCCACTTTTCATCCTCTACTCCTCAGGCACCACGGGCAAACCCAAATGCATTGTCCACAGTGTCGGGGGAACCACATTGAATCACCTCAAGGAGCATCAATTGCATTGCGACATCAAACCCAATGATCGTGTGTTTTATTACACCACGTGCGGTTGGATGATGTGGAACTGGCATGTCTCTGCCCTTGCCAGTGGCGCAACCTTAGTGATTTATGATGGTAGCCCCGTTTATCCAACGCCAGCGACACTATGGTCACTGGCTGAACGCGCGCAAGTCAGCCTATTTGGCACTTCAGCCAAATATCTAGAAGCGATTGAGAAAGCTGACTACACGCCAAAAAATGACGTGAATCTGTCGTCACTAAAGACATTGTGTTCTACCGGTTCGGTGCTCTACCCCAACCAATATCACTATGTGTACGATAAGATTAAATCCGATCTCCATCTCGCATCGATTTCGGGGGGAACGGACATTTGCGGCTGCTTTGTCCTGGGTAACCCGTTGTCTCCCGTTTATGTAGGCGAGTGTCAAGGCCCCGGACTTGGGCTGGATGTCGCTGTGTTTGATGAAGAGGGACAAGCCGTGACAGATCAACGCGGCGAGTTAGTGTGTCGCAACAGCTTTCCAAACCAACCGCTCGGCTTTTGGCACGACGATGGCCGTCACTATCATCAAGCGTATTGGGCGAGATTTGCCAACACTTGGCATCATGGTGATGACGTTCAAATGAGTCAAACCGGTGGTGTACGCTTTTTTGGCCGTAGTGATGCCACCCTCAACCCGGGTGGCGTCAGGATCGGCAGCGCTGAAATTTATCAGCAAGTGAACCAGTTGCCAGAAGTCCTTGATTCTATCGCGGTTGGGCGCGTAAAAAAGGGAGACGAAACCATTGTCCTGTTCGTCCAGTTAGCAGAGGGGGTAATACTCGATGAGAGACTCAAAGCTGCCATCACCACTCGACTCAGAAGCCAATGCTCACCACGCCACGTACCCAGCGAAATTTACACATTGAGTGATATACCCAAAACCAAATCTGGCAAGTTAGTTGAACTGGCGGTGAAACAAGTCCTTCATGGCGAAACAATAAAAAACCTCGGTGCTATTGCTAACCCCGAGGTTTTGGAAGAAGTTCGTCGCTATCAGCATTACGGGCATCAGCATTAAGTGCAAAGACACTCAAGCTCTTAGCGAATTATTTTTTGGCTATCGCCATCAAAACCGGCAGCTTACCGTGTGGGGTATCTATCGCGAACGGTACAGAAGTCAGCACTTCGCTAAAACCCACACCGGTGAGCACTTGGTTAACGTGCTCCTTGCTCATTCCGCCCTCTTGATTGCCGTCAGAGAGCCAATCCCAATGAACAAAGTGGCCACCGGCATCAAGTAGGCTGTAAACCACGTCGGCGGTTTCCGCGTAGTTAGGAAGAAAACTGCACACCGAGGAGGCCACGACGAGATCAAACTGATGTCGAAAAGCCGGGTGCATGGCGACTAAGCCGCGTGAAAGAATATCGACGACGGGCTCAACATTGGCGAGCTCTTTGAGATCGAGTTGTTCAATCATCGCTTCCGAGCTGTCTAGCGCGACGATGTCTTTCACCAATGGAGAGAGTTTTTGGCTCAGTAATCCTGTACCGCAACCAAAATCTAACACATGTGTATTTTGAATGCGGACTGCATTCTCCAATGACTCGAACGCCTTTTGCGCATAAAGGCTGGTGGACTCATCTTTCTCCCAGTCCGGTGCGAGTTCATCCCAAGTTGCCGCCATCATGATCTCCCTATAACATCTTCATTTGGCATAGCAGAAGATTACCAAAACTGCATGAAATTGATAGCATTTCGCTACTGAAAACAGACAGACATCTGTTATTCGTATAAGATCGATGATAACCCAACCAAATTGACCAAAATATGAACTTATCGCAAATTGAGGCATTTTGTACCATCGCCGATACGGGTTCCGTCTCAGAGGCGGCTCGCCAGTTAGACTGCAATCGAACTAAGCTCAGTATGGCCATTAAAGCGTTGGAAAAAGATCTGCAAATCGACCTGTTCATTCGCACTGGCAACCATTTGACCCTCTCTGAGGCCGGCAAAGCCATCTACAAAGATTGCCAAAACTTGCTGGTCACCGCCGCGAGAATTCGCCAAACCTGCGCGCAAGTCTCAGGTGAATTTAACGCCGAAGTGTGGATCGCTCGTGACGACTCATTGCCTGATGATATGTGGCTGGATCTTTCCCACAAACTCAACAACCAGTTCCCTGCCACCTCATTCAACCTCGTCTTGGCATCCAGTGGCGACTTGGCAAACTTGGTCGCCACCGGGCAAGTCGATTTTGCTTTTGGTGTGGATTACGAACGCATCGACGACCCACACATCGCCTACCAACCCTTAGGCAAAATCCGCATGATGTCAGTGTGCAGTGCGGATCATAAGCTCAGTCAGTTGCGCCGAGTATCCGACGATGAGCTGCGCAATGCCATGCAAGCGGTCATGGTGTATCTTAATGAGAAAGACAACCCAGAACTTCAGCCTTTTTCATTGCGACACATCGGTTTTTCAAGCTTCGATTATATGCTCAAAACCATTATGGAAGAGGACGCCTGGGGCGTGTTACCTGAACCCTTGATTCGCCATTTGTTGCGTCAGCAAAAGCTCTCGGTCATCAAACATACCTACGGACTTACTCAGGAAGATTACTGCATGTTTACGTCTGCGGGCATGGCGGAGCACCCAGGGATGACTTGGCTTGCGGATCGCCTCAATGAATATTTGTTTGATTTCTAAACCGACCGACAGCCAGCGTCAAATTTATTGACACATAATTTACTTGGTAACCAACTGATTTATAATAAAATATTTACCAACCCTTCCTTTCACCCTTCGACCATGCACATTTCTCAGTTGTTTAAATGTCCGCTTAAGTAAAAACTATAAGCGTGTTTACGACAGAGATGATGTTATGTGTGCTCAAACCAGCTTGAATGAAAAACGAATACTGACCTTTTCAGCCCTTATTGCGTCTGGCTTTGCTGTGGGTGGTTTGGTACTCGGTTCATTGGTTGGCTCACTGGTTATCGTCTTTGACGGCGTCTATTCACTTGTTAGTTTACTGTTAACTTTATTGTCGCTCGCGGTATCACGTTACATTCAGAGCCCACAGAAAAATCATTTTCCTTTTGGTAAAGCGGTGTTAGAGCCGGTGGTCATCGCCATCAAAGGAGCGGTTATCTTATCGATTGTTGGGTATTCGCTGTACTCCGCACTCATCGCTGTTGCGAATGGCGGCCGCGAGGTTGATCCTTCGATTGCGTCTCTGTTTGGCATCGTGAACGTCATTGGCTGTGGTTATGCATGGTGGATGATCGCGAAAAAATCTCAGCGTTTTTCCTCTGGCCTGATTGAGGCGGAAGCCAAGCAGTGGCAAATGGATACACTGCTTAGTGTCGCGGTTACGCTCGGTTTCTTACTCGCTTTGGCACTAACCTATTCGCCGTTCGCGCACTACGCAGTATACGCAGACCCGATGATGATGATTGCCATGTCGTTTTACTTTATCAAAGTACCGTTTGATATGATTCGCGATGCGATGCGAGAACTACTGATGATGGCACCAAGCAAAGAAATTCTGAGCCGCGTGGACAAAGAAGTGAGCGCCCTTGACGCGCAACTTAGCTCGCAACTTGAAGTCGCTGGCGTGACGAAAGTGGGTCGAGAACTGCGTGTCCGCCTCGATGTTACCACCGACCAGAAACAGCTAAAGGTCTCGGAGTTGGACACCATGCGTCAAGTGCTGAAAACCAAACTCGCCTCGCTGTCGTTGGATTTACAGCTCTCAATGAACATCGCACGTTGAACAACACCACTTCAGTACAGAACCGCTCAAATAAGGAGACCTAGCTAAGGCGAGGTCTCTCTTTTGTTTCTCTTCTCTCTTTTCCTATCACACCCAAGGGTGAGAAGCCTAGTGAGATAACCGAACTACTTGCGCAGAGCGTTGAGTTTGGCCTGCGCAATACCAAAGATGGTGTCAATCGGGTAGCTGCCCTCATCGCTCGGCTGACCAGCGGCTTTGCCGGTAAACAACTCAATCGCCTCCGTCACATGATCAATCGCCCAAATGTTGAACTCGCCTTTCTCCACCGCTTTGACGATGTCAGGACGCAACATCAGGTTGTGCATATTTGAGCGAGGAATGATCACCCCTTGATTTGGCGAGCGACCTTTGATGGTACACACATCAAAGAAGCCCTCAATCTTCTCGTTGACGCCACCAATCGGTTGAGACTCGCCAAATTGGTTCATCGAACCTGTGATCGCAATATCCTGACGATTGGGCTGCTTAGAAAACGCCGACACCACCGCGCAGAACTCCGCCATGCTGGCGCTGTCGCCATCTACCCCGCCGTAGGACTGCTCAAACGTAATCGTGGTGCTGAGCGGCACTTTCGCGGTTTTACCAAACACCGATGAGAGATAGGCGGTTAAAATCATCACGCCTTTGGAGTGAATGCTGCCACCAAGGTCGACACTGCGCTCAATATCAATCACATCACCATCACCATAACAGGTGGTGGCGGTGATGCGATTCGGCGCGCCAAACATGTACTCGCTGGTACTGAGCACCGACAACGCATTGACCTGACCGACCGCCTCTCCTTCCACTCGAATCAGAGTTGTGCCGTTGGTGAACCCTTCCATCACGGTGTCTTTCAAACGGCTCACTCGCATCTCTTGATTAGCCAGTGCCTCTTCGACGTGGCTGACGCGTATCATATTGGAGTTGGCTTGACGCGCGACGTAGTTCGATTCACGCAACAAATTGGCGATGTTGGCCGAATGGAGTGATAACTTGGTTTGATCGCCCGCCAATCGTGAACTGTGTTCGATGATGCGCGCAATCGCTTTACGGTCACAATGCAGCATACTATTGTCGTTCACGACGCTTGAAATAAAGCGCGCATAGTGCAATTCAGATTCAGGCGTGCGCGTCATCTCATCTTCAAAATCGGCGGTGACACGGAACAGTTCGCTGAACTCAGGATCGTAGTGTTGCAGCAACTGATAGGTGCGATAATCACCAAATAGGATAATTTTCACATCCAAAGGAATCGGCTCAGGATCGAGTGAGACGGCGCCGGTGAGTGTCACCTCTTTCTCTAGCGCCGTTAAACTAAGCTGACGCGCCCTTAACGCCCGCTTAAGCCCATCCCACACATAGGGCTGTTCTAACACCTTTTGCGCATCCATCAGCAATACACCGCCGTTGGCTTTGTGCAAGCTCCCCGCGCGTATCAACGAGAAGTCGGTGAAGACTGTGCCTTTAAAGGTAGCGGTTTCGATGTAACCGAACAAAGTGTGGTAGTTCGGATTCTCTTCCACCACAATGGGGAACTTACTCTCTTTACGGCTTACTAGAACGTTAACCTTGTAACGGCGGGGCAGTTTTTTGTCCAGTGAAGCCGCGGCCACCTCTCCTTGCTCAGCGCTCTGCTCAAGAAAGATGTCGGCATTCTCGACGATGTCTTGCGAAAGTTCACTCAGGTAGGATTTGATCTCTGGGTATCCTGAGTAATCCTTTTTCAACTGTTTGATAAAGTGCGTAATCACATCGAGTGTCACGTCATCATTGAGTTTTTTGATTTTTTCGCTGTAGGCTTCTTCCCACTCGGTGAGCTGACGCACCATGTTTCTCAAGTTGACTTCAAGCTCATCAATGGTCGCGCCGAAGTACTCCTGCTCTTTTTTGCTCAGTGCATCAAACGACTCTTCGGTGTGCATCTCTTCGCCGTTCATCGCAACAAACTGATAATCGCCTTGCGTCGTGATGGTAAGACTGATGCCTTTGGCTTTCGCTTCTTTAGTAATATTGGCAAGCTCAGCTTCTTGCTTGGCGGCCAATTGGTTTTTCAATTTGTCCGCACGGCTGTAGTAGAGTTCGTTATCAAACGCGAGAGGCATCGCATTGACTAACTTGCCCATCAACTTTTCAATGTCTTGCTTTAATCGGCTGCCGACACCACAAGGGAGCTTTAACACTCTCGGGGTACGGATATCCTCGAAATTCGCCACATAGCACCAATCGTACAACGCACTCTCGTCGTGTTTGTGGCGGTTGAGGTAACGTAAAATCATAGTGCGCTTGCCCAGTCCATTCTGGCCAATCGCGTAAATGTTGTATCCCTTCTCCTTGATCGACATCGCAAACTCTACCGCTTTCTGCGCGCGCTCTTGACCGACAATCTCATCAATAGGGGCCAACTCTTTGGTTGATTTGCTGTCGAGCTTTTCTAGCTCCGCAAAATGATACAGCTGGCTCGCCTCAAGTCTTTGAATAGCCATAGTTCGGTCCTTCATTGTTATTGTTCTGTTTCCTTAGTTTAGGTCAGTTTTATTTAGTTTTTAGTGACTTACACAGTATTCACGTTCAACTGCTCAAATAACCATCAAATTACCCCCAACAAAATAATAAATGATAATTATTTGCATATAATAACCAATTGCATTTAAATACGCAGTGTGCCGTTTAATGTGGAGTGATATCAATGGATTTACAGCAATGCTGGACACACTATCTCAAAGCCGAACAATTGCTGGAGCAAGGACATTGGCCTGAAGCCTATTACCTGTACGATCAAGTGCTGGCCTACCTACCTAGCCATGTCCAACACGCGATGGAGGATGACAACACCAAACCATGCCAGTTTCGCTGTTTGACGACAGCATTACGAGATGCCGCCATCACCCAATCAGAAATCCTCAACAAAATGGGGCAACATCAGCGTGCCTTTGAACTGCTCAACCAAACCTACGCCCAACTTCAGTTTATGTCGATTGAGTCCAACCCATTGGTTGAGGCCATCAGTCATATTCTGCACCACCAGTGCGAGGATTTGCTCCACCACATGACCGCATTTTGCAGTGCTCAGCGCAGTGCACAATGGATGCTAGAGCTACAAGAGGTACAAAAAGCCCATCACCACTTTGCCACGTTGAAGAGCAGAGTATTTGACAAAACCCTAAATGCAGCCATCGAAGTTCATTAAATTAAATATCTACACCTTGATACGGGAAAATAAATATTAAAACTGAAATTAAATTATTATTTAACCTGCGTTTTTATCCAAAAAATTCGACTCATTTCTCATAATTAACTCAGTGTTACAATTGCCAATATTATTAATAGTTCGTATCGAAAGAAAACATATTGACTTCTTACTTGGTTTGATGAAAATCATAGCCATCATATTTGGGAGTCAACCGATGAGTTGTGATAAAAGTAAACTTGATTTAAGCGCGCTTCGGATATTTTTGGAAGTCTATCGTACTGGTTCAATTACCGCCGCCGCGGATAAACTGGATATGACCCAACCGGGTGTCAGTACCGCCATAAAACGCTTGCAAAACCAGATCGGGGCCGCCTTGTTTGTTCGCCAGGGGCGCTCTATCACTCCTACGCAAAAAGGCATTAACTTTGCGGAACAACTGAAACAATCCATTTACTTACTAGATGATGCGGTTGACTCTCTTTCTGAATTTACTCCCGCACAACATCGCACATTTAAAGTATTAGTTAACGAAGCGATGCTAAATATTTTACATCCAGCGATAGAGCGAGATAACGAACTCGAAAATATTACAATCGAACTGCATCCTATTCCTATTTCCGAAGAACTATTAGAAGAACAATTGAGCTTAAGTCAATTCGATTTGGCTATCGATATTTATGTGCCGCAGAATAAAGCGTTTATGAGTGAATTGTTAATTGAGGATCACTGCGTGGTAGCGTGTCGCCAAGATCATCCACGGATTCATGATCACATCAACGAAGCGCAGTTTTACGCTGAGAAGCACATCATTATGATGATGGAGCGCGGCAGTATGTCCCTTGCTCAGCGATTCACTAAATCTTACATCCCGACCCGTGATATCAGCTCGGTCAGCGATTCTTTGCTCGGGGCCTTACATCTCGCCAGCATGTCGGATTGTTTGTGTACGTCCAGCTACCTACTCGGCCAACAAGTCGAACACCGCTTAGGCATCAAATTGCTCCCTTACCCACTCGACAGCATCTCTATCCACCATACAATGATCTGGCACCGTCGAGACAGTAACTCCGATGCCGGTATTTGGCTGCGCGATAAAATTAAGCAATACATCGCGAGCGCCAAACACTGAGTTTGGGTCAACGTTCTTACAAATCAAACGCGGCGCCTCAGGCGCCGCGTTTGATTTGGGATTGTTCGCAACCCAATAACACCCGTTACCAAGTCACAAAATAGTTAATTACCAAGGCGTTGACCACATCGATGAAAAATCCGCACACCAAAGGCAGAATGATAAACGCCTTATGCGCGGCTCCGTATTGCTGCGTCACCGCGGTCATATTGACAATCGCGGTGGCGGTCGAGCCTAAGGTCACCCCACCAAAACCGGCGCACATGACCGCCGCTTCATAATCTTTGCCCATCGCGCGGAACACCACCCAGACGGTAAACACAATCGACAACAAGACTTGAGCACTCATGACCACCGCAAGGTAACCCACACTACCTTGCAGCTCCCACAATTTGAGACTCATCAGCGCCATGGTTAAAAACATCCCCAAGCAGATATCTTGGATAAGTGAGAGCCCTTTTTCGGCGTCTTCGGCATAAGTGTTAAACTCCTCGCTGCGCAGCTTGGTCAAAATCCAGCGACCTAAGTTACCCAGTACAATACCGCCTATCAAACACGCCACAAACATGGGTAGCTTGAGCCCAGCCGCCTCAAGCGACAAATCCAAAAAGTAGCCAATAATCAAAGAGACATTCAGCCATAGCCAAGCGCGCAGCACACCAAAATAATCCACCGAGATGTCTTTTTTGCTGCTGGTGTGCGCCATACCGATGTCCAAGTCTTGAGTGGTGTTGGCGCTGATGGCGTTTCGCTTCATCAAGTACGCCGCAATCGGGCCGCCGATGACACACGCCGAAATCAAGCCTAGCGTGTTGGCAGCAATGCCGAGCTCCATCGCATTGGCGATACCGAGATCGTCAATAAAGGTGGGCGCCCACGCAACGGTAGTGCCTACGCCACCAATCAGCGAAATCGAACCTGTCATTAACCCTGCTT
The DNA here is from genome assembly GCF_059834005.1 of Vibrio sp. R12-SW3-ISO1. NCBI lineage: Bacteria > Pseudomonadati > Pseudomonadota > Gammaproteobacteria > Vibrionales > Vibrionaceae > Vibrio > Vibrio sp. R12-SW3-ISO1. The sequence goes on from NZ_JCBDGK010000040.1 coordinate 90,326, forward strand.
TCGGGTCAAAACCAAACAAGGTCGCGACGCTGATACCCAGTACGTTTTGCAGTACGATGTAGACGCTCGCCAGCAGCAACAATACCATCAAGGGCTTACCGCCATTGAGCAAACTGTCGATGTCTGCTTTAAGGCCAATTCCGGCAAAAAAGTAGAGCAGCAAAATGTCACGCACCTGCAAGTTGAACTGGATCTCTTTCCCAAACAGGTAGTAAACCAAGGCAACCACCAAAGTACAGATAAAGCCGCCAATCACCGGCTCAGGCAAACTGTATTTTTGCAGCACACGACTGCGCGATAAGACGAACTTACCGATAAAAAGTAGGATGATAGCGATAGTGAAGGACACAAAATCCACCACTTCGATGGTGTCGATCACCGATGTCTCCGATAGGGTCATATTACTCTCTGTTTGCCTCTTGTGGGTGAGTGCCTTGATAGATGAAATGCGCCAGCTCTGGGTGTGTCATCACTTGTTGGTAGCCGTGTTCAATCAGCCGCGTGACCTGCGCTTCTTTGAGATGAAAATCGGTTGGGATGGACTGAACAAAAGCCTGGTCCTCCGCCGTTGAGAGATTGATATCGACAAACAGATAGCGCCTATCAGGCTGCTGCGCTTGCCACTCATCCAAAATCATGCTGAGGTAGGTTTTGGACAAATCGTTGTAACGGTGGATCTGTACGTCACTGGCCGAACCCAATAGATTCGCCATTGTCGGCTCTTGCTTTTGATGGCCGATTTCCCAATCCGGACGCACCGCAGCATCGACCGAAATCACCACCACGGTTTGCAGGCGATCTTTCTCAGCAACTAAGCCAAAATCTTGGGTCGTCACTAAGTCATACAGGGCGTGCAGCCCGAGGTTGTCACTGATGCCACCATCGACCAAATGCAGATATTGATAACGCTCTCTGTCCTCAAATTTTTTCAGCGAACGATTGGTGGCGCGGTGTAAGGTACGGTGCCGACTCTGCGCGCTGTAGACCGCCCGCTCACAGCCGGGATAATTCTCGAGCAGGACAGGTGAGAACAGTAGAGGCACAGCACTGGATGCTGTGACAGCGTCACTAATTGAGTAACTATTTAAGTCGGAGCAAATGAGGTCAAAATACTCCTGGGTAAATGAAAAACGTGCGCCGGTCGAGAGATCGGTAGCATTGATAATGATCATCGGCCCTTCATCGCGTAGCGCCGAGAAGGTGGTATCTTGGAAAATATGCGCGTTGTAATAGTCCGCCGCCGCGGCCGAGCGCGCATATTTGGAGAACCAGTACTCGGGGCTCATGACGATGTCTTTCAAACTTGTCGTCACATCTTTGTATAAAAACGCCTGTTCAAAATCGTCAAAGATGGCTTCGCCGTACAAGCCGTAATAGGCAGAGGTAAAACTGCCACCAGAGACAGAGCTGATGGCGTTAACCTGATCGAGCAAACGATGGGGTTGCCCTTGGTACTCATAGCGGTAGTCACGCAGTCCTTTCATGACACCGTAGGAAAACGCCGCTGCACGAGTGCCGCCGCCAGAAAAGCTCAGCAACACCACCGTATTGTCTGGCAGCGTGGCCATTTTTTCGCTCACCGTATAACGCGGTTCAGCCGAACTCGTCAGTGGTTTGTTGGTTTTTTCGGGGATCGATGAGCAGCCAGCCAAAGCAATGGCGCTGCACACTACCCAAGCGTTGGGTTTCATGTCAATTCCTTGGAGAAGAAAGCCTCACTGCTCATGAGGAGGACCAGTACTCATCGAGCAGTAAGACTTTGATTAATGGTTAGGTTTACCCGCGTTATTGCACCGTCCAATCACCGCCGAGCGATTTGTACACCGCCACGGTCGCTTGCGCCGCTTGCAGCTTGGCGGCTACTTGGCGATCTTGCATCACGCGGTGCTGACGCTGGGCGTCCAGCAGCGCAATGTAGTCAATCAGCCCTGCACGATAGAGTGACTTAGCTTTATCCAGCGCCCGATCGGTCGCCTGCATAGCAATGTCAATTTGATCGCGGTTTTGTTGGCTGCGGCCATAGGCAAATAGCGTCGAGTCCACTTCAGCAATCGCACTGTTGACCGTGTGCTCGTAGCGCAGCGCGGCGTTGTTCAAGCGTGATTCCTGAATCTCTACATTCGCTTTGCCGCGTCCGCCATCAAATACGTTCCAGCTCACGCCGGCACTGCCCGCCCAGCCAAAGGAATCACTTTTAAACAGATCATCAAAGCTGCCAGCAGAGACACCCGGGGTGCCAGTAATAAAGAACTTCGGATAGCGATTGGCCATCGCCGCGCCAAGCTCCTCATTGATGGCGGCCATATCACGCTCCGCGATACGAATGTCCGGGCGGCGGGTCAGCAGTTCCGACGGTAAACCAACCGGAATCAAACCTTGCAGCTCAGGCACATCCTGATGCGTCGCTAACTGGGTATCGATTTGAGTCAGCGGCACACCGAGCAAAATCGCCATGCGATGCTTATGTACCTGCTCCGCAATCTCTAACTGCGGAATGATCGCCTGCGTGGCCGCCAGCATGGCTTCGGCTTGCGATTGGTCAAGCGCCGAGCCGTAGCCACTGTTCACCACACTCGTCACCAACTTGAGGGTCTTCTTTTGATCCTCAATGTTCTCAAGCGCTAATTGCTTGCGCTCATGGGCGCCGCGATACTGCAAGTAGTTGTGAATCAGATCCGCGCTGAGCACCAGATTCAACCCTTCACGGTAGATCTCGGCTTGTTCGACACGAATTTTCGCCGCTTCCGATTGCTTATCAATGCGGCCAAACAGATCCAACTCCCATGAGAGATTCGCGCCTAAAGCGAATCCGTCATGTTGATTGTCCATCAAGGTCATTGAACCGAGCCCTGGAGCAATGTTGTCAAGCCCCGGCACGCTTTGACCAAGCGGGTTAAGGATCGGGCCTAGCGCCGAATCGTTCTTACTGAACTGGTAGTTGTAGTACCCTGCACCCACATTGACGGTGGGCACTTTGAACGACTCCACAATGGTTTGGTACGCATTCGCCATTTGGATGCGCTCTGCTGCCGTTTTCAGGTGGATATTTTGCTGCTGCAACTGTGCCACCAATTGATTGAGCGTCTCATCACCGAGGGATTGCCACCACAAATCTTGGGTTGCTTGCTCACTGTGCTCGGCGTTGAGGTAAGTCTCGGCCAAGGTCATACTTGGCGCTTGATAATCGGGGCCGACTGCACAGGCCGAGAGCGATAACGCCATCGCAACAGGCAGCAGTTTGAAAGTAAAACGTGTCATCATGATCATTGCCCTGCTGGTTGGGTATCGAAGTTAAACGCGTCATCGCCGCGCGTCGGTTCGTCTTTGGTGGTGAGCATGTACACCGCAGGCATCACCATCAGTGACAGCACGGTAGCCGCAGCTAGACCGCCGATAATGGTGGCTGCCATTTGGTCAAACAGCAGATCGCTCATCAGCGGAATCATACCTAGCGCCGTGGTCAACGCGCCCATCGATATCGCCATGGTGCGGTTAAGCGTCGCGGTTTTGACCGCATCGGCCAGGCCAAGCCCCGCTTTGCGCTCTAGCTCAATTTGATCCATCAAGACAATGCCGTTTTTGATGATCATGCCGGTCAAGGTGACCGCGCCAATCAGCGCCATAAAGCCAAACGGTTTATCAAACGCCACCAGCGAGAACACCGCTCCCGTTGCAGCCAGTGGAATAGTCGCGAGGATGATGATCGGCTGTTTAAAACCGTTAAACATCGCCACCAAGATGATGATCATGATGATCATTGCCTTAGGCAGTTGCATCAAAATATCGGTCACCGCTTTGTGCTCATCGTAATACTCACCGCCCCACTCCATGGAGTAACCGTCTGGCAGTTCAATTGCTTCAATGCGATCTTTCACCGCGTCACGCACTTGGGCTGGCGTGGCATGACGTGCGACACCCGCTTGCGCTGTGATGGTTTTCACTCGGTCGCGACGCCAAATCATCGACTCCTCTGGGTAGAATTCAAAACCATCCACCACTTGACTAAGCGGCACAGTGTGCAGGCCAAGAATCGATTTCACCGGCAAGGTTTCGAGCGACGCCATCGTGCGCTCTGTCGCGCGAACTTGAATGGGGATCAGTTCGTCGTTGAGGTTCATCATGCCGACCGTCAACCCGTCGGATGCACGTTTCATCGCCAGCGCAATGTCGGCACGGTTAATACCGGCGCGGCGCGCTTTGTCTTGATTGATGACCGGCTTCATCACTTGCGTCTGCTGGCGCCAATCATCACGCACATAACGTGCGTCTGGGTGGCTAGCAAAAATCACCTGAGCCTGCTCAGATAACTCATGCAGCACATTGGCATCTGGCCCTGAGAAGCGCGCTTCGACGGCAAACTTATCAGACGTCGCGAGCTTCAAGGCGCGAAAACGTGGCTGCGCATTCGGAAACTGCTCCGCAAGGTAGCGATCACCACGAGCGACCAGATCTTTAATGCCGTGAAAATCGTGCGTATTAATGAGGATCTGCCCATAAGCCGCATCCAATGGCTCCGGTTCCACCGTCACTGAGAAGCGCGGCACGCTTGCGCCCACCGCCGTTGAAATGCTCTCGACTTCAGGCTGAGCGAGCAGCCATTGCTCAATCTGACGCATATCACTCGAGGTTTGCTCTATTTTCGCGCCATTGGGTAACCAGTAGTCAAGGAAGACAATCTCGCGGTCTGATTGAGGGATAAAGTTTAACCCGACAAACGGCACCATTGATACGGTAACAACAATAGTTGGGATGAGCGTTGATAACGCCTTTTTCGGATTGTCTACAATCCAATAGATAACGCTCTTTAAGCCACTGCTGCCCTTACCGTCTTGTTGACCTTTTTTGCTAGGTTGGATTAACAGCCAACACATTAGCGTGGTAAAGATCATCGCAACCAACCATGAAAGCAGCAACGATGCGGCAATAATATCAAACACTGACTCGGCAAATTCTGCAGCATCCGTCTGCGAAAATACCACGGGGCTTGCGCCCATAATGGCAATAACTGTTGCCCCTAACAAAGGAATCGCCGTCTCTTTGAAAGACTCGATCGCTGCGACAGTGCGGTGTACACCTTTGTTGATTTTCACGATCATCATATCGGTGATCACGATGGCGTTGTCCACCAACATACCGAGCGCCAAAATAAAGGTGCCCAGTGAGACGCGGTGCAAATCAATCTCACGCACGTTCATGTAAATCAAGGTCAGCAGAATGGTCAGGATCAAGCTACCGCCGACAATCGCCGCACTTTTGAATCCCATAAAGACCAGCAACACGATGAAGACAATCGCCACGCTCTCGGCCAAGTTGCCAACGAACTCATCGATCGACTTCTGTACCTCTTCTGGCTGATAAGCGACGGTGGATACACTCACACCCAGAGGCAGTTCAGCATTAAATTGCGCGATCATCTCGGTGATGGTATCTCCAAGCGCGACAACGTTGATGCCATCAACCGGACTCACCGCCAAGGTCACTGCTTGTTCGCCGTTAAAACGGCTTTGAGTGAGTGCCGGCTCTAGATAGCCCATCGTCACATCCGCGACATCGCCCAAGCGAATCAAACCCGTGCTCAGCTCGCTGACGCCGCCTTTGATCACCAAGTTTTGAATGTCATCGATGGATTGAAACTCGCTGCTCTGCTCGACGCGAATACGCTGTGAACCCGCATCAAAACTGCCAGCATCAAAAGTCGTGTTTTGTGCGTTGAGTTGATTCAAAACTTGAGTCACTGACAAGCCATACTGCGCCAAGCGCTCATCGGGCATATCAATGTACACCACGCGCTTTTGCACGCCGTGTAGCTCAATCTTTTTGATACCAGACACAGCTTTCAGTTGGCGCTGCAAGGTCTCGGCGTAGCGACGCAGCTCTTCCGGTTTGGCGTCGTCGCCATGAATGGCGAACAGCATGCCGTAGACTTCTGAAAACTCGTCTTGCACTATGCTGATCTGCGCAGTGGATGGCAGCAGCAATTTGACATCATTGATCTTGTGACGCATCAAGTCCCAAAGCTGAGGTAACGCTTTGGAATTGGTTGACTCGTGTAGATCAACAAACACCATCGAACGCCCCGGAACAGAAATGGAGCGCAGCTTATCCAACGCGCCGATTTCTTGCAGCTTGGTCTCTATGGTGTCGGTGACTTGCTGCTCGACCTCTTCAGCGCTCGCACCAGGATAAAGCGTTACCACCACGGCGGTTTTGACAGTAAAACTGGGATCTTCGAGCTTGCCAAGATCAAAATAGGAAAACAGACCGGCAATCACGCTCAACGCAGTAAAAAACAGCACAAAGGTGCGCTGTCGAATAGCAAATTCGGCTAGATTCATCATGCTTGCATCTCACCCTTAATCTGCTCGAACCAAAACATTCGCCACTTTTTGTCCATCAGACAAATAGTGTGTTCCGCTCACCACCACCTGCTCACCTACCGAGAGTGGTCCGTCAACACATGCCGTATTGGCATTGAGTGAACGAACGGCGACAGCGCGCTTCTCAACCTTCTGGTCACGGATGAGGTGTACGTGCAGTGTGTCTTGCTCGCCCACCAAGGCCGAGTAAGGCAAGCAGTAAGCCGGTACCTGCTGAGCGTTAGTGGTCGACACAACAACAGATTTACCAATAAAGAGTTCGTCACTTGGCTCAGACAGCGCCAATTTGACCGTGTAGGTTTGTTTAATAAGGTGAGGAAACGGTGCTATTTCGGTCACTTTGGCCGCACGCTGAGCCTCGCTGCCGTACCAGCTTAATGTCGCCTCTTGCCCAGTATTGATTGAGTTGATCAAGTTTTCCGGCACATCAATTTCCACTTGTAGCGCGTTAGGGGTTTGCAAGCCAATCACTGCCGCGCCCGGTAGGACTTGCTCAAATTCATCATACGCAATACGGCCCACTAGCCCAGAAAACGGGGCGCGCAACTCGGTGTAACGCAGCGCGTCTTGAGCGCGCTGAATGTTCTTCTCCACCACTTTGACCATCGCCGCCGAACGCTCATACGCACTCATAGCACGATCCAAATTGACACTGGCGATCGCGTCATCGGCGCGCGCTTGCTTAACGCGTTTCAGTTCATTGCTGGCAAGAGCGTGCGCTGACTTAGCTTCCAGCATCTTCGCTTCTAACTCCTCAAGCGCGACTTGGTAGTCATGCTTATCCAGTTTGGCGAGCAATTGGCCTTTTTCAACGAAGTCGCCCTCATCGACCAGCAGCGTCTCTATGGTACCTGCCACGCGAAACGACAGTCCGGCGCTATTTTGCGAGCTAATGATGCCATTAAAGTGCTTGAGTGTTTGCGAGGAAGGGCTTTTAAGCTCGATCACCTGTACGGTGGTTTGCTCTACGGCAGTCGACGGCAGGGTCACCTCGCCTTCACTGCACGCGGTTAAGCCGAGCGCCATCGCCACCAGTAAACTGTTGTGCGTAAACGTATTCATGGGTTGGGGTCCTATTGGTATGTGAGCCACTGGCTCGTGACAATCGGTTGAGATTGAACGCACCGAAGCGGCCAAACCACTTCGGTGCGGGGGATAACGTTAGAAGTCGTAGCGGATACCAAGCGCTAGCTCGTCTTCTTTTTGCCACTTGTATTGCACATCGCTGTCAGACAAGTTGTTGAAGTTGTATGAGATATAGCCACGGAAGTTCGGCTGGAAGTAGTAGGTCGCATCAATCGCGATGTTATCGGCTGCGTCGCTCTTCTCACCGGTGTATTTGTTTTTCTCTTCTAGGTAGTTGTAGGTCGCAGTAAAGACCGCTTTATTCAGTGTGTACGACGCCGCGACTTCATAACCTGACAGATCCGACGCTTGTCTTAGGGTGCGGTTTTTGTCTTCACCATCGACATACGCGGCAGCGAAATAGAAATCTCGGAACGCAACCGAGCCTGCGAGCATAAATTGGTCACGTTCAATCACGTAGCCTTGCTCATCAAATTCATTGCCGTCGGCATAACCTAGGCCAAGGTTGATACCAAGCTCATCGATATCGAACGCGTAGGTGGTCGAAAGTGAGTAGCCATCGGCATCATTGTTGTCGAATTTATTGAGATAGTCACCTGCCGCGTCTTTGTTCACGCGGTCTGCAAAACGGTACGAGCCTTTCACGCCCAAGCCACCAAATTTGCCGGTATAGGTGAGCATGTTATCGGTGCGGTCAGCGATAGCGATTTTGTACGCCGCCGAGTTGCCGTGGTAAGCCATGATGTCGGTAAAGTCGGTGATGACGCCCAGCGCACCTTCGTTCTTACCGTAAGTCACTTCACCAAACAGGGAGCCAAAGCCTGCGTATGCGTAACGGTTGGTGAGGTTATCTGCGTCAGTATCGGTCGCTTGACCTTGCTCATTGGTGGTGAATTCACCTTCGTAGAAGCCGATGCCGTAGAAGCCGTTGGCTAATTCCGCTTTACCTAAGAAGTTAAGACGAATACGTGAGCGATCTTCGAATTCGCCGTCCATGACTGACGCGCGCGCTTCTGCACGTCCGCCCATTTGGATAGAGTTTTTACCGTCATTGTAAATTTCTGAAGCCGACACAGAGGTTGCCGTTAGCGATGCGATGGCCAAAGCCAAAAGTGTTTTGTTGCTGTTCATTCGTAAGCCCTCGAATAATTATTGGTAATTGAACGGTGTGCATAATAATTTTCGATAAGCGTAAAATACATAAAGCCAAATTTATTCAAAATATCTTCAATAGTTATGAATCTGATGAATTCTCGATCAACCCGATCGCTTATCTTGGTATGAAAGCGCCATCATCGCCAATAAGATCACATTTCCTCAGCAGTTCTGCGCTGTTACATCTCCATTCGTTATGCAATGTATAACTGAGCATGCCTGTACGGTGATGAATCAAGATCACTAAAATGGCGCCAACCGCGCGCTCCAAGGCGCTTTTCTTCCTCTTGCAACCAAGACATCTTGATGACTATGACTCTCAGCTCTCCCCCAACGCCCATTGTTCGCTTATGTCTCTACTTGCTGCTTATTACCAGCCTATATTCAAGCCACGTCACGGCGACGCCATATCGATTTCCCGATTTTTTCGGCATTGGTATTGGCAAAACACCGGAATATCACGGCGCCAAAGAGAGCATGACAGGCGCAGTACCCGGCGGACGCTACGCGTTTGAATCGGGAAGGTATATGGAGTGGTATGGGCCTTATGCGGGCATTAAAGTCAACACTGACTCACACTTTGAATATGGTCCCGCCGTGCTGTACAAACTGGGTCGAGAAGAGGTCAAAAATTCGGCGGTGGTTCAGCTCAACGCCATAGAGTCCGGCACCGAGTTGGGGCTGTTTGTCGGCTACAGCGTCGTGAACACCGACTACGCGTTACCGTTTCGCTATCGCGCTGGCGCACTCGCAAGCCATTCCTTTAGCGGTGACACCGACGGCGCCAACATTAACCTCTACAACAGTGTCTGGGTGCCGGTTAACCAAGAAACGTTTGTCGGCGTTGGTACGGGTCTGACTTGGGCCAACGGCGAGTTTATGCGCCACAACTTTTCCGTCAGTGACCAAGAGAGCCAATTGACCGGCATTGCGCCTTTTGCAGCCAGTGGTGGGCTACGTCAATACTACGCCTGGACGGGAGTAGTCCATCGCCTCAATCGCCACTGGGCACTGGGTGCAGGCGCCTATCTGCAGCAACTCACTAACGATGCCAAACACAGCACTATCACCGCTCAACAAGGGGACGATGTACAAGTGACGTACGGGATCGGGTTAGGTTACTTCTTTTAATTGAGGAAGATATTTAATTACGGAACACGTTTGATTAAGGAACAAATAGGATGAAATATACGACATCGACATTGCCTGTCACCCTAGACTCCATCATAGAGATTCGCTCCGTTCGTACCGCCCTGCTGCTACTTGGCAGCGTCCTATTAACAGGATGTAGCTCCAACAGCGCCACCAGCTCTATTTTGACTTCACTGTGGAAAAACGAAGACGCGATCATGGCTGAGCAAGAACGTTATCGCACCTGCATTATCCACGCTGGTGATACCAGCGCTGTCAATCAGCAAGCGCTCGCACTGATGGTCAACACCGCCTTTGAATCCGACTCCAATGAACTGAAGATTGAAGCGCTGCGTGCCTACTCCGCCGGGGTTTCTCATCAATACAAACGCTCGCAAAGCATTCAGCTCTATCGAGATGCCTCCTTTGCGCTGTGCCAAGCATATCAATCCGGCATGCTTAGCGAGCCCAAACAGTTCTCTCAATCGGTCGCGAAACTACTCACTCTGCTCACCCATAACGCGACATTAACGCAAATAGACGATGATCAACACACATTGACCCCGGAAAGTGAACGCACCTTCATGCAGTTGCAAAACGAACTCGCCCTGACACGCGATGAACTCGATAGCTTGATTGCGGAATCGACGACGCATGATGCCTACTTGATGGCGCAGCTCGCGATCACCACTATGGCTTTCCAAAGCCTAGAAAAAGAGTACCCCCATTTTTATGATGCTGAGGTAAAGCAAACGGATAGCCAAATGAGCAGTTACCAAGGGATCATCAGCGATTTGAAATCGGATATTCACCAGCTGAAACAGGCATCGGCGCTCGAATAGAGAGCGGACTCAAAAATAGTGCGAAATCGCCAGATATCGGGTGCGGATATGTTCAATCAACAGCTTGACCTTGTTGGGCGGCTGGCGAGTAAAAGGATAGACGGCGTAAATGCCGAGCAGCTTAGCGACTTGTTCTGGGAAGAGGTCAACCAGCTGACCGCTGCGCAAATCATGGTAAACCAAGCAGCGCGGTACATAGGCAATGCCGTGACCACCGAGCGCCGCTTTGCGCAGAGCAGTGGCGTTATCGGTGGAAAAACTGCCGGAGACTTTAACAAAATAATGGCTCTGCTTGCCCTTGAACTCCCACTCACTGGCGCCCGCGGTTTGATAGGCGTATTGCAGGCAGTTGTGCTGCAACAGATCGCGAGGCTCAATCGGCTTGCCTTGTTTGGCAATATAGGAAGGGGACGCGCACACCACCCACTGCGAGTCTAAAATATGACGCGCGATCAGGCTCGAGTCTTCCAGGTAACCGGTGCGGATCACTAAGTCAAAACCCCCTTCCAGCAAATCGACAAACTTGTTATCCAGTGACATATCGACCGTTAAACCGGGGTGAAGATTGCAAAACTCCGCCACCGCATCAGCCAAGATCAAATCGCCCGAGATGGTCGGCACCGACATGCGAATGTGACCCGATATACTCTCGCCATACCCTGACACCGTATCGAGCGCTTCTTGCGCGGCTTGCTTCACACTTTTCGCACCTTGCGTCAGGGCTTTGCCCGCTTCTGTCAGGGTCAATTTTCGCGTTGTACGATATAAAAGCTGCACGCCGAGATCGTGCTCCAATCTAGCAATTCTTTTGCTAACTACTGAATTTGTGAGGTTATTGTGCTCTGCTACCTTGCTGAAACTGCCCAGTTCCACCACTTGGGAGAAGAGAATAAGATCGTCTGCGCGCATCGTATTATGTCATTTTTGGAATTAATCATTTTCATTATTTCCCTATACCCAGAAAAAGGAAAGCGATAAGTTCACAATTAAGAAACAATTCAATCACAATGTAACGCCGTAAGGACATCGCCATGATCATTTCCGCCCCTACCGACTATCGCGCGGCCGCTCAACGTGCCTTGCCTCCCTTTCTGTTTCACTATATTGATGGCGGCGCAAATCAGGAGCATACACTGCGCCGCAACTGCGAGGATTTACAGGCCATTGCACTTAAGCAGCGGGTACTGCGCAACATGGAAGATCTGTCACTCTCTTGCGATCTGTTTGGCGACACCCTCTCGATGCCTATTGCTCTAGCCCCCGTCGGGCTCACCGGTATGTATGCTCGGCGTGGCGAGGTGCAAGCGGCGCGCGCCGCTGACAACAAAGGCATCCCGTTTACGCTCTCGACGGTGTCTGTCTGCCCAATTGAGGAAGTGGCCCCTGTGATGGCGCGCCCGATGTGGTTTCAACTCTATGTGCTCAAAGATCGCGGGTTTATGAAACACGCTCTTGAAAGGGCCAAAGCGGCCGGCGTCACCACCTTAGTCTTTACCGTCGATATGCCCGTACCCGGCGCTCGATACCGTGATCGACATTCAGGCATGAGCGGTGACTACGCCGCGCTAAAGCGGGTCTGGCAAGCGACGTGTCACCCAAAGTGGGCGTGGGATGTAGGTCTCAACGGTAAGCCGCATGATCTGGGCAATATTTCAGCTTATCGCGGTGAACCGACTCAGTTAGAGGACTACATTGGCTGGTTGGGGGCCAATTTCGATCCCTCCATCAGTTGGAAAGATCTCGAGTGGATTCGTGAATTTTGGCAAGGCCCAATGATTATTAAAGGCATTTTAGATCCTGAGGATGCCAAAGACGCGGTGAAATTTGGCGCCGATGGCATTGTGGTGTCAAACCACGGCGGACGCCAACTCGACGGCGTCCTCTCCAGCGCCAAAGCCCTCCCCGCTATCGCCGACGCCGTCAAAGGTGAGGTGAAGATCATGGTCGATTCGGGCATTCGAAGCGGCCTTGATGTCGTCAGAATGATCGCCCTTGGCGCCGATTGCACCCTGCTCGGTCGCTCATTTATTTATGCCTTGGCCGCGCAAGGTCAAGCCGGGGTTGAACACTTACTGAGCCTGTATGAAAGTGAAATGCGCGTCGCGATGACGCTGACTGGCGCAAAATCACTTGCGGATCTCAATCTCGATGCGCTGAGCCAAATATAATCAGCAAACCGTGCAGCAAGACAGGCACCAAACGACATAATAAAAACAAGTGGTTAGGCCATGATAGCCCCACTCTACACAGCAGGAAGCGGATATGCCCAATACGTTGAACTCTCATCCTTACTCGGCCTTGATTGAGACGCTGAGCCAGCGCCTTGATAAAGATAGACTGATCACCGATGACGCCAAGCGCCTTGCGTATGGCACCGATGCCAGTTTCTATCGCTTGATTCCAAAACTAGTGGTCAAGTTGTCCAACCTCGATGAAGTGATTTGGGTGATCCGCACCTGCCGCGAGTTTGCGGTGCCCTTTACCTTTCGCGCCGCAGGCACCAGCCTTTCAGGCCAAGCGGTGTCGGATTCTGTGTTGATCACCTTGACCGATCACTGGCGCGGCTATGAGATCATCGATAATGGCAAAAAAATCCGCCTGCAACCCGGCGTGATTGGCGCTGACGCCAACCGTTACCTTGCGCCCTATCAACGTAAAATTGGCCCTGATCCCGCCTCATTCAATACCTGTAAAATTGGCGGCATAGCAGCGAATAACGCCAGTGGCATGTGTTGCGGTACAGCGCAAAACTCCTATCGCACCATCGATAGCCTGACTTTGGTTTTAAGCGATGGCACTGTGCTCAATAGCGCCGACCCAGCCAGTGTAGAGACATTTAAACGCCAGCGCCCTGACATCATTGACGGCCTAACCCAACTGGTGGCAAAAACGCGCGCTAACCCCACACTCACCGAACGCATTCGCCACAAATATCGCCTAAAAAACACCACGGGCTACGCCCTCAACGCACTGATCGATTTTGACGACCCGATTGAAGTGCTCGAACATCTGATGATTGGCTCAGAAGGCACCTTAGGCTTTATCGCAGACATTACTTACCACACCGTGGCCGATCACCCGTTCAAAGCCTCGTCGTTACTGGTGTTTGCTGATATCGAAACCGCCAGTCGAGCCGTCACGACTCTCTCCCAATCCCCCGTTGCCGCCGTCGAACTGATGGATGGTCGCGCGCTGAAATCCGTCGCCGATAAACCGGGTATGCCCGACTTTATGTCGACACTGACCACGGATGCCGCCGCGCTGTTGGTTGAAACCCACGCGGAAAGTGCTGATCAGCTCGAGGCGCAATGTGCGCGTGTGATGGCGGCTCTGACCGATTACGCGATTATCGAATCGGTCGATTTTACCCGCGATGCGAACACCGTCGCCACGCTGTGGGGCATTCGAAAAGGCATGTTTCCTGCAGTCGGCGCCGTTCGTGAAGTCGGCACCACCGTTATCATCGAGGATGTCGCTTTTCCCGTTGAGCATTTGGCCCACGGTGTGCGCGATTTGCAGCAACTGTTCGATCGTTACCACTACGATGAGGCGATCATTTTCGGCCATGCGCTGGAAGGCAACCTCCATTTTGTTTTTACCCAAGGGTTTGATAGCCAAGAAGAGATCGCCCGCTATGGCGCGTTTATGGATGAGGTTGCCGAGTTGGTCGCGGTGAAATACCAAGGCTCACTTAAAGCGGAGCACGGCACAGGACGCAATATGGCCCCTTATGTCGAGCTCGAATGGGGCCAGGAAGGCTACCAATTAATGCAGCAAATTAAGCGCTTGTTTGATCCCGAAGGACTGCTCAACCCGGGTGTCATCATCAACGACAACCCCAACGCGCACCTTGAAGATTTGAAGCCGATGCCTGCGGCGGATCCGCTTGTCGATCGTTGCATTGAATGCGGCTTCTGTGAGCCGGTCTGCCCATCGCGCACCTTAACGCTTTCCCCTCGCCAGCGGATTGTGTTGTATCGTGAGATCCAGCACCGCAAACGCCATCAACTGCCTAGCGCGCATGAACTAGAGCAGGTGTTTGAACATCAAGGTTTGGATACGTGCGCCGCCACCGGACTGTGCGCCGATCGCTGCCCGGTAGGCATCAACACGGGTGATCTGGTCAAGCAACTGCGCAGTGCCAAGTATCACTCCTTCACGCCGATTGCACGTTGGACAGCGGATCACTTCGCCACTACGACCACGTTAACCCGCGCCGCGCTGGGCGCAAACCGTGTCGCCTCTGCCCTGCTAGGCCCTAACAATATGGCGGCGGTCATGAGCCAAATTCGCCGAATCACCAAAGGCAAAACGCCACAATGGTTAGCAGAAATTCCCACCGCAAACCGCTACCGCGTCGATAAGGCGATGGAACTCTTGGTCAAATCCGATAAGAAAGTGGTCTATCTGCCCTCATGCGCTTCAAGAACTATGGGCCAGCAAGCGGATAACCCAGACTCGCGCAGCTTGACTCAAGTCACGCTCTCGCTGATCAAAAAAGCAGGCTTTGAAGTGATCATTCCAGACGATCTCGACAGCCTCTGCTGTGGTATGCCCTATGACAGCAAAGGAATGACGGATCTCGCCAAGCAAAAATCCCTTCAACTGGAAAAAACGCTCTACGCCGCCAGTTACCAAGGGGAGTACCCTATTTTGATGGACACTAGCCCGTGCGCGAAGCGTAGCATTGAGCACTTTACCCAGCCGCTGACCATCGTCGAGCCGACGGGCTTCGTTCATCGTTACTTGCTGCCACACTTAACGTTGACGCCCAAACAAGAAACCGTGATGTTACATGTCACCTGTAGCGCAAGACGCATGGGATTGGAAGCCGACATGCTCGCGCTCGCCAAGGCGTGCGCCACCGACGTCGTGCTACCTGAGCACATCGCCTGTTGTGGCTGGGCGGGCGACAAAGGCTTCACCACACCGGAGCTCAACCAAGCAGCACTCGAATCGCTCAAAGGCCAAGTTCCCGATGGATGTCGCCGCGGATTTAGTAACAGTCGCACCTGCGAAATAGGATTGTCCCATCACAGTGGCATCCCGTATCAATCGATTCTGTACTTGGTGGATGAGGTGTCGACGCCGTCCTAATCCTCCCCTATAAAAACATGGCTTCGATTTGCGCTCTTTGTGCGCTGCTTACGTAAGACAAGCGATAACGCATTTTGACTCAATACGTACTAAGCTTGTTGAAACAACGGAGGTGAACAATGAAAAAGAGAATCGGGTTAGGGTTAACGCTACTCAGTAGCGCGCTGATGAGCGTCAATGCGTTGGCAGGCGAAAGTAAAATTTACAATGTAAATGGTAGTGAATACGAGGGCTACTGGTCCAAAGCGGGTGACGATGCCCCGTTAGTCTTACTGGTGCACGACTGGGATGGATTGACCGATTATGAAATGAAACGGGCACAGATGTTGACAGAGCAAGGCTACAACGTCTTCGCTGCGGATTTGTTCGGCAAAGGGATTCGGCCTGAGAAAATTGAAGATCGCCGCCAACACACTGGCGAGCTCTACAAAGACAGAGACAAATTGCGCGCTTTGATGCAAGGCAGTTTGGACTTTGCCGCCAGCTTAGGGGGCGATGTCAGCAACGCGGTGGTCATGGGTTACTGTTTTGGCGGCGCCGCAGTGCTTGAATCGGCGCGTGCAGGCATGCAAGCAAAGGGGTTTGCTACGTTTCACGGCGGCCTATCGACGCCTGAAGGACAATCCTATCAACAAACTAAAGCGCCTATCCTAGTGCTGCATGGTACCGCGGACACGGCCATTACCATGGATCAATTTGCCGCGCTCGCTACCGAGTTAGAAGCGACCCAAGTACCCCATGAAATGATCACCTACAGCGGCGCGCCCCACGCATTCACCGTGTTTGACAGCGACCGCTATCGAAAAGACGCCGACGAAAAATCGTGGCAACGCTTTGGTGAGTTTTTGGCCTCAGTGACACAGTAATAGACGCGCTGTCAAAAACGCAATGAAGAAAAGCAGCCTCCTTCCAGATGGCTGCTTTTTTGTTTGGCGACAACACCGTTTGAGTTATTGACTCAGCTTGCCCGCGCCGACTTTATCTTTCAATGTGTTAAGCAACTCTGCGGGCGCTTTGACATCATAGGCATAGTGTTGGCTTGGGTGCCAGAAACGTGCCTCTTGAGCCGGGTCTAGCGAGATCAAAGGCGCATTGCTTTTACTCTTCTTCGCCTTAGCGTGGGCAACCTCGTTCAACTCAACAGGCTGACCATTCAACAAGTTGTTGCGCGCGAAGTAATAAGAGCTGCACTTTGCTTCGCTCCAACCCGCATTAAGACACTTCTTCTTGTTGCTTTGGCTAGAGCTGTAACCAATCAACTTGTTGACGATGTCTTTTTCTTTGCCGGGAATCACAAACGCATTCTCTTCCACATAGAGTTTACCTGCCGTGCCCACCATCATGGCATCGCCCATCCGATATTTAGGATAAGGAGAGGTGCGGTAATCGAGTTCATATAGGTTGTTGAACACATGAACGCGACCAAAGCGCACGCGCGGCATACGTTGCCCTGTGGTCTCGAAATGGTTGTCATGAAAAGTGACATCCAACACGTCTGGACCATAGCCGGTTTGTGCATTGGCACTGTCAGAACCACCAATCAAGCCGACCTTATCGTGATGCTTGAAGTGGTTGTTCGAGACCGTCACTTTGGTTGACGCGCCAACAATATCGATCAAGGCGTCGTGGTGTTGCACTTTTTGCGTCTTTTCGTTGTATGGCGCGTCCCAAACGGGTGGGAAGCGATCGTCAGTCCGTTCACCATTGCTAAAACTGTTGTGATCAATCCACACCATAGACGCGTTTTCTACTGTGATGTTATCGTACTCAGAGTTCCAACGTCCTCCGCGCAGCGCGCACCCGGTTGGATTGACCTTGTCATCAACAAACGTCTCACTGCAATTTCCTTGACCAAATTCTTTTTTGTCGACTTTAAACGAATCTCTTGGTCCCCACCCTGGGAAATCATCAAACGCATCGGTAAAGCGAAGGTTTCGGATCACGATATTTTGCGCATGATAGTTGTACGGTTTGGCTTGATTCTTTTCTCTGTCATAGCGCAGTTGACCTAATCGCAACTGACCATGCTTAATTTCCGCGTCGGTGCCAACGCCAATCAGTGATGTATTCGAGCCGACACGCAGCACGATATGGTTGTTCTGCTGGCGACTAAAGCATTGACGCAGAGTTTCCAGTTCCCCCGTTAACTCCGGCGGACGACCGTTTACGAGCGATTGTTTGTTCCACTCTTGCGGACGATAGGCCTGATAATAAGCGGCATAGAAATCGTCGTAGCTATCGTAGGGCGAGTCACAACGTGCCATATACTGCTCAGGTGCGATGGGTTGACCTGTCGCATCACTGTTCAAATCAATGGAACCTTTGACGTAAATGATTTTTGCCTGATGAGATGGCTCAACCCACGCACCATCTGCGGCGATGCTTGGTTGACCCTCGTAGAGTGCATCCATCAGCTCTTGACGGTTGGTGACTGTGGTGATTTGTGTCGCGCCGCATCCTCCCGTCACACCGGTCGCCCAGCCTGTTGCGCCAAGAGAGCTTGGCGTCGAATCGGTGTCAGGTGAACACGCTGCCCATGTGGGTAGCGCCAACATGGTACAGGGAAGAATGAAAAGTGAGGCGATTTTCATCGTGTTGTACTCCATAAAAAGCGATAAAAAAAGGCTTAGCGATTGCTAAGCCTTTCGGAGGTTAGGGTTGTGATAACAACGCTTTTAAGCGCATCGCTTCCGATTGACCGGGAACCGGTTCTGTAGCGGAAATTTTCGATGCTTTTTTCAGCTCCACCAAACGCTGCGACTCTATCGCCTGACCTTGGTCATTGACGGTAATGCCATCCGCAAGCAGGTAGTTGTTCTGCTTCACATCCGCGTTCACCACATCGCTGTAGTCACTGTCGACAAAGAAGCGGTATGACTGGTTACCCGTAAAGGTACCTTGCTTCACCGTCTCGGTGTATGGACTCTTACGTACGAGGAAATTGAAACGTTTGTTGTCGATAGACACGTTATTTTCTAATTGCAATGCACCCGGGTTGAAGTTATCGGTAAAGCCATCCATGTGGTTGTGGAAGGCTAAGTTGTTGCGCACAATATGCGCCACAGGTAAACCTTCACCGCCGAGCTTAAAGCCATTACCACGTGAACCGCCTTTACCTGCTACTTCAAGCGTTTGTCCATTTTGGTACGCGACAGAATCTAGAATAGTCACGACGCCATTGGCACCATCTTCAACCTTGTTGAACAAATCCCAACCATCATCGATGTTGTGATGGGCAACACAACGGATAAAGGTGTTACCATCACCGATGCGCATTTTGGCAGCAAAACCATCCGCATTGATTTGTGACTCATCCATGTTGTTGTAGCTTTCGCTGTTTTCCACCACGTTATAGCTTGCCCACAGTGCACGGCCAATCTTCGCCTGTGAGGTGATTTGGAAACCTGTATCAGGTGCACTGTGCGTCACAATGCGATCAAAGTGGTTATGGCTGCCGTGTACGATATAGCGCGCACCTGCCACCTCGATATTCTTCACATTCCAGTAGCTGGCGTCATGCAAAATATCGCCGCTAAAGGTCACGCCATCTTTTGCGATCAGATGCTTGGGTTTATCTTGGGTACCACTCACAGACACTGGCAGCGTCAAACCTGGGTAGACACCCGGCTCTAATGTGATGGTACCACCCGGTGCCACTAGCTCTACTGCGGCTGCAAGATCAAGCTGGCTGTTAGGGCTAACGGTGAGGTTCATTGGATCGCTCAACGTGACTTTTTCAACCGATTGAACGTAGCTTTTCGCGCTCAGATCCGGCCCTTCGACAGGGGTGTAAGTCACAGTAAATTGCGCTTGGTTTTGCTTGAGCGTGGCGTCGTAGTTGAAAAACTCACCGGCACTGACCGCCACGTTATCGACCAAGGTCTGACCGTTTTGGCTCACGCTGAACGTACCCGAGTAGTTGGCACGCGACTGCAAGGTATAGTTATCAATCGCACTGCGATCAGGCGACGCTTGTTGCAGCACTACGTCTTCCAATGTGGCTTTGTACAGCGGCGCATCCACTGTGTTGGCTGGGGTTAGCGTGAGATCCACATCGCTGACGGTAATTTTTGCGTTTCGAGAGGCAAAGAAACCGATGTATTGGTAATTCGGATCTTGCACTTGAACAATATTGGCATTCGCACCTTTGATCTCTTCGCTCTGCTGCACTGTGCCATCATCATAGGTGACAAGGTAGCCGCTGTCGGTACGTGTTAGCGACATTTTGTAGGGCTTATCTGAGCCAAATGGCACGCCTTTAATGAACTCATCACGGCTCATGCGGTTGCCGCCCGTACCCCAAGGTTGGTAGATACCTTCACGGTAATTGGCGTTGATGTTCACCAAGCCATTGGTCGCTTTTTTGTTTGCACGCAGCGCATGCATCACCATGTTCGATGCCGAAGGAAACTCTTCCAAACCTTCAGGTTGAGGATTCAATCTTGGTTCACCAATAATATCGCGTACCATGATCCCCGCCCCTTCTTGGCGGTTGGGTTTTGAACCGGTTTCAGGGCCAAGCTGATCCAAGGTGATGGTCGCAGACAGGGTGAAATTCACATCGGTTGGGATTTTGGTGTAGTAAAACGTCACACCTTCATGAGAGTTCGCGAGCTTGCCGCCACGGCTTTCAATGGTAAAGGTGTCCGCCAAAGCACCTGCGGTGGCCAGTTGGCCATTAACGAGCACTTCATTGGTGCCGACTTTTTCCGGCAGTATGGTTGAACCAAAGTTTAAATCGGTGGATTGACCAAACGTAATGGCCTGCCAAGTGAGCGTATCAGGAGAGAGAGATTGTGATTGTTGCGTATCGGTCGCACATCCAGTGATAGACATCGCCGCCGCGATACACAGAGCAATGGGCGTTTTTTGCATAATGGGTATCCTCATTGAAACCCTATTGGCACCGGAGTACCAACAGGGTTTTAGGTATCGTCAAGATGGTGATTAGAAGCTGTATTTCATGCCGATACGGTAACGAGGTTTCCAAGCATCTTTCTCAGAGCTGTTCTCTTTCTTATCTGGTGTCACACCAAATTCAGCAAACGGATACCATCCGCCACCCATTTTGTACTCTGCTTTGAAGTTGAATTCAGTAAATCCGTCGCTGTCACCTTTCCACACATCTTCACCCTCTTGTTTCCAGGTGTAGTCTGACGATGCACTCAGCGACCAGTTGTCGATGCCTTTGTAACCTAGGCCCACTGTCCAACGGTTGTAGTGTGAGTTATCGTCGCCACCATTTTTGATCTCATAGTGGTAACGATGACGGAAAGATGTCGACCAATCGTCGTTAATTTTGTAACCCAACGTTAGGTTAAACTGGTGGGCATGTTTATTACTGCCCGTTTCCCATTTGTACTGAGGGGTTAGAGTAAATTGGTCATCAAGCTTCCAGCGGTAGCTGATGTTGGCTTGGTTACCCGCATCAACAAACTGGTCGAAGTCAAAGAAGCCGTCACCACTTTGCCACTTAGTTTCCACTTCCCAACCGACACCATTCGCATGGCGATGGGAAACCGCGATACGGTCTTTATGGACTTGGTCTTTGCCCTCAAATTTAGGCGTCCACTCGTGACGCATATTGATAGAGACCGCATGCGCCGCTGTACTGGTTAGTGCGAGTAGGATAGCAGAAGTTATAATTTTATTTTTCATTTCGAAATACCGTTTTGTTCTCGTTAAGTTCAATTTAACTTACGCCTTAAAGACCCTTATTTGAAAGTGGCATTTGACCAAAACGTGATCAGTGAAACGATGTTTTAATAAATTACGTGATTAAATGTGATTTAAATAATATTTACTAACTTCCTATAAATTAATATAAAAATATTTAGTAAAGACAAATCAAAAAACCTGAATTAGATCACAATGAAACACTGTTTCTATTTATTTTCAATAACATAAACAAAAGGATTTACAGCGTGAATAGATTGGTAATTCTTGGAATCGGAGCGACGTCAGCTCTGCATATTGTCACAGCAAACAGTATGATGGATGAGAACGGGAAGAAGTTTGGCACCTTTGGCAGTCGTACGGTCAGTGTCGATTCCGCTGACTTTCAAGCTCGAAGCCTCACGATAGAAAATGACTTTGATTTCCCACAAAACCAAAAGAAAGCAAAAGACGATCCGAGCCGCCAGAATGGGACTCAAGCGGTGGCGTTGCTTATTTCCCATCAAGGGGATCGCGCTCAATTTCGAGATGTTTCCGTTAACAGTTATCAAGACACATTATATTCTCGTGCAGGGCGCGCCTATTTTGACGAATCACAGATCAGTGGCACCGTCGATTTCATCTTTGGTCATGGCACCGTATTAATTGAGCGCAGCGATATCATTGCTCGATACTAAGATAGTGCCATCATGTCAAACGAGCATGGGCTTTACGAAACCCATGTTCGCTCACAGCATCTCTTTTGCGATCAGTTGCAGCAAGAAGGTTTCGCGCTCGATGCTCATGCCCTTTTTGTCACTTTGCGCCATGGTTTTCTCGTTGTGAGCGATGGCATCGTGGATATTCATCCACACAGGTTTCATCCCGTTTTTTATTTCATAATCTTCGTAGGCCGTCTCACCGAGCTCTCTGTCCACCTTGCAGGTGTAGCAGTAGGAGATCATGTGCATCACATCGGCGTCATCTTTGTACCAAGGACGAAACTCTTCATATAGGCCGAATGGCTTGATGGCGTGAATATTTTGCGCGCCGGTTTCTTCTTGCAGTTCGCGCACCATGCCTGCGATGACATCTTCATCGGGATCGAGGCCGCCACCAGGGATGGTGTAATCGTGGTAACGCGCGGTATAGAGTAAGAGGATATCCTCTCCACTAATGACAATGGCGCGTGCAGCATTACGCTTAAACACAGTTTTGTCGTCTAGGTGATCAATATCGGGGTGAAGAGTGGTTCTAAGGTGTCTCATAATGAATCGCGCAGCTCTGATGGATGTTGCTCTAAATAATGGGTCGTGATTCTATCATCA
Source organism: Vibrio sp. R12-SW3-ISO1 (assembly GCF_059834005.1). Lineage (NCBI taxonomy): Bacteria > Pseudomonadati > Pseudomonadota > Gammaproteobacteria > Vibrionales > Vibrionaceae > Vibrio > Vibrio sp. R12-SW3-ISO1. Next base: position 112,997 of record NZ_JCBDGK010000040.1, read on the forward strand.
GAGCTGGCGATTTACCTCAGTTGTCGAAAGACGTGCCTTGTGTGTTGAGAGACGTTTATGCCAGCTTGAAGCGCTGAATCATGGCCAGTAGATCATTGGAGACACGGTTCAACTCTTGACCTGATGACGCCATTTGTTTTGACTCTACCGACACTTCTGACGCCATATCACGCAGGCTGACAACATTGCGGTTTATGTCTCCGACCGTGACCGTTTGTTGCTCCGCAGCCGTTGCGATGTGCTGGTTCATCTCCTCAATCGTGTGTACCTCTTTGTTGATGAGATTCAGCGCATCTCCCGCTTGGCTCGATAACGCAGACGCACTGCCCGCTTTTTCAGCGCCTTGGTTCATCACCTCCACCACATTTTTCGCACCGGCTTGCAGTTTTTCAACAATGCTCTGGATCTCTAATGTCGACTCCTGCGTTCGCACCGATAGCGTTCTTACTTCATCGGCGACCACGGCAAAGCCTCGACCTTGTTCACCGGCGCGCGCCGCTTCAATGGCGGCATTGAGCGCCAATAAGTTGGTCTGCTCAGCGACGCCTCGAATGACTTCCAGAACCGTGTCAACGTTATTCGCATCGCTCGCTAGTTGCTGCACCACCTCTGTTGCTGCTTCGATTTGCTGTGCAAGTTCATTGGCGACCGTGACATTTTGACTAATGATCGCGTGGCTATTCGAGGCTTCTTTCGCCGCTAATCCACTGGCATCATTGGCCTCAACGGTGCGACTGGCCACTTCTTCCACCGTCGCGAGCATTTGAGTCATCGCCGTCGCCAACATATCGACGTCGTTTTGCTGCTGGTTCAAACTGTCATCAATATGATGCACCGAGTGTGTCAGTTGCGAAGCGGATGCTGAGACTTGAGCCCCGGCATCGCTGATGCTCTGCATGATGGTCTGTAGTGAGGCAATAAACTGGTTAAAATAACGCGCAAGTAATATCAGTTCTGCACTGCCCTCTTCCGGCAAGCGCTGAGTCAGATCGCCTTCACCTTTTGACAACTCACGCATCGCTCTCACCGTGCGTTTAATTGGGCTAGTGATGGTTTTTATGAAGTAACCGACAATCAAGGATAAGACCACCAAAATCCCCAGCGCGTAGCTCAATGAGGCGATTTCCGACATTCTGGTTGCATTTTCAAGCGCCACCATGTTCATCCCAGACCCTATCATCCAACCCCAGGGTTCAAACTGCATCACATAACTGGTTTTCGGATCGATGGTGTTTTTATCTGGATTCTTCCAAGTGTAGTTGACGAAGCCGCCACCACTTTGCGCCATCTTGTACAAGTCTTTAACAAAGAAATGTCCAGAACTGTCTTTGAACTCCATGATGTTTTTGCCTAGCAAAGAATCGACGCCCGTTGCTAATTGGACACCGTGTTTGTCTCCCACAAAGATGTAGTTCCCCTCGTCAAAACGCATTGCAGAGATCGATTGAAGGGCGTTCTTTTGCCCCTCTTCCAACGTCAGCTCGCCACTTTGGACTAATTCGTAGTAGCGATTGGCGACACCCATCGCGCTTTGCACTAAGGTTTCAACCCCATGCTCGTAGTTGTAACGCATGTGCTCTCGGGATTTGTCGATGTTAAGTAGAGTGTTAACAATAAGCCCCAGCGCGAATAGCGCTAGGATTGACCATGCTCTGACCGCAATGGACACGTCCTTGATTTTTAGTGGTTTCATACCTGTTTTCCTAGCCATTATGAATCGATTTTATCGTTATTGCTTTGAACTGCTTCCAACGTCACACACTGGGTATGATGTTGAATTCGTCGCTGTTGTTATTATTTTGTAAATTTAGCACTCTTTTTAGGACTCGATATCACAAAACATTGAATACAGAGCGCAACATGTCCTATTAATAATTCAATAGATAAAACCCTCTGATTTAGAGCATTCGCACCATGAATGATTAGCATTTTATGCTGGCTAGTTTCTATAGTGGCATCAAAATTGGAGCATCCTACTTTTGAGACGGCGTGATGACGATCGCTTTCTCTGTTGCATAACAGCCTCTCGAAATTGGATTTACCGCGACAGGGAATAATTTTGAACTGGCTATTACGTTGAAAATGAAGATGCGTTACTGATTACAGGTTGAGCAAACCCAATCCCGAGGATCTGCTCGGCATGTTCTAAGACCTATCGGCGGGGTGGTGCACTCCGTCCATCGTCGTTATGTCGCCAAGATCAAACGGGTTCACCTCTTCAAGGCATCCGACATTGTAGCCATACTCTGTCGGGTCCGAACGGCGCTGATGATGAGTGTAGATGCCACATATTTTGCAAAAATAGTGTTTTGCTGTGTGGGTATTAAATTGATAGAGAGTCAGGCTCTCTTCTCCTTGCAGTAAGGTGATCCCATCCAATGGCACAGAGGCCACTATCGCTCCTTTACGACGACATAAGGAGCAATCACAACGGCGCGGTTTCTCAATCCCATTAGGCAAAGAGAGCGCCAGTTTCACCGCACCACAGTGACAACTTAGCGTGTGTGTTTCTTTAATTGTTGTCGGACCTACTTGCTTGATCATGCTCTCCTCCTTGAGAACGTCTTGATAACGTTAAGGCGCTACTTTAGGAAAACGCTGCTCATACAAAGCCATAAAATCCATACGAATCCCCTGCTCTAGATGAGACGCTTTGTCTGTAGGGCAAAATAGGGTGAACTGAACAATTTGCTCACCCGTCGCCGCACTGGTGACCGCGATATGAGGCTCTGAACCGGGCAAATCGACCCCCGCTCGCTTTTCAATAATGGCATTGTACCGTTTGGCGACTTCACTAAAGTAATGAATGCGTTCATTAATTTTATCTTCGACATCTTTAAGCATCGGATACAGATTGACAAAATCCGGCACGATGATTGAGAAATGATGGAACACGTACCGCTTCATGAAGTTCAAGTTTTTGACCGGATAGGTAAAAAATAAGCTGTTTGGTAAGGTGATAGTCTTACCTGTGTAGTTGTACTCACCGTGGTAGATATCAATCTCCTGAATCACGGTGGCCATCAAATTGTGTTCGATGACTTCACCGGTACTTTTGCCCACTTCGATCCAATCGCCCATGCGGAACGAACGCGAGCTCGCACGCTGAATGGAGCCCGTGAAACAGAGGATAATCTCTTTTGAGGCAACCACAATGGCCACCGCAATCGCCGTCACTGAGAGGGCGAATTCACTGATTTCCGGTTTCCACAATGTGAACAGCAACACCACAGTGACCGCAAAAGCGGCGTTTTTTGTGCGATACATCCAACTGCGTTGCTCTTCACTGACAAAAGCCACATCACCACGAATCTTAGCCAGTACCACGCGACGGACCAAAGCAATCAGCAAAATAATCAGCGCTGTAAAAACCATTTTGTGAGTCAACAGGAAGTCAATCACTAGGTGAATTTTGTCCACACCAAACCTCGTTATGTTGCACAGTGCCCATCGCCGAGCACTGCAAATATTATTTGTCCTTAGTGTACTGAATACCTAACCATACAAACAATGGATGAAGGGAATAAATAAGTGACTTTGACCAAGGGTCTCGTGTTTTGAACGTCAAACACGCTTTATTTGTAACGGGCAGAAGTAATAAATTCTTTGAAGGATTCGCACCAGACAATCACCGTGTTGTACTCTTCCACATGGACGCCAGCAGGAATAGTGAGATAAAAACGCTCGAAGGTGTTCACATCCCCAATCAGCACCATTTCTGCCTGAAGGTCCAAAAACGACGCTTCGCTTTCCACATATTGAGGCGAAAGATAGAGTTTATAATCTGGGCCCGGTGCAAGCTGACCTATAAACCCGATAGCATCTGGCGTAATCGACACAGAGCCCTCTCCCCAATGAAGAAAATCACTGTCTTGGCGTGCTCTATCAAATGTGGCGCTGTAGAGCGCGGTATGAGATAAAGCTTTAATCTGACTGATATCTGGAGACGGAGGCTGGGTAATAATCGGCAATGCGTAGATACCCAGTCCAATCCCCGCAGCAAACACCAAGAGATGGCTGAGTAGCCCCAACAATACTCTCATCTAACACCTCATCTCCTTGTCATCATCCAAATAAGCGTAATGGTATTCGCCAAATTTTTCAGTTATTTAGCAAGGCGTTTAATGAGATTGTGATAAAGATTGCATCCCGCCCTTTCAGTGATTGAGTAGAGATAGGAACTCGATAGCGTGGTGATCCCACACAATTTTGAAGTGAGATCACAGTTTAGGAAGAATAATCGATATCATTATCAACAATTATTTGGCAAACCGAGATCGCTCTTCTAGATTTACAAAACAAATCTGGCGCGAAGCGTGTACAGACTAACAACGACATTGGCTAATCACATCCCCCCTCACTGCGCTCAAATTAATGCGCAGCGAGGGGGGATTTTTGTTTATGTACCCGAGTTAGTCAATTCCTGTGTATGTTGACCAATTCTTTTCACTGCGCCTCTGTTAGACTTCATCCAAACAGAGCAACACCAACATAAGGAAAGGATGATGAAGATACTGGTTACTGGCGCGAGTGGTGGAATTGGTTACGCGCTGACGCAGCAGCTCTGCGCCCAGCACCACCAAGTGTTTGCCACCGGAAGAAATGCAGCAGCACTGGCCACCTTACAACAAGAGACCGGATGCCATGTCGCAGCGTTTGATCTTGCCGACGCCAACCAGTGCATAGCGCTATTCAAGCAAGCGACCGACACCTTAGGTGGGCTAGACGTGCTGATCAATAACGCCGGTATGAACAGCCGAAAGTGTGGCCTTGATGAGTTCACCCTAGAAGAGTTTGACCAGCAATACGCGATCAACCTACGTGCTCCCGCTCTTCTTTGCCGAGAAGCGCTACCACTGATGAAAGCGCAGCAATCCGGCTACATCATTAACGTCGCCAGTACCGTGGCCAAACGCTCCAGTGAAACCATGGGGGTATATACGGCGATGAAGCAAGGATTGGCAGGTCTGACGGGCGTATTGATGAAAGAAGCGCAACCACACGGCATTAAAGTCACCAACTTATTCCCAGGTGGTACAGACACTGGATTTCGCGCTGCCAGTCGCCCTAACTATATGCAGCCCGCTAGCGTGGCACAAACCGTCCTCACTTTATTGAACCTACCGGACGATGTCGTCATTCATGAAATGGTCTTTAGACCGCCAGTGGAATTGGAGTAATCCGACCTACTTGGCTCACGCTTGCGGCTATCTTAGCCTTTGTCCGGATGAAGTAGTTTGTTCTTGTATTGCTCTGGCGTTTGGCCAGAGTACTTCTTAAACATGCCAATAAAGGGGCTGGCTTGGTTATATCCGAGCGTCAACGCCACTTCTTTCACCGAGTGACCATTACGCAGCAGTTCCATCGAATGCAAATAACGAACGCGCAATCGCCACTCGGTAAAACTCATCCCCAGCTCGGCTTGGCAGTGACGGGCTAACGTGCGTTCTGTGGTATGGACGCGCTCAGCCCATTGCGACAAGCTCGTGTTATCGATGGGGTTCTCTTCCACCGCCGCTAGAATCGGTGCTAAATATTTATGATCGCTCGAGGGCAAGAAGTGATGCTGAGTATCTCGGGTGGCTAATTGGTCAAGCAGCACCTGAACCAAGCGTTTATCCGCATCAGAATCAGCAACGTTGATGTCTCGCTGACGAAAATCATCAATGATCGCGGAAACAATCGGCGTCACTTTAATCAGGCTGGTTCTATCTGGGAAATTTGTCGTCAGCGATTGCGCCACATTGAGAGAACAGTAGGAAATAGGTTTGCGATTGTAACTGGTGTGACGAACGCCCGCAGGCACCCAAATAGCCAAATGGGGCGGAGCCAAAAAGCGCGTATCTTCGGCTTCCATCTCCAATATCCCACCACTGATCAGTTGAACTTGCCCCCAAGGGTGGCTATGCATGCGCGTTTCTGTATTCGAAAGAAACGCCTCGAAATTCATAAATACGTCTGATGGTGCTTTATCAATGGATAAAGAAGGGTGAAGGTGTTTTGCCGATTTTCTCAAGATTGTCTTCCTATGACGCGCAATGTCTTAATGGAGATATTTGTAATTATATAGACCTGTCACACTCGGTTCCACTGATTACTTTGCGATGGGGCTCACATGAACTACTTACTTCCACTGTTTACCGTATTCATTTGGGGCGGGAATACCATCGTAACCAAACTGGCCGCCAGCCACATTGAACCCGGTGCGATGAGTTTCTATCGCTGGTTTGTTGCCGTAGTACTTCTATCGCCTTTTTGTCTTCCGATCGTGGTGAAACAGTGGCACCACGTCAAACCACACCTGACGAAACTGGCGTTTCTTGCCATGCTGGGCATGGTGCTCAACCAGTCGCTCGGTTACTACGCAGGCTTAACAACGACCGCCTCGAACATGGCGCTCATCACCTCTTTGGTGCCGCTGCTTAGTGTGTTTCTGAGTGTCCCCTTGCTGGGTAAATCGATCTCTGCGGTAAGTATTCTCGGTGGCGTACTTTCATTAATCGGCTTGAGCTATATGTTGGGCCAAGGCGATATGACCTATTTCCTCCATCAAGATATGACGCCAGGAGACGGCTTGATGCTGTTAGCCGCACTTTGCTACGCCGCCTACTGCGTGTTGCTTAAACGTTGGAAAATGCCGCTCTCAAACTGGGTCGTCATCTATTTACAAGGCGTGTTTGCACTCATGATGCTACTTCCACTGCTCATCACCAGCGCGTCGCCAATACCCAGTAGCGATGCTCTGCCGCTTATCGCTTACGCTGGCATCGCCGCGTCAGTGCTCGCGCCTTGGATGTGGGTCAAATCGATAGATGCGATCGGCGCAGACTCAAGCGCAATGTTTATGAACTTGTTGCCGATCTTAGCGGTGACATTGGCCTCTGTGTTACTGGGTGAAACTATGCATTTCTATCACCTTGTCGGAGGATTGATGGTGATCACTGGGGTCATTTTGTCGCAGCTCAAACTGGGGCGAGCCAAACCGCTATTGGCATCACCTGTGGCCAAAGAGACGGCCTAGTCGCCCACTCCGGATGCGCGAGTCCGAGTTTTTCCGCTGAAAACTTAAACTCGTCACGCGCGTTTTTGTGAACATTTTCTGAAAACGCGCATACTTTCACTTCGAACGACCAAGTTCATTGGCTTTTCTCTGCGACTGTCCGTACACTTCTGTGTTGTACGCCATTTAATAAGGAAGTGAATTTGAAAGCGTTAAAACGTCATCAAGAGATCATCGAGCTCGTTCAAACCCAAGGTTTCGTCAGTACCGAAGAGTTAGTTGAGCGTTTTGATGTCAGCCCACAAACAATTCGTCGTGACTTAAACGAGCTGGCCGAGGCGAACAAGATCCGCCGTAACCACGGCGGCGCGACCATTGTCTCAAGCTCAGAAAATTCTTCCTATCAAATCCGTCAAGTGTCTCACCAATCGGAAAAAAGCAAAGTAGCACAAGAACTTGTGACTCACATCCCTGACGGTGCCACCCTATTTATCGACATCGGTACAACGCCTGAAGCCGTCGCACGAGCACTGATGAGCAAGCATCAAAACTTACGTATCGTCACCAACAACATCAATGTCGCCACCCTATTAATGAGCAAACCGGACTTTAAAGTCATCTTGGCAGGCGGCGAAGTACGCGGTAAGGACGGCGGTGTGACGGGTGAAGCGACACTGGATTTCATCTCCCAGTTCCGCCTCGATTTCGGCATTTTGGGCATCAGCGGAATTGACTTCGATGGCTCATTGCTGGATTTCGATTATCATGAAGTGCGCGTCAAACGCGCAATTATGGAAAATAGCCGTTGTGTCTTTCTTGGCGTCGACTCAAGTAAATTTGGCCGCAATGCGATGGTAAAACTGGGTACCTTGGCCGACATTGATTTAGTCATCACCAACGAAGCGCCGCCGGAAGAGATTGCGTTGTTTGCACAGGAAAACGACACGCCGGTTATTGTTGTCAGCGGATAGTGAGAACCCCTCTCACATTAAGGCCCCAATCGCACGGATTATATGCTGCATATTTTCCGCGCAATTGGGGCTTGTTTCATTTCAGAGGTAAGGGTATCTCTTTATTTAACCGATCTATTTAGCTGATGACTTCGATGTCCGATTTCGGCACACAGCAGCAAGCTAACGCTAACCCCGGTTCGTGAGCAAAGCCATGAAGTGCCGGCACATCTTCTTGGTCCACTTCGCCAGATTCCACCGTAACGCGGCACGCACCACACAGCCCAGCACGACAACTGTTTGCCATCGGGATACCCGCGTCCTCCGCTTGCTCAAGTAAGGTGCGTTGGTTATCACCACTGAAGATGTTGCCGTTGACACTGATGGTCAGCGATTTTACTGAGTCCTGCACTGGCGCTTCCACAGCAGAGAGGCTCGGCTGACCTTTGTCAGCGTAGAACTCTGGCTCTTTGTACTCCAACACTTCTATCTCATCACCTTGTCGAATCAAGCCTTCGTTCTTTGCGACCAAGTTTTGACCAAAGAACACGCCACCGCGCTCATTGGCGCGAAATTGCGATAAGGTTTGTAAAGGCTCTTTACTTCGACGAAACGCGCCTTTTTCGACTTCCACTGTAGTCAACACACAGCGTTCACAAGGCTTCACCGCTTCAAATTCAACGTCACCGATTCGAATGCGCTTCCAACGATCTTCCTCAAAAGGCGCAGTGTTATCGGCCACTAAGTTGGTGCGAAACTGCTCCATATCGTGGCGTTCAGGGCTACGGCGGTTGAGTTCATCAAGCGACGCCTGACTGATAATAAGCAACGGATAACCATCAGCGAAGCTGACATTGTGGCCCAGCTTTTCACGCACACGATTGGACTGTTCGCCGGTATAAAGCAGCTCAACCCGTTGACCAATGACTGCGCTAAACCAGTCATCGGCCTCATCCGTGGTGGTGTAGGCAGTAAATCGGTCATTCCACACTTGAGCAGACGCCGCTTGCATTTTAAACGCGTCGTAACGTAAGCGAAGTGGCGCATGCCCCTCGGCGGTTATCGCCAGCCCATCTGCCGTTAAACTGGAACGAACCGTGACCATCTGCGGGACTTTGCGCGCGGTGACCATTTGACCATCGGCAGTCGCAAGCATAAAACGACGGTCAAACGTGAGGCCTTGTCTTTCCACCCACGAGGTCGAGAGTGCAATACCGCCCACCGATTTGACGGGGTAGACATTGATTTGGGAGAGTTGCGGTTGTTGTGAAGAATCTGGCGCTGACATTGCTAATCCTAAGCGTAATGATTGTCTCAGCAGTATACGCTGCGGCGCGCGGATACTTAAGGCGAAATCGGTCAAAATCCGAGAAAGTAGATGAAATTCCAGTGACTTTGCTCTATCATCCTGTCGCCTAAACGTAAGCGTTTGCCTTCACACTTTTCGCCGCGTTTAGGCTCCAATCCGATAATTCAATCTATGGTGGGAGCAATCAATGACAACACTTACGATCACACGTCCTGACGACTGGCATGTTCACTTACGCGACGGTAACGTACTCAAAGACACCGTGCGTGACATCAGTCGCTACAACGGCCGCGCGCTGATCATGCCAAACACTATCCCACCTGTGACCAACACCGAGATGGCGCTGGCTTACCGAGAGCGCATCCTGGCAGAAAAGCCAAGCGAGCAGTTCGAACCATTGATGGCGCTGTATCTGACTGACAACACTACCGCCGAGGATATCCGCCAAGCGAAAGCATCAGGCAAAGTGGTGGCAGCGAAACTCTACCCAGCGGGTGCGACCACTAACTCCGACTCTGGGGTGACCAATGCGAAAAACATCTACCCCGTGCTTGAAGCGATGCAAGAGGTGGGCATGCTGCTGTTAGTCCACGGAGAAGTGACTCATCACGACGTGGATATTTTTGATCGTGAGAAAGCGTTCCTCGACACTGTACTTGCGCCAATCGTCAATGACTTTCCTAATCTAAAGATTGTTCTTGAGCACATCACCACTGCCGATGCCGCTGAGTTTGTGAGTAACGCCAATGACAATGTCGCAGCAACGATTACCGCTCACCACCTTCTCTACAACCGCAACCATATGCTTGCCGGTGGCATTCGCCCACATTTCTACTGCCTGCCGATCCTGAAACGCAACACCCACCAAAAAGCGTTGATTGAAGCGGCCACCAGTGGCAGCAAGAAGTTCTTCTTGGGCACCGATTCGGCGCCACACGCCAAGGGCAAAAAAGAAGCAGCTTGCGGCTGTGCGGGTTCTTACACTGCACACGCAGCGTTAGAGCTCTACGCTGAAGTGTTTGAGAACGAAGGAAAACTGGACAAACTGGAAGCCTTCGCCAGCCACAACGGCCCCGATTTTTACGGCATCCCTCGCAACAGCGACACCGTCACTTTGGTGAAAGAGAGCTGGTCGGTCGAACCAACCATGCCGTTTGGTGACGACATCGTGGTTCCTATTCGTGGCGGCGAAACCATCGCTTGGCGTGTGAAATAAGCCACACCTAGCGCGCGATCGAGCCATCGGTCACTTTTATTGACTAAGGCCACCGAATTCGGTGGTCTTTTTCTATTAAACACAATTATATCAACTACACTTACACACAAATAAATCAAAGGGATCATAAACTTGCCGCGTTTAGATATTCCGACCTTGTCGGTGATTTGTGTTTTTTTGTCATTTACGTACGCGTGTGGGCTTTTGCTGATTCAGCGCCTACAGCCAAACATTCGGGGAATCAACACCATAGCGCTGGCGCTGCTTTTGCTCGGCGTTGGTTTTCTGCTGCTGAGTTTTGGTAATCACACCTCTTATTGGATCTCAAAAATCACCGCCAATTCAGCGATTGTGCTCAGCTTTGTTTTGCTGCTCCACGGCGTGTGCTTGTTGCGCAGCTTTCCTCATCGTTTGGCGAACATCGGCTACTATGGCTTGCCGTTGATCATTTTGGGGCTGACCTACTTTACCTATTTCTCCCCCTCGACTAATGTACGGATTTTTTTGGTCGCAAGCTTTATTGCATTAATGTCTTTCCTCACCTTATACGCCAACCTCAAAGGGACGCACAAAGACATCCCTGGCTCAAAACGTTTACTTTCTATTGCCATGATTATTCAAGGTGGATACAGCCTGTTTCGCGTCGCTATTTTGCCGTTCCAACAACAAATTCAGGATTTCATGCAGTCTGGCTTAGTGCACCAACTGGCGTTCATCTCTCTCATTTCTATGGTGATTTTTATTGGTTTTTCGATCACTTGGCTCCTAACCGGTCGCTTGGTCGCCACCATCTACGACACATCCCTGAAAGACGACCTCACCCAACTCTATAATCGACGTGCACTGTCTGAATTAGCACCCAAAGAGTCCGCCCGAGCACGCCGTTTTCAAACCGATCTCTCTTTCGTATTGCTGGATATTGATCGGTTCAAAGAGATCAACGATTTCTATGGCCACCAAACAGGCGATCGCGTGTTAAACAGTATCGGTCGTATTCTGCACGTGGAAACGCGCGCCAACGATTTTTGCTTTCGTTACGGCGGTGAAGAGTTCTTGCTCATTTTGCCCGAAACGTCACTTGAAGACGCTGAGTTTGTCGCAGAGAAGCTGCGTCAGGTCATTGAGCGCACTCACTTGCTTCCTAAACACGATGAGTTCTGCACAGCAAGCTTTGGCGTCAGCAGCCTCACCATGCATGATACTTGGAGTGAAGCGGTATCACGCGCTGACCAAGCGCTGTATGAGGCGAAAAAGGCGGGGAGAAACCAAGTCGTCGCCAGATAGTCGTTGGCGCCGCGCCCACGTCGATCAACACAACGGCCATAGGGGATAAAAAGCAAAAAGGTTGGCAATGCCAACCTTCTCTTCTGCTTTCTTGACCAAGTAAACCAGCGCAATCAGTGAATCGGCGCGTCCGTCTTGGCGTAGAATTTTCCAAAGTACTCTTCCAATACCTCTGGAGTCAATTTACCTTCGGCTTCAAGCTCTTTCAGCTTTTGTGCGATGGCTTTTTGCTCTTCGATTGATGGCAATGCCACCTCTGGCTCATCCCCCATCTCTTGAGACATCAGCTCCAGTTCTTTTTCAACATCACTCATGATTGACATACCCTTACCAAAATAAAACTGGGGCAAGTTTACCTACTTAACCCCAGAGTTTCTAGTTTGACACGCGAAAGCGTTGAACGTCGTTATAGCTTAAAGCTGCCGACCATTTTGTCCAACCGAACGGACAACTCTTTCAATTCAGTACTCGCTGCTGCCAACTCTTCCGCCGTGCTAGTGGTCACTTCATTGATGGCGTTGATCTCTTCAATATTCTGGTTGATGGTGTGCACCACGGTAGATTGCTCTTCCGTCGCTGTCGCCACTTGGGTGTTGCGATCCGAGATGTCATGGATACGCTCTGAGATACTCAGTAGCACTTTTACCGCTTCGTCCGACGCAGACACCCCTTCACCCGTGACGGATTTACCCGCCTCCATCGCCGTTACCGCGTCTTTGGCATCGCTTTGTAACTGGTTGATCATCTTTTGGATCTCTTCGGTCGAATCGGCGGTTCGACTGGCGAGGTTACGGACTTCATCCGCCACAACCGCAAAACCTCGACCTTGCTCGCCCGCCCGCGCCGCTTCAATCGCCGCATTGAGCGCCAACAAATTGGTTTGCTCGGAAATGTCGCGAATCACGTCCAAAATGGAGCCAATTTCTTGCGTTGTCGACGCCAACTGCTCCACCACTTGACCGGTATTTTCGATATCAAGTGCGAGACGACTGATGGCATCTTTCGCTTTGCTAACCACTTGTTGCCCTACTTCACTGTTGTCGGACGCTTGGGTGGCAGTTTCCGCAGCCGTGGCAGCGTTGGTGGCGATCTCACTGATGGTGGCACCCATCTGGTTGATCGCGGTCACGACTTGTATGGTTTGATCACGCTGCACTTGGCTATTGTCGTGCGTGGTGTTGGCTTTGTGTGAGACCCCATCCGCCGCTGATTGAAGCGCACTACTGGTCGAGGCTACTTCTTTCATTGATTGATGAATCTTCTCAATAAAGCCGTTAAACCCTTCTGACAATTGACCGATTTCATCGCGGCCTTTGATCTCGATACGTTGAGAAAGATCGCCATCACCTTTGCCCAGATCGCTAAAACGCAGCGCAATCGCACGAATAGGCTTAGCAATGCTGTTGGCCAAAAACAGCCCCATCAAAATAAATAGCGCCGCGACAACAATGGTCGTGACCAGCATTTGATGCGCCACTTTGTTCAAATCCGCGAACACTTCATCTACGGGTACCACGCCCACTACAAACCAATCCATGAGCGGAATATAAGTGGACGAAACAAAGACGTTTTGGCCGTTGTAAGTCGCTTGGACAAGGTTAAAGTCTGACTTATCTAATAACTCAGACGCGTTGCTGCCATAGAGTTGCGCCAATGTCGCTTTTGATTGGCTTTGGTCGCGGTGGATTTGTACTTCACCTTTGGCGTTGGTTAAAAAGACAAAGCCGGTTTGCTCAATCTTGAATCCATTCAGTAGCTTCACCATGTCATCCATTGATTTTGACACCCCTGACATGGAGAACCCGTCGACTTGCTGGAAGTTAGCGAACATCTTCACTTCACCGCTGGCCTCTTGGAACATGCTGACCATAGTCGCATTGCCTGACTGCGTGAAGCCAAAGAACCAACCATCCTGCTGCTTGTTAAGCTCACGTAGGAAGCCATTTTGGTTCCAGTAGTAGGCGGTCTCTCGGTTGGCCACTGACGCATCGTTGAGTTTGTACTGCGTGCGGACGTTATTTAGCGACTTCACCAAAAGACGCTCGCTATCGGCATCGATATTACGAGTGTTGATCGCTTGCTGGGTGAACTCATTGTTGGCGATCTGTTGTGCTGCCATCAACAACTGACTCACTTCGTTGTCGATTTCTCCTTTGATTTTTTCCAGCATGGTTGGCAACTCAATATCGATCAAGCGATGCTCTAATACAGCTCTTGCTTGACGTTGAGCCATCACGCCGACAATGATGGTAGACGCCAGTACCGCAAAGGTAATCCCTGCGACCACTTTCTGTTTAATACTAATGGAGTTCAAATTTATCATGCTGATCCTAGCCCTGTTGAACAAACAAGCACATCCCGTGACAGACTGCTTTCACAGAGCCTAAGCCATCGAGTGTGCTATTCACTTTACTTATATCGTAAGGTTTAAGCATTACTTTACCTCTTTCATTTAGACTAGCTCACACTTTGGTTGTATTTCCACAATGCCTTAGCCCATTGGCAAAATTTTGGTCAATTGACCGGGGAAAGAGTTGTATCTCGAGGGAAAATACCCATATTCTAATTGTTCTCAATATCAGAGACTTAACCTGCGCTATCGCCTATGGCGAGAACTCATGGAGAGATACGGCTCATGCACACTCACGCTCTATCACAGCTGCAACACTATTTGAACGGTCAAGTAATTGGTCAAAGTGAATTGGTCAAGCAGTTGCTTGTTGCACTCTTGGCTGACGGCCACATCCTTGTCGAAGGACCACCGGGGCTTGCTAAAACACGCGCGGTAAAAGCCCTAGCCGATTGCATTGAAGGCAGCTTCCATCGCGTGCAGTTTACACCGGATTTATTGCCAGCGGATTTGACCGGAACCGACATATTTAGACCAGAAACTGGGGAATTTCGCTTCCAACCGGGTCCGATTTTCCATTCATTGCTGCTCGCTGATGAGATCAACCGTGCACCCGCCAAAGTACAAGCCGCAATGCTAGAAGCCATGGCAGAGAAACAGATTACCGCCGGCAAACAAACCTACCCGCTGCCTGAGCTGTTTTTGGTGATGGCGACACAAAACCCGATTGAGCAAGAAGGCACCTACCCCTTACCTGAAGCTCAGCTTGATCGCTTTTTGCTCCACCTTAACGTCAGCTACCCTGACGCCGACAGTGAGCTCGCGATCCTGCGCTTAAACCGCGGCGAAGCCAAAGGCGAAGTCGGCGCGCAGAAACCACAACTCTCGCAACACGATATTTTCACCGCCAGACAAGAAGTGCTCAACGTACATATGGCAGAGAGCGTCGAGCAGTACATCATCCGATTGGTGATGGCGACCCGCGAGCCCGAGCAGTACGACGACAACCTTGCAACGATGCTGGAGATGGGCGTCAGCCCGCGTGCCACCATCGCACTGGATCGATGCGCACGCGCTCACGCTTGGTTGGCCGGGCGAGATTTTGTTACGCCAGAAGACGTCCAAGCAATGGCCTACCCTGTGCTAAGGCATCGACTGCTGCTGACTTATCAAGCCCAAGCAGAAGGCATCAGCCGCGATCATGTGGTCTCTACCTTGCTCTCTCTGGTCGGTAGCGCATAAACATGGCCATAAAAAATACCGTCCTCCCTACGCCGACACTGCCGCCTCATAGTGATGGTGTGAACCTCACCATGAAGGAGTTGCTTCATCTTAAGCAGCACGCGGTGAAATGGCTGCCACCAGCCAAAAGTTTGTGGTCACAAATGGCAGGGCAACACCAAAGTCGCCAACTTGGCCGCGGGATGGATTTCAGTGAAGTACGCCAATATCAACATGGCGATGACATTCGCAGCATCGACTGGCGCGTCACGGCGCGCACAGGCAAGCCACACACCAAACTGTTTAGTGAAGAACGCGAAAAGCCGGTTATCGTCTATGTCGACTTTAGTCCGAGCATGAGGTTCGGATCAACGTTGTTACTAAAGTCGGTGCAAGCGGCGCATTTTGCCGCGCTCACCGGGTGGATAGCCACCGAAGGGCAAGATAGAGTCGGCGCCGTCATCGATACGGGCTCAACACTGACCGACCTTAAGCCCCTCCCCAGACAGCGAGGTGCGTTGGCTCTCAATCACGCCTTGGTCAATGAACACCAAAAAGCACTGATGAACCATCACGTTACGCAAAACAGCTCGATGGCGCCCGCGCTGGAAGCACTCAACCGTCTCTGCCCCAAGGGCAGCGATATTATCTTACTGAGCGATTTCACCCGACTGACGGAACAAGATGAGATCACCCTATCTGGGCTCAACACCCACAATCGCGTACGCATCGTGCAGTTGTGGGATCCTCTAGAGCAAGGCGTCACTGATTTTCGCGGCTGCGAACAGGTGACGGATCGTCAGCATACCCAATGGATTGATTTTGGAAAAAAAACAACGCGAAAAAACATTGAAGCCGCCTTTAAAGCCAAGCAAAATCAGCTTTCTAGGCTCGCGCTTAAACTAGGAATGAGCGTCAGCGCACTCTCTAGTGCACAACCACTACAACAACAATTACACGGATTTTAGAATGAGCTCGAACAGTCAATCTTCATTGCTGCCGCTAGACCCTATGATGTTACCCTCGCCACCAAGTTGGCTACCGCTTACCTGGGCATGGTGGGCGAGTATCGCCGCCGGTATCATGACGCTGCTCACCATTTGGGGCTTCACCCGTTGGAAGAAAAAACGCCTAGCACCGAAAAAAGCCGCTCTGCGCATTTTGAAACAAGGCAGCACGCCCTCATCAGCGATTGAGTTGGTTCGCCAATCAGCGTTGTGCTATTTCCCACGCGAAGAGATCGCTCAGCTAACAGGAAAAGAGTGGTATCTATTTTTGGATGAGCAATTGAGCACCCCGCTCTTTGCCGACAATTACGATAAATGGCAACATGCGCTCTACAGCAAGCAACACAATGATGAGTCTCAGGCGCTGATCGAACACTGCGCCCATTGGATAGAGCACGCGCTGCCACCGAAGAAACGGAGGAAATCTCGTGGCCCTGTTCGAGGCTGATTGGCAACTGCTGTGGTGGTGGGTGCTGTTTGCACTGCCGCTGCCCTTGTTGGTTTACCGCTTCGCTCCTGCCAGCGCGCAGCGAACGCCGCTCTATCTGCCCATTTTACCTCAGGGCGCAGCCCAGGCTACGCCGAATTTGCGCGTCACACGTCTGCTGCTCGCACTCACTTGGCTACTCCTGTTACTCGCGGCGGCGAGACCAGTGTGGTTTGGCGACCCCGTCACAACTCAGCCGAAACACCGTGACTTAATGTTAGTGCTCGATCTCTCTTATTCGATGAGCCAGCAAGACATGCGTCAAGGGGACGACTACATTGATCGGCTGAGCGCAGTCAAACAGGTGGTCAATGATTTTGTCGCCAAACGCGAAGGCGATAGGATCGGCGTGGTGCTGTTTGCTGATCACGCCTATCTGCAAACGCCACTGACCCTAGACAGACGTACCGTCGCCAAACAAGTGGATCAATTGGTTTTGCGCTTGATCGGTGAAAAAACCGCCATCGGTGAAGGGATTGGCCTTGCGACCAAAACCTTTATCGACAGTGATGCGCCGCAGCGCGTGATGATCCTCCTCAGTGATGGTTCGAACACCTCGGGCGTTCTTGAGCCTCTTGAAGCCGCAGACATTGCCAATCAATATGGCGCGACCATCTATACGGTCGGTGTGGGCGCCGGTGAAATGGTCGTCAAAGAGTTCTTTATGAGCCGTAAAGTCAATACCGCCCATGATCTCGATGAACGGACCTTGATGGCGATCGCTGAGACAACCGGCGGGCAGTACTTTCGGGCCAGAAACGCCGATGAGCTCGCCACCATCTACGACACCATTAATGCGCTTGAGCCTGTCTCGTTGGCAACGCAAGTCTGGCGCCCTCAAACTGAATGGTTTTATGTCCCGCTCACGCTCGCCCTTCTCACCCTACTCGGCCTGATTATCGTGCGGAGGCATCATGTCTGACTTTACGCTGCTCTACCCGATGTGGTTGTGGGCACTGCTGCCCACCTATGCATTGCTGTACTGGCTCAGCAAACGTCAAAAGAGCCATACGCTCATTGCGCCGCACATTGCTGCCGCGCTTGGTATGAGCTCATCACAGCCCACTCATCGACTATTGCCACTGCTAGGCGCAATGTTGACGCTTACCATCGTTGCGCTATCAGGGCCAAGTTTTAGCCAAGCGGAGCGACCGGCGTTTTCCAGCACCGAAGCGCGAGTGATAGTGATGGACATGTCGATGTCCATGTACGCCAATGACATCAAACCCAATCGTTTGAGCCAAGCCAGATACAAGGTGTCGGATTTATTGGCCCAATGGCAAGAGGGTGACACCGCGCTGATTGCTTACGCCGGGGACGCGTATGTGGTAAGCCCGCTCACCTCAGACAGCCAAACCATACTCAACCTGCTGCCCAATCTTTCACCTGACATCATTCCCTACCCGGGCGCTCGGGCAGACAAAGGTATCGAACTAGCGATTGAGTTGATGAAAAATGCGGGCTTAGATCGCGGCCATATCTTGCTTGTTAGTGATGATCTGGATGATGACGAGCAAACACGCAGCGCCGAGCTGATCGATTCTGGTGCTTGGTCGCTGTCGGTCCTGGCTATTGGCACTGAAAGCGGCGCGCCAATCCCTTTGCAAGATGGGCAATTGCTGACGCATAACGGCCAAACGGTGGTCACGAAAAGCAATTTTGATAATATGCGCCGCTTGGCGTCCACCAGCCGAGGTATTTTTGTGCCCGTTCAGGTGACAAACGACGACATCAACCTCATTCACCGCGTGATGAATCAAACCGACCAAGCCACTCGCGCCGTCAGTCATCAATCGGTCAGCGATCAGGTCAACCAAGGCTATTGGCTGCTGCCACTCATCGTGCTGCTCTCGCTTCTACTGTTTCGCCGTGGCGTCTTGCTGTCGGCGCTGCTAGTGCCGCTGCTCTGGCTCTCGCCCAGTCAGGAGGTTGCCGCTAACCCATTTAAACCCCAAGATCTCCAAGCGTATGAAGATTATCTCTCGGGTGACTACTCAACCGCCGCCGAGCGGTTTCACAATGCGCAGTGGAAAGGCTTGGCACATTATCAAGCGGGCGAATTTGACGCCGCCATTGAGAGCCTAAGCGACGCAAAAACGGCTAACCAGCACTACAACCTCGCCAATGCGCTCGCACAAAGCGGTCAGTATTCCGCCGCCATTGAGCACTATGAGCAAGCGTTGGCGCTTAACCCAGCGCTCTCATCGGCAAGCCACAACAAAGCGATTGTGGAACAAGCGCTACAACAGCAACAACAACAACAACAACAACAACAACAACAACAACAACAACAACAACAACAACAACAACAACAACAACAACAACAACAACAACAACAACAACAGGGTGAATCAGGTGAGCAATCTGAGCAAGCCGCGTCTCAGCCAAATTCCCAATCTGGTAAAAACTCTGAAGGCAACGCTGGCGCGCAGCCCGAACCACAAGACGAAGCGACGCGCCCAAACAATGAACCTCAGCAAAGCCAGGAAAATATCCCCTCTCAGCCGTCTACGTCCGAGGCACCTTCTGCTTCTGAGAACTCTTCTAGTTCAGAGCAATCCACGACTTCTGAACAAGACTCGATGTCAGAGCAAGAGAGAGGTTCAGAAGAGGCAAGCGACCAAACTGAGCAGCCTAACACATCGGCAACACCCGGCGACGCCAAGACCAACGAGATCGATCCCGCGCTGCGTAAACTTGAGCAAGTCGAAGCCGCACGCGATCCCAGCCGCCTATTGCGCGCGCAACTGCTGTTGCAAGCGCAGCAAAAGTCTCCCCCACCATCTACAGGAAAAACATGGTAATGACAGCGTTTCGATCCCTTTTTATCTTTTTTTTCCTTTGGTCTAGCGCCACCAGCGCCGCCACACTTCAAGTCACCGTGAGTAAAAATCGCGTCGTGAAAAATGAGGTATTCCAACTGCGTGTGGTACTGGATCAAAAAGCCGAATCAGATGACATTGATTTTAGCCTGCTTAGCGATGACTTTTATCTAGGGCGACCAAGCTTTGGCTCCTCGCTCAACATTATTAATGGCAATCGCTCCACACGCAGCGAATGGAATCTCTCACTGGCTGCCAGTCGCATTGGCACCGCAGTAATCCCCGCTTTTGAGGTCGGCGGTGCGCGCTCTGAGCCGATTGAGATTACCGTTTTGGCCGATCAAAATCCGCCACAAGTCTCGGATTTAATTGAAATCCAATCCACATTAAGCAAAGAGACACTCTATCCTGGTGAGAGTGCCACCTTGCGCACTAGGCTCATCGTCAAGGCCAATCCGCGTAGACTACAAAATCCGCAGGTGATAGCCCCTCAAGCACAAGAACTGACGCTCTCGCCGCTTGGGGAACCCAACCAATATCAAAGTGTGATAGATGGATTAGAGGTCACCATTGTCGATCAAGACTATCGAGTCACAGCGACCACGCCGGGTGCACAAACACTGCACAGTATTGGCTTTCGCGGCAGTATCGTCTACGGCAGTGATCGTGACGGGAGTACGCGCCTGATTGATGCCAGCACTGCTGCGAAGGGGTACACCATCAACGTATTGGATAAGCCGAGTGACTATCAAGGCACTTGGCTACCTGCCTCGGAGCTAACGCTGCGTCAGCAGTGGCAAACATCACAAGGCGCGCTCAGTGAAGCGACGAACCGCTTAGAGTTAGGCGATTCCATCACGCGAACCCTCACCCTTGAGGTCACTGGGATCAGCGCTGAGCAGTTACCCAGCCTGTCCATAACCTATCCATCGTCTGTGCGCCAATACGCCGAAAAGCCGCAGGTGAGCGAACCACAACCAGGTGTCGTTCGCATGGAGTTGAAACAAGTATTGATCCCTCAACTGACCGGAGAGATCACTCTACCTGAGGTCATCGTGGATTGGTGGGACACCACCACACAGACCCAGCGCCAAGCAATCGTTGATGGTTTGACGCTGAGCATCAAGCCTGCCGTCACAAGCCATGCCTCTACTGCGCCCTCAATTACCGCTGCGGCGCCCGTCGAGACTGTCCCACCCACTGCCACCATTGAGCGTGGTTTTTGGCCTTTGCTGAGCGCGCTACTCGCGCTAGGTTGGTTGATAACCCTTGGTCTGTGGTGGCACACCAAACGCGCGCTTCACACGCTAACCACTGAGCAACAAAGCCATGAGCCTACGCTAAACAGCGCTGGTTCGTTGATTGAGGCGCTGCGCCAACAAGACTATGTGCAAGCCAACCGTCTGGCAGCGATCTGGTTGGATGAAGTGTCGATGTCAGAAGAGTTGCGGGCATCGATACACGCCGAGTTGGAGGCGATGAACCGCAGTCAGTTTTCACCAAAAACCAGTGCTTGGTCGAGCTCAACCTTGATCGCACTGGTTAAAAAAGCCAACAAAAGAAACAACAGCGGCAAACCTAAAGGTTCGCCGCTCGCTAAGCTCTGAGGTGGATAAAGGGTTAGCGCTTTGCTAATCCTTTACTATTCAAGTAACCCAAGATGTGCGGGCGAGATTCGCCCGACAATTTGGCCGTCACTTGCTCTGACCAACCACTCTGCTTGTTGTTGCTAGAGCGCTGTTGATAATAGGTGTGCATGGTCTCATCGTAGTGTGCAACGGCCTGCTTATCGAGCGGGTGATAGTGATTTTGATGGACAATCACCTCTAGCGGCAATCTCGGTTTTAGATCTGGGTCTTGAGCGGGATGCCCAAGGCACATGCCAAATAACACCGCGCAGTGCTGTGGTAAACCCAACAACTCGTCTACCTCAGCCGCACGATTGCGCAAACCACCAATGTAAACGCCACCGAGCCCCATCGACTCTGCCGCTACCAAACAATTTTGCGCCATAATGCCGGCATCAACAGCACCGATTAATGTCAGCTCGGTAAAATCTGCCTGTACGTTTGGATTAAGTTCCACATGGCGTTGGTAGTCGATACAGAACACGAGAAACTCAGCCGCACTCGCCACATAAGATTGATGGCCGGCAAATTCGGCCAGACGTGCCCGCTTGCCAGGGTCTGTCACACGAATCACCGAGACCACCTGTAACAAGCTCGATGACGATGCCGCTAATCCCGCTTTGAGCACAGTGTCAAGCTGCTCAGGGCAAATTGCCTCAGACGTAAACTGACGAATGGAGCGGTGATTCAATAACGTGTCTATGGTGCTGTTCATGGCTAATCCTTGAGTATCACAACATGAAGAATCAACACCTTATAGTGCTTTGGCGTTAGGGTAAACCCTCTTCGCTGTATAGCGCTTGCCATGAGGAGGGTTCGCCCTCTAGGGTAAGGGGGTGAAGCGGTTGGTCTGGTTTTGCATAACTCAATCGATGGACTCTCTGCGTGACGTGGTAACTATCTAGACCCGAGATGGTCACGGTTTCTAACTGATCGTGGTCAAGATACCCATCGGGCATCACTGCCTGCTCTGGCAGCAATAATCTGACCACTTCACCAATCAACATTTCTGTTTGATTGCTTTGAATCACCATATGCTCAACCAATTTTAATCCGATTTTTATTGGGCTTTCGAGTACGAAAGGCGCTGCGAAATCGTCATGGTAATAGCGAGTCAGCCCCGTTTCATCGAACTCGCTTACGTCACTAGGATAACGCGCCGAGGTTTGATGGGCCTGCAGTGCGCACTCGCGTGTCACTGAGTTGATGGTAAACACACCCGTGGTGAGGATGTTAGTTAAGCTATCGCGTTGCGCAGGTCTTGGCCTCGAAGCACTTGGTCTGGAAACAAAGCCAAGTAGCGGCGGGTTAGAGCCAAAGTGAATCACCGAGCTGACAATAGCAAGATTATCGTTCCCCTGCCCATCCGTGGAGCCAATCAGATTAGCGCTTTTAAAACCTGGCAAGGAATTGATTAACCGAGCACGGCTACGCGGCGCCATTTGGTCAATATCGTCTGCGCTCCACTCTTTCTCTATCATGCTTGTTCTACCTGCGTGTCATCGACATTACTGATGGCGATTCGTACGCGGTCAACTCGCTATCGATCACCGTGTATTGATCACCGCGCGTTGACTTTTGACGAAGCACGAACATGAGTGGCAAGCACCTTACGTCCCTCACGTTTAACATCTAGACGCTTTTTCCAACCCCATAAACGCTCTCGCGCTTCACTGGCCGCTGCATCGAGATCAATCACTGGCCTGAGATAGGGGCTCTCTTGGGGCAACTGATACAACGCGGCTTCCATTGCACTCATGGTCCACGGTTTGAACAGCAGCGGTGTGGGCACCTCAGAAAGCTCCGGTATCCACTGGTAGATAAATTTTCCGTCGCTATCGTGCTCCTGCGCCTGTTTGACCGGGTTATAAATGCGAATGGTATTGGTGCCCGTGACACTGGCTTGCATTTGAAACTGGGGATAATGAATGCCCGGTTCAAAGTCGAGAAACAGCTGCGCCAAATGGGCAGCGCCCAATCGCCAATCGATGTTCATGTGATGCGTCAACACACTGACCAACATCGCACGCATACGAAAGTTCAAGTATCCCGTACGATGCAAACAACGCATGCTGGCATCCACCAAGGGTATTCCGGTTCGCCCTTCTTTCCATGCATTGAGTTTCGTTGTGCTTTCCACGCACTCATTGGCCAACAAGGCGTCATACGCCCTATTGACACAAACAAACTCCATCTCACACTGAGACTCAAACTTTTGCATGAAATGGCAATGCCAATGTAGCCGCGAAGAGAAGGCGACCATGCTTCGCCTCAACCCCGGACTATGCCAATGAGCCAGCAGTGCTTGATAGACTTCGCGCAACGACAGATTGCCCCAAGCCAGATAAGGTGACAATCGACTGCACGCATGTCGAGCAGCCGTAGGGCTTGAGATACTTCGATAATACGAAGTCGCTCGGCGATCAAAAAAATCTTCTAATGTACGCCACGCCATCGTCACGCCACCGGTTTGAAAGCCACTCACTTTTTGTTGCCAAGCCTCAGGGGGATCCACACGCCATTGCTGGCAGCGTTTATCGAGTTGAGCGATATTGCCGTCGGAAAGCGGCACAGATTCAATCGATGTGCGCATTACGGATGACCAATGTTGATCCCAACCGTCTCGATTCTTCGCTCCCCTAATCACTGCGCCCATCGGCGATTCAAACCAAGCAATCTCTTTTTGTTTGAACCATTGGCTCATGCGCCGATCTCGTTGGAAAGTCACATCTAAACCAATTTCTTGATGGGAATAGACGGCGGCAATGGTGTAACACTCCGCCAACGCCTCGAAACACGCTTCTGCTGAACCTTGCAGGCAGTGAACCTCACCCTCAAAGCGGGCCAGTCGCTGATTGAGATCTTGTAGTGACTGCCACACAAAGCGCCAATGCCGCTCACTGTAGTGGGGGTTGCCGAGCAACTCAGGCTCAAATAGATACAAAAGTAATGTCGGTCTTCCTGTTTTTAAAGCGCGATTTAGTGGCTCATGATCACTCAGCCGCAAATCGCGCTTAAACCAGACGACGTTGATAGATTGCATGTGTACTCCTCATTGTTCGAGGGTTTTACGTGCAATCCAAATGAAGCGGTCACTCTTACTTTACCGTCACGTCACTCTGTTCACGATGAGATCAACGCGATGAAGACTGCGCCGATTCTATCCGTTTGGCGATCTCCTCTTGCTGCTGAGAGATCGAGTCTAGCGCCTGTGCTGTGGTCTTTATTGCTCCGGCCATTGAGGAGAGATGTGAAGTCGCGCCGAGCAGTGTCGCTTGCATCGGACGCAACACGAACCAAAAAATGGCCGATATTATCCCGATGATGACCACTCCAATCAGTGCGATCGCCACCAGCACTTGCTGGCGCAGCTCATCAAAGAACTGCTGACTTTTCGTGGCGATGGTCTGTTTAGAGTGCTGAAATGCGCTTGGCAGTGCCTCCATAGACTGTCTAGAGAGCAATACCAATTCGTTGAGATTGCCAATGGTTTGGTCGAGTTTTTCTTGCTGTTGCCCTGTCAAGTGCTCACTTTGCGCGATGTCTGCAAGCGCGCTACCAATGGTATCTAACGACTGTCGGGTGTCATCCAATGCCCGCTCAACCCCCTCCAACTCTAATGTCATCGACACCTGTACAAAGGGCTGATGCGCCTCCTCCTCTGCACTCACCATCGCTGCCAATAGCACCATACTCACGCCTAGCCACCACTTCATCGCCCTATCCTTTTGATTGCCTGTTCTTTGACATCATAGCGCTAAGCCATCGAAGGTGTCGTCTTTAATTGTTTGGATAAGGAGATTGAGACTCAAGCGCCATCGCCAACAACGTCATCGGGTGGTGACACGCGAGGGAAGTATTTTCTTCAATCTGCCATTTACACGCCTCACAGTCGGTTATCGCGTAGTCCGCACCGGATTCTTCCATCGCCGCAAATAAAGGCGCCCCTATCGCCATTGAGGTGGCGTAATTTTCCGATTTGAATCCATAAGTACCCGCTAATCCGCAGCACTGACTGTCTAACACTATCACGGTTAGACCGGGGATCCGTTTAAGCAGTTCGATGGTAAAAAGATGCTCACCACTCCGCTCAAGGTGGCACGGCGTGTGGTACACCACCACTTTGTTTAATGGTTTGAGTGTCGGCCCCTCGCCTTGCTCAAACGCGCGCAGCAAAAAACGACTGAAAAAATGCACGTCGTTGACAATGGCATCATTCTCAACCCCTAGCACGTGAGGGTACTCTTCTTTCAATGCTAAACAGCAACTGGATGACGTTGAGATCACGCCGTGGCTGGAGCCATGTAACGCAGCGGTCATCTGCTCAACGTTGATTCGCGCGTTTTTGCGCGCTTTATCTAAAAAACCATTGGCAATCAAAGGTACGCCACAGCACTTTTCTTTATCGAGTAAGGTCACGCCATAATTCATCGCATTCAGGACCGCGACCACATCTTTGCCCAGTTGCGGATGGTTGTAATTGACATAGCAGCCGTGAAAATAGCTCACATGTCGGGAAAACTTTGCTTGGGACGACTTGTGCTTTTTAAACCATGCGCGAAACGTGCCTTGGGCATATTTAGGTAAGGACTTGTGGTGATCCACCCTTAAGGTTTTGTCCAAAATGGTTTTGACTGGAATCAGTTGCGTCATCTTGTTGACAACGTGTCCCATCGGCGTGGCCAGTGAACCGAACAAGTCGGTGTGGCTGAGCACATAATCACGTACGGTTTTGGGGCTAAGCGTTTTTTTCCCTAAGGAGCCTTTGGCGTTCGCGATCAAATCACCAATGCGCACCCCAGAAGGACAAGCGGTTTCGCAACGCTTGCAGTTGGTGCACATCGACAGGGCCTCATCATAGTAATCTGGGCTTTTAATGCGCAAGCGTTCGCCATCCGGGCCACACTGTTTCGGGCCGGGGTAAAGAGGGTTGGTCTTGGCGACCGGGCAATACACGGTGCACACCGTGCATTTGATGCAGTTTTCAAAAGACAATTGACCAACTTGAGCGTTCATACCTCAACCTCCTCTTTAAAAGCTGCGTGTTGATGGCTCTTTGCGATTGCAGTGGCTGCGTGATAAGCGGTGCTGATGGCGACGCCGCCCCCGCAACCTTGCTTAATCGGATCAAAGCCCTGCAACAGAGCGCCAACGCAACGCACGTTGCGCACCGTCTCGCCATTCAGTAGAGGGGAAAAATCGGCATTGGTCTTGACGCCAAACGCCAAGAAAGGTTGGGAGTCGGCAGCAAAAAACGCGTCATTGGCCCAGTGGTCACGCTCATCATCGGCACTAACGTCAAAGTGAAAACGCGGCTCCTGCACGGCTTGTCTCTCAGCCACCAGTCCACCACTAAAGAAACTGCCGGTCGCCATAATATAGTGAGCCGCTCGCAATGGCGTCTTGCTCATCTTCTCGGTATAAATCTGCTCCAGCTGATATCCCGATTCCGACTCGATGAGCTCGCCGCCAACCACGCTGTCACCTTTGAGCACCACGCCACCCAACTGACGAACCGCGCGAGTCAAACACTCTTCAATGCGTATGCCCATCAACGATGGAGGCATGGTCGCCACTTCAAATAGCTGTCGCTGTGTCTGCACTCTCAGCTGTTCAAGGAGGATTAGCCCATCGCCATTTCCGAGCACGGCAGGTATCACCACGGCATCATCCGCTTGAGACACACGTAAAAGTTGGTGAGCGAATTCGTTCAGGACGTGGGGCTGTCGCAATAAGCGCGATAAATCAATAGAGCGCAGATCGCCACATTGACGGCCAAACCCACGCAGCGAAGGCAGGTCTACAGTGATACTGCGGATGGTTTTGCCTGTGAACATCGGTTGCTGCGCAAGGTAATCACGAGTCATGTTAGGGTGAAAATCTCGAAAGCCCGCTATCGATACCACAGTAATTCGGTGAAAAGCGCTAAGCGCTGACCCATCAAAATCCGTACACAACGCATAAGGCTGAGAAAACCACGTCGGTTTAAGCGTGCCCACCGTTGTGAGTCTCAAGTGGTTTTCTTCTTGACTTAAGGTGCGCATCGGCAAGCCTTGCTCAGCCATCATAGCGCCGAACCATTGCATCGCTTGTCGCACTTTGTCTGCGCCTAATTTAGCGTAGGGATGCATTGGGCAAGCTTGCGTCAGTTCGTCTATCGCGGGGTACGGTAAGCGCACCGCCTGCCCCGTCACTGGCGAGTGGGCGAGCAGATCAATCGAGCCTGATGAAAAATGCATCGCACTTTGCCCACTAGAGACCACCGCTGTCTTAAGGCCCAATTGCAAACAGCGCAGTGCAGCACTTAGACCGGATAGTCCTGCGCCCATCACAACCACATCATAATTGAGCATCTGTCGCCTCCTCGCTGCGGGTTAACTGTGCGTTATAGTCGGTGGGTTCGATACCCAATAGGCCCTGGTAGACCCAATAACTGAACTCGGCCTCACGCAGCGCATCTCCCCATAAAATCGGTTTCACCCCTTTCCAGCGCTCTTCAAGAAACTCGACCAACAGTTCGCCTGATTCTATTCCGCTGCATTGGGTAAACTCATCGAAAAGACCCGCCGCGCGGTAGGTGCAAAGCTCCCCTTGGCAGGGTCCCATTCCAAGACGCGTCCGGCGGCGAAGATCGGTTAGGTTGTGAACATCAAGCTCTTTAATCGCGTATTCGATTTCGCCACTGGTGACCATTTCACACTCACATATCACACTTTGGCTTTGCGGGGTTTTCATGAGATAGCTGATAACGCGTTGACCGTGGCGATCCACCGCGGCTAATTCTGCCGGTTTGGCCTGCAATGCATGGCGACGCTTAGCGGTTTGAGGAGGTTCAGAGCCGGGCAGCGGACGGCGGTGAGTGTCACACTCCGCCACATGACCTAATTTAGTGGCAATCAAATCCGTGGTCATTTGGGCCATCAAGCGGTAGGTCATCAACTTACCACCGGTAATGGTCGTGAAGCCTTTTAGGCCGTCGCGACTTTCATGGTCCACCAACACAATACCACGGCTGATATTGCGGCCACTGCCATTGTCATCCAAGGAGACCAAAGGACGCACCCCCGCATAAGCGCGCAGCACACGACTGTGCGCCATGATCGGCGCAAGTTTCGCCCCTTCTTCTAATAGCAAATCCACTTCTTTAGCGCTCACTTCTAGGCGATCGATCTGATCGTAATCAATGTGCTCTGACGTAGTGCCAATGAGCGAAATCGTATCGGCGGGGATCAGGATGTCGGCGTCAGCGGGCTGGCGACACCTATTCAGCACCACATTATTGATGCGATAATCGAGCACCAACAGCGAACCTTTCGCTGGGAACATGGTGATATTGAGATCGGCGTATTCGCAAATAGTCTGCCCCCAAATGCCCGCAGCATTGACCACCTGATCAGCCCAGATCTCAAAAGACTCGCCCGAGCGTCTACTTTGGCAGCGTACACCCAGCACTTGATCTGCAACTCGAATAAGCGACGTGACCTGAGTATGGGTAAATAAACGCGCGCCGTGATCTTTGGCATCAAGCACATTGGCGGCACACAAACGAAACGGATCCAAAGTGCCATCGGGCACTTGCACCGCGCCGAGCAGGCTTGGATTTGCATTGGGTTCCAGTTTAAGCGCCTCTTTAGCACTGAGAAGTCTTGTCTCTATGTCAGCGGCTTGGCATGCGTCGACAAAGGTTTTTTGGTACTCAAGACCATCTTCTGGTAATGAGATAAATAACCCGCTGCTGTCTTCAACACAATGGCGCGCAATGCGTTTAAGGATCCGATTTTCTTGAATGCACTCTCTCGCCGAATGCGCATCCGTCACCGCATAACGCGCACCGGAATGGAGTAAACCGTGATTGCGCCCCGAAGTGCCCGCAGCCAAATCATCACGCTCGACCAAAATACAATCGATGCCGCGCAACGCGCAGTCACGCATGATCCCTGCTCCCGTTGCGCCGCCGCCAATAATGACCACCTGAGTTTCAAATCGCGTTGCCATCGCCGACTCCCGTTTGTCTATTCTGCTTTTAGTTTCGCACGGTTTGTGGCTATCGTTTCGAGATCATACTCACAAATGCTCGAACGAGCATTAATTGAGTATTTTCACAACATAGATGAAGTAAGAGAAGAATTGATAGTTTTAATGAACAGCTGGTGAATAATCAGGTAAAATACTAATATTAAAGTACTATAAGCGCGTATTTCTACGTAATCCAAGATTAACTATTAGTTAACACCACCAATTAACCATGATATTTATGTGGAATAGATAACAAAAACGAACAAAATAAAAACATTTTCGCTCAAATTAACTTCATATGAGAGCGAAGTACCGTTTCATATCCAACCTTTTCTATACACTCACTCGCGCTCAATCGGTTTTTGTTGTACCGAACCAACATCCAACCTTAAGGACATCATTATGGCTATACGTAAAGATCACACTCTATTAGGGCAGTGTATTGCCGAGTTTATAGGAACCGGATTACTCATTTTCTGGGGGGTGGGCTGCGTGGCAGCGTTAGTACTGACAGGCGCTCAATTTGGTCAGTGGGAAGTGAGCATTGTATGGGGCATGGCGGTCGCTCTTGCAGTGTACTGCACCGCAGGTGTATCGGGCGCGCATATTAACCCAGCGGTGACCATCGCGCTTGCGGCTTTCCATGGATTTGAAAAACACAAAGTCATCCCCTACATCGGCTCACAAATCGCTGGCGCGTTTTGCGCGGCGGCGCTCATCTATGGCTTATATGGCAATCTGTTCGTCGAATGGGAACTGGCCAACGGCATCGCAAGAGACACGCCCGAAGCGCTGGCGACCGCCGGTATTTTCTCCACCTTCCCTAACCCATCGCTCTCCTTTGGCGGTGCGATGGCCGTGGAATTTTCCATCACCGCCGTGCTGATGTTTGGCATTTTGGCCTTTGGTGATTCCAACAACGGTGGTGAATCTCGCGGAGCGATGGTGCCGCTATTGATTGGCTTACTGGTCGCAACGATTGGCGGCTCATTAGGTCCCTTGACCGGCTTTGCGATGAATCCCGCGCGCGATTTCGGTCCTAAACTGTTCTCTTTCTTAGCGGGCTGGGACTACGCTCTCACTGGCGCGAAAGAGATTCCTTATTTCATCGTCCCCATCATCGCTCCCATCGCTGGCGCCTGCTTTGGCGGTTGGCTGTACCCGAAAGTCATCGGCGCGTACCTCCCCGACGATGGCGGCTGCACCAGCCCAGCGCAATGTGATGATTGCGTCGTTGAAGATAATGAAGTGCACCCATGATGCACGCGGTGCCTCGTCAACTCGACAAGGTCTACCTACAAAAAAGCATAACGTGATAACAAGGATTACCCCATGACTACTCAATATATTGTTGCTCTTGACCAAGGAACTACCAGTTCTCGCGCCGTTGTACTGGATCACGACGCCAACATCGTCAGCGTCGCACAGCGCGAATTCACGCAAATTTATCCCGAAGCCGGCTGGGTAGAGCATGACCCACTGGAAATCTATGCCACACAGAGCTCGACACTCATCGAAGCGCTAGGGCAAAAAGGCATCACCTCAGATCAGGTCGCCGCGATTGGTATCACCAATCAGCGTGAAACCACCGTGGTATGGAACAAAGAGACCGGTGCCCCCATCTACAATGCGATTGTCTGGCAATGTCGTCGTACAGCCAACTTGTGCAAAGAGTTGAAGC
Source organism: Vibrio sp. R12-SW3-ISO1 (assembly GCF_059834005.1). Classification (NCBI taxonomy): domain Bacteria; kingdom Pseudomonadati; phylum Pseudomonadota; class Gammaproteobacteria; order Vibrionales; family Vibrionaceae; genus Vibrio; species Vibrio sp. R12-SW3-ISO1. Next base: position 143,968 of record NZ_JCBDGK010000040.1, read on the forward strand.
AACGTTCCGGCCTTGAAAGCTACATCAAAGAGAACACTGGCCTGGTGTTAGACCCGTATTTTTCCGGCACCAAAGTCAAATGGATTCTCGACAATGTTGAAGGCGCCCGCGATCTGGCGAACGAAGGGAAGTTGCTGTTTGGCACCGTTGATACCTGGCTGGTTTGGAAGATGACTCAAGGGCGTGTGCACGTCACCGATTACACCAACGCCTCTCGTACCATGTTGTTTAATATCAACACCCTTGAGTGGGATGAACGCATCTTGCAAGAGTTCAACATCCCCCTATCCATGATGCCTGAGGTGAGACCGTCCTCAGAAGTGTATGGCAAAACTAATATTGGCGGTAAAGGCGGCACTCGCATCCCTATTGCCGGTATCGCTGGCGATCAACAAGCGGCGCTATTTGGTCAAATGTGTGTCGAGCCCGGCCAAACCAAGAATACCTACGGAACCGGCTGCTTCCTACTGATGAATACCGGTCATGAGAAAGTCACCTCGAAAAATGGCCTCCTCACGACCCTTGCTTGCGGGCCAAAAGGTGAAGTCGCCTACGCACTCGAAGGCTCAGTCTTTATGGGCGGCGCATCGATTCAGTGGCTCAGAGATGAAATGAAACTGCTCGAAGATGCCCACGATTCTGAGTACTTCGCGACCAAAGTAGACTCATCCAATGGCGTGTACGTGGTGCCTGCGTTTACTGGGTTGGGTGCGCCATATTGGGATGCGTATGCTCGCGGCACCATTGTCGGAATGACACGAGGCACAGGTTCGAATCACATCATTCGTGCCACGCTGGAGAGTATCGCCTATCAAAGCCGCGATGTGATTGATGCGATGCAAGCCGATTCTGGCATCAAACTCTCCACACTGCGCGTCGATGGCGGCGCTGTGGCGAACAACTTCTTGATGCAATTCCAAGCTGATATCTTGAACACCCAAGTTCAGCGACCAAAAGTGACTGAAGTGACCGCACTAGGCGCCGCATACTTAGCCGGTATTGCGGTCGGATTCTGGGATGGTTTGGAGGAAGTCTCCAACAAAGCCGAAATCGATCATACCTTTATCCCTCACGATGATCCGGAGAAACGTGAAGCCCGCTACAGTGGTTGGAAACGCGCCGTGCGTGGCGTGCTCGCTTGGTCTGAAGTGGTGAACTAAGCGATAATCATAATGACCAAGTGCTAACGCGCTTGGTCAATTTTATGATCTAAGTATTTTTCCATTTTGATCAAATCCCAAGACACACCTTCATGCTTTCGTGCACCTTGCTCAAACGACACCGTTTCGAAACCAAGGGACTGATAACAGCGGATAGCGGGGTGATTGTGTGCAAACACAACCAGAGAGAGTTTTCGGGCCATCAGTGTTGTCGCCGCGTGAATGATCAGCGCCTTAAGCATCTGCTTGGCCACGCCTTGGCCTCTGTGTGAATCACTGACAAACACTCGGCATATACGATAGTGCTCCTCTTCAACAAAAAACAGTTCGGCAACACCAACGCTCTGATCATCACGTTCGTAGAGAAATGGCGTCACTTCTTGACGTTTAATGTGTCTAACGATCTGTCTTTTCGTGAGGGGGAATTGATAGGTAGGCCCGCCCCATTGGTAATTGAGCGAAGAAGAATCGATCCAAGCAATGAGTTGATCAATGTCACCTTTGTTGAATGGTCTAAGCGGCATGCGTTCCCTTTCCTATGGTACTTACTCCATTCAACATAGAGTGTCTCGAAAAGAAAAACCAGATCCCAGAAACGAAAAAACCGCTGTAAAAACAGCGGTTTTTTCTAGAATAGTGGCGGAGAGATAGGGATTTGAACCCTAGATACGCTATTAACGTATGCCGGTTTTCAAGACCGGTGCTTTCAACCACTCAGCCATCTCTCCGTCGGTGAGGCGTATATTAGGTACTTGGAGAAAGGTTGTAAAGTGCTAATTTGCTTTGAATTGTTCGAGTGATGACAATGTGAGCAAAAACTGTCTCTCTACTGTGATTTTTTAGCCAATTAACGGGGTCATTGGTTTGAAACACTAGTGTTGTAGCTCTAATTTTAATGAGCCAATAAAATAGTGTTTTATTGTTAATTATTTGAATTTATTAATTAAAACACTGTTCAGTTAACACATGTGCGCCCGAAAGTATTTGAACAATAATGTGAACTAATTCAAAATTAGAGAATTCGTTAGGTATTCTGTATAAATTCGAGGCTGTTATGAAAGTTGCTGACTTGTTCAAACATCGTGGTGAGTCAATTTCAAAGCATCATTCTGATCTCATGCAATGGATGTCGCCTGCGGTACGTGAGTACTGGGGAGACTTTTTAAGCAAGGCCAATAACCGTCAATTGTTCACTCGACTGCGCGATCTTCAACAACCCGCGGTGAACGATGAGGCATCTGAGCCTGTTGAGAAGCCAATCGAACTTAAACCGCAAGCCCAAGCTGTGTTTGATGAACTACAGACTCAATTAGGTGAGATCATTCATACGGGTGAATGGCTCGATGTCTCACAAGAGCGCATCAACCAATTTGGTCTGGTTACGGAAGACATGCAGTGGATCCATACCGATCCTGAGCGTGCAGCCAGTGAATCGCCATTCAAAACAACCATCGCTCACGGTTTTCTGACCTTGGCTCTGCTGCCAAAATTGACCGACAGTGTCGATCCAGACAACAACCTATTCCCGACGGCTAAGATGGTCGTCAACATTGGGTTGAACCAAGTGCGTTTCCCTTACCCTGTCAAAGCTGGCAACCGAGTCCGTGCGGTCAGTACTTTGTCTAAGGTCACGCCGATCCGTAAAGGATTAGAGGTGGAGCGCGAGATAAAAGTCGAAATTGAAGGAGTTCGCCGTCCAGGTGCCGTTGTCACGTCTGTCATTCAACTTCATTTTTAGCAGTGTGGCTCAAAAGCCAAACCCAATAACCTAAAAAGGATACGCATGACGTATCCTTTTTTGACTTTGTACTAGAGTGGCGCTTAGTTGCCCATAGTGTAGCAACAGCCTAATTGGTAATCGTCGCCATTTTTCGCTGTGTACTCTTTCTCTTCTGTACACGCTTGTGGTTTACCCTTCTCATCGCCTTTTACCAGGCTAATCCAGTGACGCATTGCCGACATCTCGCCCATTTCGTGAGGGAACATGGTGCAGGTTTCAAGCTGGATGTCATCGATACACACGAGCTCCACACAACCTGTCCCTTTGTGATGACCAAAGGTCACTTCAACATGGCTGCCAGTCCCATCACGAAGCAGTAAGGAGGCAGGCGTCTCTTTACTTCCTGTGTAAGCAACAAAGTGTTTAGGATGCTTGAGACCACTGTGACTCCCATCTTTGAAGTACGCCATAACGTGTCGATAGTCGATCACGTACGCTGTGACATTTTTGTGCGACCCATTTTCTAGGGGGAACAGTCTATCGAGCAGCTGCTTCGATTTGGTTTGCTTTTCACTTGCTTGATTAGCGTTGATGGTTTCTACCGCGAAGACTGCTTCAGCGATAAAAGGGCGGTTTTGATTTTGGATTTCTGTCTTATCGAATGTCAGCATATTCATAGTGTTTCCCTCACGGATATTTCACAGCATCATGTCCTAGAGCAAATATTTCAAACTCGCGTTTAATAAGTTGCAAATTTGTGACTTTGCTTACTTTGTATACTAGTGAATTTTTTACTACAATTTCACAACAAAAATTTTACAATGTGAATTTTACAAAATGCCAGTGTCAAAAAGCTTGATTCGCCAATCCCATTTCCTCGGGACTAAAATTAGAAACCTGAGAAAACGCAACCACTTAACTATGGAGGATCTCTCTGCACGCTGTGTGAGAGTCAGCCCTGAATACGCACCGTCGGTCTCTTACCTTTCAATGATTGAACGAGGAAAACGCGTGCCCAGCATTGATATGCTGGAGGTCATTGCACAAGTTTTCCAAAAAGATCCCGCTTGGTTCTTAGATGACGAACCAGAGCAGGCCGACATCACGCCTGATAAAGGCAATCGCGGCGGGATCAGCGGCATGGCCCTAGAGCCGAGCTTTCTATTCTCGAATGAAATTCTCCAAATCGCCATTCCGGAGATGCTCTCGCAAACCGGCATTACAGGCCGCCAGTTTGCTCATTTGCTGATCCGAGCTCATCAAGAGAGCCATCAAAACCACTTTCCTGATCTCGAACGTGCAGCAGAAGAAGTGGGCCTCAAACGCCTCAACCTCTCAGCGGAAGATTTGATGGGCATTGCCCGAAGCCTTGGGCTCACCATTCGCTGGGTCAAACGCGCACCACAAGATGTGGTGGATGAGCTTGGGATTAACGCCAAGCAAGTCGTGACATCCTTCTTTGAACCGCCCGGAACTCTGTTCCTTAATGAAATCCTCAAAGAGTATCCGACTCGCCTTAAGTATGATTTGGCGGTCTATATCGGCCATTGTGTTCTGCACAGCAAAGAAGGGTTGAAAAGCGTACTGACGGTGGGGCATGCCAACAGTTGGGAGGACTACAACCAAACCACGCCGAGCTCAGAGCTCAACTCGCAAGACATTTTGCAAGCGTGGCGTGATTTTGAGTCGAGTTTTTTTGCGGGCGCGCTACTTTGCCCTAAAGTCCCTTTCCGACAATTACTAGACCGCAGCGGGTATGAGATTGACGTCCACCTCAAAGCAGGCGTATCACCATCAGTTGCGATGCGTCGTATGACCGTGGTTTCGCCCTATCCTCACTGGCACTATTTTGATGCGTACGGACAAAACAAGCTTAAAGCGGTCTATCGTGGTAACGGGATCCCGCTTCCTTGGGGCAACATGCGTAAGGTCAATGACCCGTGTCAGCACTGGGCTGTTTTCCGCCGCTTGTCTGAGCCACAACAAGGTAGCTCTGCGCAGATCTCTATTCTCAACGTCGGGGATGAGCCAAGAATTTACTGCTGTGAGTCAGTCAACATGACCGATCCTGCAGGGAACAACCGCGTCTTGTGCGCAGGCATCGATCTTAACCCAGCCATTGATGCTCAGGGCGGGAATTCACACGATATCGCTCAGGAACTCAAAAGTTTATGCGTCAGTCAGGGTGGCAGCGCCCCCATTCCACGTCATATCAGCCGTGAATTCACCACCATTGCTAAAATACTCAACATTAACTGGATTGAGCGAGGCATTCAGTCAGATGCGCGCGTGATATGCTCACGAGGTGCCGTGTGTCCGAGGAAACCAAGCTGTTATGAAAATTGCCAAGGTGGTGAATAGAGGTTGAAGAAACCCATTCGAGACAGAAAGGCGAGACAGAAAGAAAAAAGCCAACCACAAATCGGTGTGATTGGCTGTATATGATTGTGAACAAAATCGTATTCACTAACAACGTCAGTTGGCTAGGTGACCCTTGGCTTAATAAGGGTCACTATAAATAAAGCAGTAACCGTGCCAACTTTTAAGTTAACCAAAAATCAATCACTTCGCTCACTTCGTCATCAGTTTCATGCAAACAGAACACATAATCGTCAAGCAAAATAAGAATAATTGCGTTTTGCGAAAGTATTAATCATTGCAAAATGCAAACCATGACGCATCGAGTTTCCCAGAGATCAAAAAAGCGCCGCCCAACATTGGTTAGGCGGCGCAGAGAACAAGGGATAGAATCATCGACTAGCGTTTACGAAATACCCAAATCGGTCCAATCAGAAGAAATTGGATATCTTCGAAAAACGACGGCTTCTTCCCTTCGATCTTATGACCAATAAATTGTGCTATCCAGAGCACCGCAAACAGTGCTATGGAGACAAGCAACACCGGCGCCCTCATGATCTCCAGAGACCAAATTAACGCAATACACGCGAGAAGGAAGCCTAGCATCATAATAAACACGCTAAGCGACAAGCGAAAATAGAACATCATCACAGGGAGTGCGGCCACCCAAACCCAATTGAGACGGAGCCCATACAACTCCAAACTCGGCAGTGACCAAATCAGCCCAACGACCGACAAGAAAATACCCGGCACAGCCACTTTATGAATTTTCTGATTAATCGGGTTTTGATGGCTCTCACCGTACGCCGCTAGCCATTGAGTCAAGTTCTTCATCATCCACCTCTAAGACGTGCCGAATCCCTTGCGGTGATGGCGTTTGATGTCATACATACTGCTATCCGCGAGCTTGAGCAGCTGATTAATATTGCGCATATTCGCGTTGTACATCGCGTGGCCGATACTCACCTCTATTGTGATCAAGTGCTGCTCATATATGATTGGGTTTCGGGCAATCACTTTAGTTAACTCCGTGCGAATGCGGTCTACGTCCTCTTCACGATTGACACGTGGTAGCATAGCTAAAAACTCATCCCCGCCAACCCGAGCTACAGTGTCCGAGGCGCGCAACGTGCTAACCAAACGCTCAGCCACCGCCACCAGCACCTTATCGCCCGCGGCATGCCCGTAGGTGTCATTAATGAACTTAAAGCCATCTAGGTCGATATTCAAAAGAGCAAAGCCGCCTTTTTTCTCGTCTTTTGAGACCAGATCAAACTGCTGCTGGAGTGAGTACATAAAGTAGCGACGATTGGGCAGCCCAGTGAGCTCATCTTGCAGGGAGCGTTTGTGTGCATTGTCATACAATCGATAGATAGTAGAGAACGCGAACAAAAGCAGCATGGTCATCGGGTACCCTAAAATGCGCACGGCGTTAACACGATACCACTCAATAGTGGCGAGCAAATCGGTTTTCTCTGACGCAGCAATTTGCCAGCTCCCATAGGGGAAGCGTACGATCTCTTCAGAAAATGCGTCATCAAATACCGCTTGGCTGCCGTAGAAAATCTCGCCTTCTTCACCAGAAGAGTCTACCCCTCGCATCGCTAGGTGGTATTTGTATTCAAACGCTTCCACCCCGACTTGTTGATAGAGAGACTCAAGTGACATGACCACACTGCACACTCCCCAATACTTGCTGTTGTAGGGAGGGTCCATAAAAATCGGCACGCGTGCAATCAATCCTTGTCCGCCTTGCACGAGATCGACGGGGCCGGCAATGAAAATTTCTTGTAATTGCTGCGCTTTTCGTACGGTACGCCATTGCTCTGGAATCGATTGATACACCAAACCTACGGCTTTTTCATTACCATCTAGCGGGTAGATGTATTGGATAACATCATCCGGTGCCAGTGCGACGACCATGACATTATTACTGCGGCGCATAATGCTCGATGCGATTAAATCCCAACCAGAAAAGTCAAAGTCAGGATTGGCAGCAACCAAAGAAGAGAGGCCGTTAGCCACATAAATATCGGACACGATTGACGCTTCAATCTCTGAGCGAATAATGGACAACTCTTCTTTCGCTCGCGCTAACATACTATCGCGCAGAAAACTCTTTTGGCTGCGGTCTAGGAACTCCACCAAAGTCACGGAGCAAACACACAACAGCATAAACAGGAGATAGACTGGCCACTGCCTACCAAAGCTTGATTTCACTCAGCCTCCTATGGCTTTAAGACACATAAAAATAAAAACATAAAGATCAGTGATTTATTATTGACGCAAATAGTAGTTATTACCAGTATTGCCCATAAGGTTACACACCTTTGTTAATATTTTCAGTCGCTTCATTCACACTTGTTAATTTAATGATAGCTAAATTAACAACAAAGACGTCACTTTCTCACCCTCTCCTCTCCATCGCTGGTGCTTTACCTCATCTCACGTATTATTCGCCTTCATTTGACGGGGCGCTTACATAACATTGAAGAATGTTTGTTTTACTCCACGCTCACCGTTTTTGTCTCGTTATCCGATTGTAAGGACACATGAATGCGACTCCCTGCCACTTTGCTTATTTTGTGCATAACCACTTTGAGTACGCTGCTTCACGCTCAAACGATGACGTACGAGCAGTCGGCAGAGGTTATCCGCCAAACTTACGAGCGTAAACTTTACACTTTGCCAGCCTTTAAAGAAGGCCACTACGGTTTGAGAATGTATCGCCAAACGCTTGATGACCAATACGCAGCCGCAGTGTGGAGCGATATGGCAAGGGTGGCGAGTCGACTCAACCGATTTGCAGCGCAAGTACACACTCCAGAGCAAATCATGGCCTACGCCCAAAAGCGCAATCGCAGCTATGAGGGGGATTCAGATGAGCGCAGTCAACGCCGTTACCAAATGACTAAGCGCTACCCTGAGTACATTTACCTGGGTGTCGACCTGCTCGGCTCTCTGGCTCGCGCCAACGAATATCATTTAGAGCATCTGGATGATAGCGCGCTACGAAACGTGATTCGTCGCTACGATTTCAAACGCTATGTCACCGACCCAGACATGATCAAAGCGTGGGCAGCCCAACTGGCCAATCAAGTCTATTGGCTACAACAACTCGAAGAGCAAGATGTGGTTGAGGCATTTACACAGACCTTTCGAAGCACCTACCCAGATGCCGAAGACGCTGCCTTATCCAATCAACAATACGGCAATAAAATCTACGGTATGACGCACATCATTTTTGCCGCATCACACTACTATCAGCACGCGGTTGACGAGAAACAGCATGAGTGGATTTACCACTATCTACGCGAGAACATCGACACCATTTTAGCTCGTACCAAAGAGGACATTATCGCCGAAGTGGGCATCGCCTTTTTACTGGCGGGGCTTGAGGATGATCCTGTTGTCGATAAAACGCGCGCCGCGATTCAACAATCCATCAATGCTGAGCGCGGTATGATCGCTTCAGTCAGCGGTGATTTTGATTTGACCTACGGTGAACATCGCAACGTATTGGCTATTATGCTACTTGACTGGCAAGGCGTGAATGAGGCTCCAATACCGTCGCGTCACAAATCGGTGTTCAGTGCGCTGCCTTATGGCTTGCGCATCAAGCCATCATCGATTAACTAGGGGCTCTCGGTTTACATTGCGCCATTATTCCTAAGGACTATCTATTCCATAACAGCTTGGGCTTTTTATTCTGCCAGTAAGGTGCTAGCACCACCATAACGTTAGCGAGAACGATAATCGACAGGCCAATCCACTGCCATAGATGGTAATGCTCATCATAAAAGGCCCATTGCCATAGGGTGGAAAAGATTAAATTGGTGAAAATAAGCGGAGCAAGTTGAGAGCCCGAAGCCGCTAAACGGTACGCCTTGGCTCGAAATACCTGAGTGTTAATGATCAGCAGTGACATCAACACGATCAACAAAGCCAGTAAGCCCCAGCCCCAATGGAGCGAATATCCAGTCAGAGGAGAAACAAGCGGCGCAGATGTGACCGCTTGCCAAATCAAATAGGGGGCAACCAGCAAAGCCGCAAACACGAAGGTCCAAAGATTAATCGCCAAACTGCTCATCGACGAATGACTGACTCGGTACAAACTGAGCTGCGAGCCCGCATTAAAAAGACCGGCCAGTAACCCAACCAATAACGCCGGTTTGAAGGTCAGCGCTCCCCACTCCCCAGCAAGCAATACCACACCTACAAATGTGAACGTGAGTCCCCACAGCGCCTTTGCTCCAATAGCAGTGCGAAAAGTGAGTTTTTCCAACACGGGGATAAACAGCGGCCCGGTACCAAACAGCACCACACTTTCAACCAAACTGAGATGGCTCAGGGCGTAGATAAAACAGATCTGACACGCAGCAATACACAGCGCACGTACCCACAATGCTTTTCGTACTTGTCCGCAAGGCAACGCCCATGACGACCGACTGGTCATTAACCCAATCAGCAGCGCAGGCACCGCAAAACGCAAAAAACTCAGCGCGCTCGGCGCGATAGAATCTGTTAAAAGTTTTGACATTAGCCCAGTCAGTGACAAACTGAAGGTAGAGGCCAACATAAAAAGGACAGGTGATGCAGAGATGTCTTGTGTTGTTTTCATTATTCCTCCGTTATCTGCGCCCAGTCTATCGACCTTTTTCAGCAATGAATAACGAGTAATCACAACATTAACTGTTAGAAAAACTTACACATGAAAATAGTTGCTCCGATGAAATCCTTATATGCGTTTGTTGCCGTTGCCGAAACCGGGAGTATGACGGCTGCCGCTAAAGCCTTGTATGTCAGTCATTCCGCTATCAGTCAGGCGATAAAAACCCTCGAGCAGCAACTGGAGCAACCTCTATTTACTCGCGTTGGTCGTCAAGTGGTTCTCAACTCAGCGGGACGGCAATACTATCGCCGCGTGGCACCAGCACTGGAAGAGATCGTCGCGGCCACGTCGCACCTTTTAGCCAATCGCCATAGCAACCGTCTGACCCTCAACATGGTTAACTCGCTTGCTATGCACTGGTGGATCCCGCGGGTAAGCCAGTTCAATCAACACGCGCCCGATATTGATATCCGTATTTCCACATTGATTGGTCAATTCGTTTTAGAAGAAGAAGGGGTGGATGTGGCGCTCATTCATGGCAATACCAGCGATTGGCAGGACTACTACTGTGAAAAACTCGCCGATGACGAACTTGTACTGGTCGCCAGTCCAGAGGTCGCTAGGCAGTGTTATGCCGGTGACGTTGAGGATGCGCATTTGATGGATCCCGCGGTCATTCTCACTCAACAACCCGCCATTGTCGCGCTCAACGATCGACGCAAAAACGACTGGCAAATATGGTCTGAAGCCCATCAACTTGCTCTGCCCACCTTCGCCAAGAATCTGAGCTTTAGCGCATCCATCCAAGCCGTACAGGCCGCAACACGTCACTTGGGCGTGTTGGTTACGCACCGAATGTTCGTTCGAGATGACATTAAATTGGGGTATTTGGTCGAAATTGGCCAACCTGTGCTCAATCCGCATCAAGCTTTCTACTTTGCTTGCGCGAAAGAAAAACTCAAAAACGAGCACGTGTTGATTCTGCGTAATTGGATGAGAAGTGAATTTAACGAGACATGTACATCAACCACAAACTGAATACCATCACAACCACTAGCCACACGGCATAACGAACGGTATTGGGTTTGTCTTTTTTAGGACGATAGACAGGGCGAAATGCCGCATCCTTCGCAGCGCGCGCAGCGGACACTACCGAACCGCTCTCTGCCAGCTCTTTACGCCTTTCATGCGCTTTGCTAGCCGCTTTACCAAAGCGATGAAGCTGGTCGGCGGTTAAATCCTGGCTGGGATCGTAACGGCTATTCTGGTCTTTGTGTTTGGGTACAACGGCCATAGTCACCTCCTCACGATGCATCACGGCATACTAATGAGTATAGTTCATGGCTGTCGTGATTAAACTGATAATAACTGACTATCCTTTCGGATTTTTCGAAACAACCGTTATCATTTTGGCGCAGAGACAAAAAAACCACGCCATTGCGTGGTTTCAAATCTAGACCAATACGGTTCTCACTGCATCAGAGATATTCACACAGGTAGGCCGTCGCCTCTTTGACTTGCAGATCAAACGAAGAGTCGCCCGCCACGTCAAATGACTCGCCGCTGGAATAGGTTGTCCAGTCTGCATCACCCACACGTTTGATGGTCAATGCCCCTTTCACCACTGTCATGCGCTCTGGTGCTGCTGTACCGAAGGTGTACTCACCCGCGAGCATGACACCGACACTCGACGCTTCACCTTGCTGATTAAACCCTAACGACTGAACGTTCCCTTCGAAGTACGAGTTGACTTTGATCACGATTCTCTCCTTGAATAACGACTCGATTATCATTGATGGAGTGAAACTTTTATACGAAACCGCCCGACAGAGCAAGCATTTCCTTTGCCGACTTTCCACTGCATCATCACGCCAACGCATCGAACGCTATACTTATTGGATTCCTATTGCGACACCGCTTATCAAAGCATCATTATTTGGCTAAAGATCAAACTTTTTTGTCTAAGTTCTGAATTGGTCTCATTTGAGATATCGAACTGGCGAGCGAGGGGTTAGACTGGTAGAGCGTTGTTTATTCACACAAGATCGAAGCGAAACTATGAACAAAGTATCCATCTTTAAAGTGGTATTGCCCGTTGTGATCATCGGTTTAGCGCTCGGCTTTTCCGCACTCTTGTATGTGAGTTATCAAGACTATGTGCACCCTAAACATGTCTACGGCCGCTGGATAGAAATTGGTGCCCCCACCTACAATACCGAAATACTGACGCTCAGTAGCGAAGGGGTATTTCGTAACGACCGATTAGTGGCAACAGATTTCGAGTTTGATGGCAAAAAAGTCTTCGTCACCACAGGGGGCGGTAAGTCCATTTACCAAATTGCAGGCACTTTCAGCTCTCCGCAATTGAAACGACTCGAGCCCAACAGCCCCACGCAACGCTTTATCAAAGAGGGCTATGAAGATACGGTCGATTTAGAAGGTGGCGGCGCGGCCAAGCACCGACGTACGGCACTCTCCGATCATTTCAGCAGTCAATAAACTCTGACATTCGGCTGGTTTTCACAGCTCACCCAAACCTCTATACTGAACCCTCTGCACATAACCCAAAGATAAATAAAATGAATGAGTTAGTCTTAGCTTGGCAACAGGATGTGCTGCTGTTTATCAAAGAGTGGAACAGCAATGTTATTTTCATCACACTCGCCAGTTTTGTCGCTTGGATAGTCTGGCGTCTGGTGTATGGGCGCTTAGAAGTCTTAGTGGAGAAAACGCATTTCCATTGGGATGACCTCGTGCTTTCAGCGCTCAAAACACCCGTTAGCACGCTGATTTGGTGTTGGCCTGCGACCATCTCTCTCGGCTTTGTCTTGCAAGAGCAAACTGACTCTAACCTCAACTGGTTAAGCACATTAAAGCATTTTCTCGTTGTGGGTATCTTCATCTGGGTAGTGATGCGTCTCATAAGCAATGTTGAAGAGTACATTCTCAAACAAAAGAAGCGTGATGAAACCACGGTACAAGCCATCGCTAAAGTGACGCGCCTGTTCTTTGTCGTCATTGGCGCACTCACCGTTGTGCAAACATTCGGCCTAAGCTTATCAGGCTTACTTACCTTTGGTGGTGTCGGTGGTTTAGTGGTCGGTTTTGCCGCAAAAGATCTGCTGTCAAACTTCTTTGGCGGCATGATGATTTACTTTGACCGCCCATTTAAAGTCGGCGATTGGGTGCGTTCCCCAGACAGAGAGATTGAAGGTACCGTCGAGCGAATTGGTTGGCGTATGACCATCATCCGAACCTTCGATAAACGTCCTCTCTATGTGCCCAACTCCGTGTTCAGCAGTATTGTAGTGGAGAACCCATCTCGCATGCTCAACCGTCGGATTCACGAGAACATCGGCATTCGCTATGACGACAGCACCAAACTCGAACCGATCGCCAATGACATCAAAAGCATGCTGCAAAATCACCCAGATATTGACGCAAAACAGACCTTGATTGTTAACTTTAATGGCTTTGCTCCCTCATCACTCACCATCATGGTTTACACCTTTACGAAAACCGTCAATTGGATTCGCTTTCACAAAGTAAAGCAAGATGTGCTGTTGCAGATTTTAGAAATCGTCCATCGTCACGGAGCGGATATCGCCTTCCCAACCCAAACGCTCAAAATAGACGCCAATCAAACACCCTTAATTGGCCCGGACGAACAAGTTTGACCATCCAGAAATACAAAAAGCCTGCAAAATGCAGGCTTTTAGCTACAAGTTAGGCGATGATCGCAGACTAATTTTGGTAGCTCAATTGGGCATTCGCCAGATAGGTGACAGGCTCTTGCCACCAGTAACTGGTTTGAATATCGTCACCGACCAAAATCGTCTCACCAATCATCGGCGTGACCAAGTGGGCGTTAGCGTACTTCGCTTCCGCGATCAGGTCTGTCATCGGCTCATCCCATTTGTGAGCAAACAGCTCAAACGTGGACCAATGCACTGGGAACAGGTGTTTAGCCTCTAAATCCAAGAACGCTTGCATGGTATGTTTGGCCTGCATGTGGCCCCAGTTTTCAACAGGGAAGCCTTTGCCCTCTTTAACGTTTGCCGCCACCTCAATAAAGGCCATGTCAAATGGGCCCAACTTTTGGCCGATTTGAGCAAAATGATCGTCATACGCGCTGTCGCCGCTATAAAACAGTGAACCATGCTGACCTTTGATTGCCCAAGAGGCCCAGAGTGTCGTATTGGAGTCAAAGCCCGTGCGGCCTGAGTTATGGTTAGCGGGTGCAGCTATCAGCTCAACACCGTTCACGCGAGCAGACTCCCACCAGTCGAACTCTTGGATTTTTTCCGCTGGTACGCCCCATTTTTCGAGGTGGCGACCAACCGCAAGAGGCACAAAGAACAACACCTCTTTATCAGCGTAATAACGAACCGTCGACTCTTCTAAGTGATCATAGTGGTCATGGGATATCACAATCACATCCGGTGTAGGTAGTGATTCACGGCTGACTGGCGCGCTCACATTACGATCAAACCATCGCTTCGCTAGGCGCGGGGAAGCGTATTCGAAAACCGGATCGATAAGGATGCGCGTTTTGTCGATATCGATAAACAGGCTCGAGTGCCCAAGCCAAGTGACACGCATCTCTTCACTACGCTGATTCAAGCGTTCGATATCAACTGGCCTATTGGGTAAAGAACCTTGCGGCTTTAGGGAGCTGCGCTCAAAAAAGAAGGTCCACATCACTGAAGACATACTTTCAGGAGAAGGCACTGAAGGCATTCTAGTGATCACTTTACCACCTTGAAACTGAGGCGACTGGGCGATGCGCTCAGCGCGCTGTTGCTCGCTACGAGCGAGGGCTGAATCGGGATTGGCTTTGCTAAATTGACTTAATCCTACGACACCTAACGCAGAAATCACTGAGGCTTTAATCACGTTGCTCATTTTCATGACCTATTGGCTACCCAAAAAAGTAAACGATGGTGTATACTTTAGGTTCTATCCTAATAAAAGTAAACACTATCGTTTACTTTTAGTTTTGTTGGGTTCGGCTAATGAGCACTAGAAGCGATATAAAACAAGAAGATATCATCAAATCCGCCATCGAAGTCTTTGCAAAAAAAGGCTTTGAGCAATCGAGTATGGAAGGGATTTCTCGCCATGCGGGCGTATCAAAACGTACACTCTACAAGTACTACCCAAACAAAGATGCCCTGTTTGAGGTTATTGTAGACAAGCTGATGTGTCGCTTTGATGACCAAAACGACCTGAAGTTTGACACTTCTGTTGCAATAGAGCAGCAGCTTAAAGCCATCACACGCAAACAGATGTGTCACATCAACAATGACGATTTCCAGATGACGGCGCGCATGGTGATGACCGAGTGTATGCGCTGCGCAGAGACGTCCGCCTTAATGATGGAAAAATTCTCCTCAATTGAGGATTCTTACGGCTTGTACCGCTGGGCGCAGCAGGGCATCGACGCAGGTATACTCGAGATCGCCAACATTCCACTCGCCATCGATCAATTTATTGGCTCAATCAAAGCGGTGATCTTTTGGCCTCAACTGCTTGGCCATCTGCCAACACCTAGTGATGATGCGGTTGACGCCGCCATCGATCAGGCGGTGGTCACGTTCTGCGCCGCTTACGTTCGCAGCAAATAGCTGACTTCCAAGCCCTAAGAAGTCAGCGTCAAGCTAGCCAATCTTTCGGTTGGCTAGCTTAATGACGCTAATCGTGCATGATCACATTGCGCTCAATTAGGGTGGAGACAATCTGCGATGAGTCCATCTCAGCAAAACTGATTTGCTGACCAAGATCTTTTAATGTCACAGTTTGACGCGCACCGTTTTCTCCCTCGGGATGGATCTCCAGCTCGATATCATCATCATCGACCAGTCTGGCATTGATATGACCGAGCAGCACATCCATATCCACCTGATTGGCTTTGAGCTCAGGAAGCAGTTCCCTCAAATCAATCCTATCGCCTTCTGCGATATTGAGATCCGTGACCGTATCTGCCGCGCCATCTTCAATGCTGTTCCACACAAAGGTGTCCATTCCCGGACCACCGGTGAGAATATCAGAACCTAAACCACTGACAATGATGTCATCACCACTGCCCCCGACCAGTTGAGTATCTTGGTCACCTGCAATGATCCACTGAGGACGGGTTTGTGAAGAGCCATCAATGTCACTGGCCTCCTCTACCACCGTCAGTGACAACTCGATGGGTTCAGAGAAAGCGCTGTCGATCCCAATGCCCTCTTCAATCTCTGTCGATACTGCGGTTAACGTCAAGGAATGCTCACCTAGGCTAACGTTTTGTATTTGTAGAGAATTAATCGCATCGGCACTGGCATACCAATCCCCACTCTCGTTGACTACCGTACCGCTGTCGCTACTTAGTACTGCGCCTTCTGGTACTCCCTCAATCAACAAGCTCAGTTCTTCACTACTGTCGGTGAGTGCTGCGACAATACCGAGCAACGCAATACCTTGGTTGCTCACGCTTTGACTGGCAGTGATGTGTTTGATTGCCTCATTTTCTGGGGCAATTGTCAGTGTCGGTATGTCACTCACGCCTTGAACATGCAGTTGCAGCTCCGCGGTATCTTGAAGAAAGTCATCATTGCCTTGGGTTTGACCATTGTCTTCGATGGTGTAGCTAAACCGCACAGGCCCAGAGTAGTTTTCACCTGCGGTAAAAGTCCAAGATAAACCGTCAGAGCTTGCAACCAGGTTCCCTTCCCCTTCCATCAATTGAAGGTTGACCAATTTCAGCGTATCGCCATCAATATCTGAGCTGGCATCAATCAGTGACTGCGCGCTAATGACTATCGAGCCTTCTTCAGACATGGTGCCTAGATCCAGCGAGGCCGCGACAGGCTGATCATTCACTTCAGTGACTCGAATTGCGAACGAGGTTTGTGCACTCTGACTGGTTGACGCGTTGGTATCATCGACTAAGCCAAAATTACCTAAATCGTTCACTTCGGCAGTGAAGAGAACAGGACCACCACTATTCAAGTCGTTCGCATTGTCCGCTGGCTGATAGACGACCACAGACGCCGCAAGTGCAGCATTGATATTCGCCAACTTGCCTTCCAAAATCCATTGACCGTCGCTCCCTTGCACTGTGGTCAAGCCATAGACGAGTTCTGCATCACTGAGCACCAGCAATGAGCCCTTATCCACGCTGAGAGTGAGATGATACATAGCATCCGGGTCATCAAGCGTGCTGTCGATATCGTCAATCTGCAAAGTGTTGAGCGCCACCGATGTATCTTCTAAGGTGTCAACATCCAAAACATTAACAAACCTTGGCTGATCGTTGACTGCATCGATGAGCAGCATCACCGAAAACTCAGCCGGAGTGCCTAATACCTCAACACCTTGCGCGTCGCTGTCTACCGATTGGACTTTGACTGTCAACGGCTTATCGATAGCCGTCGCACTTTGGCTATCGCTGTTGCGATCACCTGAATTGAACACGATTTTGTCTAGATGCTGCGCATTGATATTGAGCACCCATGTCTGTGACGCGTCGTCGAACTGCGCTAGCGTCACGCCATCGGGATAGTAAATACTCGCGCCTTCAGGCACATCTGTGACGGTGACCCGCAGGGTTTCTGGACCATTTTCATTTACCCCTGAAACGCTCGAGGCGCTGTACACATTGTCGATCACTGACGCATCTACCTCGATATCGATGTTATCTCCTTCCAAGCCTTCGATGCGATCCGTGCTGTCGAGGTCGACGTCATCGCCTATCGGATTCACGGTAACGACGAATTTAGGTAGCGGCGCTGTCACTTCCGTTGGCACACCAAGCAGTGACTCTTGAGTAAATACCGTTAGGTTGAACTCCACCGTACCACTGAAGTCTTTCGGCGCTTGAAGTGATATTCCACTCAAATCCACATGAGTCATCTGCGCCGATGGCAAACGCACACTCCACACACCATCACCGTTGTTTTTCACACTGTAATCACTATCCGCATCGGCAAGCAGCAAAAATCCCTCGGGTACCCCGGTCAACTTGATCGACACAAACTGCTCGGAGCCATCATCGTCGGTGAGCGCAATATCGATCGGCCCCGATGCGCTAAGCGCTATCAGCTCATCTTCATTACCTTCAATCTCTATCGTGTCCGCCGAGTTTCCAGGCCCTGACACGATCACGTCATCAACCACTGGCATGACCTCAAAGCTCACCGACGTGGTGAACGTTTGGCTATCGGTTGCCTCTCCGGTTGATGGTAACTGATTGAAGACCGCGCTATCGACAACTTCACCACTAATGTTCACGAGCACCTGATTATTGTCATCCGCAGACGGATAGTTTAACGCTGGTTTAAACAATAACGTATCTAATGCTCCGTCATTGATGGCTCGCTGATCAAATGACACCGACGTCCCTACCCATTGATAAACTTGACCACCTGTTCCGTCATCGACCACTTGATAAAAGGCGCCCACATTAGAATTGGCCAGCGTCAACATCACTTGATTCAAGGTTTCTTGGCCACCTTCAGTCTCACCGTTCAATTGATCAGCAATGGCGTGGGTGACGGCAATCTGGATGTAACTGTCTTCATAGCCGATAGCATCGGATTGGCCGTTGTTATCAGCGTCAATCGCGCTCATGTCGTCGTCCAGTGAACCTAGAACATCGATAGAAAAACTCGGTTTGGCGCTGTTACCACTCTCCACATCGGCGACAGGGGCAACTTGCACGATCACACTGGCAGACGCGACGTTTTCATCACCGCTGGTGGTATCTTTGCTGATCACCGTAAACGGTAATAGAAAATCACCGGAGTAATCGTTTGGCAGCACAAGCGACAACCCATCGATAGAACCCAAAGCGCCGTCATTGTATTGCGTCTGATAAACAAACTTACCGTTAACGAAATCGACATCGCCCCCTTGAATCGTGATCGGATAAACAACACCTCCTATCTCAACGCTTGGTTCAAACACCAAGGTGACCTCATCAGGCGAGCCATCGATAGCGCCGCTCAACGACAACACGCTCAGTGTGGTCATCTGCTGACCGAGATTGACAACCGTATCTTCTTGCGCCGTCACAATCTGCTCTTCTGTGATGGCGATCTCTGCGGCCACCTCATCTCCTGGAATAATCTGTTTTGCAAAAGCGATAACAACGCTGGTTGAGCGCTGAGCACCAGTCGATGATTCATTCGGATCCAGGAGTTCACCATTGGCATCAATATCACCGGGGTCGACCACTTGGGTGTGCAGGGTCATCTGGAGCTCATTCGTACCGGTTAAATCGATATCACCAAAGTTAAGTCCTTCTGGTGCTTTGACACTGAAATTACTCTCGTCAGTGATCACCCAGCGCCCATTGCCTTCATAGGCCGCCCCTGTCACCAGCAACTGATCCAGTACAGAGTCTGGTAACGTTAGATCTTTAAGAGGATTATTAGGGTCTGGTACATAACTCAGTTCAAGCACCACTTGAGAGACCAACTCGACCGACGAGTTATCCGTTTCTTGATACGAGATGATGACCTCATCATTGAGCTCAGGATTGTCTTGATTAGTGGTAAACGTAATCGTACCCGACGTCGCGACGATAGGCACATAGTTTAGCTGCCCATCTCCTGTCAAAGAGAGAGGTTCAAACACCACGCCTTGCTCATTAGATAAACGCAGGCCATTGTTTTCATCTTGTGGCTCGACGACTGGACGCACCACCACGTCTATTGAGCCTGTGAGTGTCGCGCTGACACGACCGCCTTCACCGACAATATCATCACTGGTGTATTCGACATCGCGCTCTTCTATCTCGACGCTTGTCGAAAGCGTGAAATTAGTACTGGCATCTTTGGCAGGGGTGAGTTGAATAAAGTCCGCTTCTAACGCGACTTGAGTGAACGCCTCATGGCTAAGTCCGTTAGGCGTGACGACCAAAGTACTTACCCCATTGGCGTCTTGTGTCACATCGACACTGACATCTGAGTTGTTGACGTTAATCATCGCTCCGCTTGGAATACCAGTGATCGTGATCGACGTAAAGTGCTCATCGCTATCAATATAGTCGCTCCCTTTGGGGTGCCAATCGATATTAATAGCTGAATCCTCATTGCCCACCGAGCGGTTGGTGTATTGCTCTGAGGCATCAATGACAGGGGCGACATTGACGCGAATGTCAGTATCAAAACTTAAGCTGTGACCATCGTTTTCTGTGACGACAATGGTGGCGGTAATATCGATATTTTGGGTTGAAGAATCGACAGGGCGAATAACGATACCAGAATCATTGATCGCACCGGTAATGTTCGCCTCGTAGCTAGGTTGACCATTCACATAGCCGACGAAGTTTAAGTCAATGACACTGCCATCCGTATCCTCGATTACCACCCCTTGTGGAATGTTCGACAAAATCACACTGAGCGTCTCTGAGTTATCCGTCAGCTCTTGCGCCCTTTCACCGGAGATCACTTCAAAATCAAGTTGTGCAAAATTGCTCGCATTTTGGCTCTCTTCAATGGTGGTCTCGATACGCATTTGGCCATTATCGGTCACCGCTACCCAGCCCGAATCAAATTCATCGTTGAGTATCGGAACATCAGCCACCCCTTTCACTTCAACATTGACCACTTTAGGCCCGATGTAGGCGTCGTGTGTAGCACTCAACGTCGCGTCATCAGACAGTGACGCACTATCTCTCACGACACCCGTCACTTCAAAGCGGAAATCTTCATTGCTGTGCGCAGCGGGCACGACTTCAACCTGCGAAATAACGGCATATGGGATCTCTTGGTACGTTACGCCATCGACGTTGATCTCCACAATTGGGCTGTCGCCCGTACCGACCCAAGCCAGCGACGCACCCTCGGTGATATTGGCGATACGCACAAACAGGACTTCAGAGTCATCTGCGTCTGCCGAAGGCAACATTTCAATCACGTCATCCAACGTCAATGGATCACGATTGCCTTGCAGATCGGTATTGTCTGGGTCTGCGATGTTGTCTTCATTGATGCGAATCCGGCTCACTTTGAGTGTGCCAGTATCGGCATGTGGCGCCACATCGATAGTAATGGTTTTCGCCTCGGAGCGCGCCGTCGACTTATCGACAGAACCGACGATGTATGGATTCACCTCTTCTTCACTGATTGCAACCACACTCAGTTGAATTTGCCCCGAAAAGTGCTCCGCAGGATCAATCTGAATCGAGTTGATATCGCTGGAAGATACAAGGTAAACACCCTCACTATTTGCCGTCAGCGGCTGACCGCCTTTATCGAGCAGTTCGAAGTCTCCCATCACTGCTCGAAGTTCATAGGTAATGGTCTCTGGTGCACTGGTGTCTTGGGTCTGGGCGTGTAGTGTGAGTGTGACGTTGCTATCATCCTCAAGCACTTCATAGTGATCGATGCTATTTGCTTCATCCCAAACAGCAATGTCTGCAACCGACTGAACGTCTATTCGGATTCGGCCATTCACGCTGTGATCCACTTCGGTGCCGTTGAGGATATCCAGTGAATACCGCACAGTCATATTGCCATTGGTGGCCAAGTTACGATCGGGCACAAAGTAGAGGTTATCAATAGTGGCAATGACATTATTGCCATCTTGAGCTTGGCTCTGCACTAGTTCACTGCCATCTAAACGCAGTTTTCCATCTGTATCCTGTTTAATGGCGTGGAATACACCGGTACTGTCTTGGTAATAGAATATCCCTGCGTAATTACCACCAATGATGGTCAACGCGCCAATCGACTCGTCATTATCGACATCATAGAGATTGACCTGCACGCTCAATTTTGCCGGTGCATTATCAAGCTCTGATTGGTTGTCATTGATGTTCTCGCGCTCGGGCTCATCACCAGCGGCGTAAACAATAGATGCATCTCGACCGGCATCTTCAAAGGTGGTGACATTTAAATTGATCGTGCGGGCGTTTCTGTCTGTGATGGTGACATCTAACGTCGCTTGATCGATATCGTCATCGCCATCAGTGGCAATGGCATGGACACTGAACGTGATGTCGTCACCATCATGATCCAAATAACCGTTGGCTTTAAACTGAACCGAACCATCGCTGTTAATACGCAACACACCTAACTGTCTGGGGGCGTCATCCCCACCTAGCTGCTCAAACACTCGCACAGTTTGTTGCCCACTCGAGAGTTCAATGGCGCTTTCATAGGTATTGGATGAGACTCTAAATACGATCGGATTGCCATCTCCACTGACTCCGCCTTCTAGGCGCGTTAGTTCAGCACTATCAGCCCCTTGGTCCGTTATCTGGTCAAAGAAGTTGACGCTCGTACGGCCGAACCCGCTGCCTTCTACTTTGGTGATGGATTGGTCAGCCAAGGTTGGAATATCATCAGTAATCACAATCGGCAATGTCAGTACGTTACTTGCATCGTGATCATAATCTACCGCTGCTACAGTGAAGTAGAGTGTCACATCGTCTTCACTGGTTGCGACCGGATGATCAATTGGCCCCAACAACTCGAACACGTAACTGTCATCTTGCGTATCAAATATGATTCGGAAAACCGGGGTGGCATTGGTTGCTGTGACGGCGGTGTAGCTCCATGTGGAGCCAGTGTTAATCACATCTTGCCAGACTAAAGCGTCTTCACCCGAACTTACACTGGCCAAAATGGCGTCCGCGTCCATTAATCGATACTCGGTGACACCATCCACACCGTCATCGACAGCAAACTGCCCCGAGACGCGACTTGAATCACTTTGATCTGAACCAATAGACTGAATGTCATCTTCATCGACGGCATTGCCCCCACTCCAACCATTTAAAGTGGGTGCGTCATCTGCAACATTGATTCCGAGACGAAATGCAGAAGAGCGATCCCCATCGCCGTCCACAGCTACCACATCAAAAGGAATGGTCAGAACATTGGAGTCTTCAGCATGGTCTAAAGCCCTCAGTTGCTGATAGCGATAACTGCCGTCATCACCAAGAACTAAAGTAAAGACGGGTTGCTGATTGGCGATACCTTGATAGCTTGTCGTACCATCTGCGGCTTCAATCAGTTGAATGACGACAGGAGTACCGCCCGAAGTCAGGCCAGTTTGAGTCTGAGCGAGATTGCTGAGCGCAAAACTCACCACGCCATCCGCGCCCTGCGTATATTCCAGTTGCCCTTCGACCCATGCACCACTTCCCTCAATATTGGCTTCTTCGACATTCCACTCGCTGGTATTACTTAACCCGTCGAAGCTGGCAATATCATCGGTGACACTGATTTCAATGTCTGCGCTTGAGGACGCGTCGCCATCAGCATCTATCGCGACAATGGGTAAAGCAATGATTTGGCTATCAAGACCTTGCACGGTGTGATCGATATTAGCCAGTAAGGTGAAGTGATAGTCACTCAGCGACGGCTGACCTAAATCCAGCTCAAATATGGGTAGTTTTTCACCATCAAGTTCGATATAGCCTACATAACTGCTTGGCTCAGCAGACTTTTCTTCGACCCTAATACGTTGACCGGAGGCGTAGATACCTTCGTTATTGAGATCATTGAACTGCTCCAAATCAAACGCCAGCTTGGCAATATCATCACTGCCTGTCGTCATGGTAACGGTACCTCTGACGTCGAGATTCGTATTCTCTCCTCCAGAACCGCTGGAAAGTCCCGCTTCAAAGACACTGCCACCAGATACTTGAGTGATCACAGGAAGGTTGCCATCTTCTATGTCGATAGTGACCGTGCTGGTCAACACGTCACCATCGCCATCTTCAATGGTCGCCACTAAGGTGTGGCTCACCACGTCACTGGCTGAGTGATCGATGTTTCTATCTGGCGCAAACGAGAGTGTGCCATCGGCAGAGACGATCACTTTGCCGTCGGTAACGGCATACTCACTTTGACCGTCCACTAACGTGATCGGGTCACCGCCATCAAAGGTGAATTGTGTTACCACGCCTTGCTCGGCGCCCGACGCACTGATGAGCGTAATCGGCTGTGATTCGTTATCGTACTGCGTATCAGGCTCGGTGACCTTTATCTCGCCATCCACCACCGTCTGAATGTCGTCATTGACGGTGATCGCGAGATTCACCGATGCTGATTCATCACCATCGCTGTCCACCGCGACCACCGGCAAGTTAATCACCAAGCTCTCATCATTATCACCGCTGTGATCGAGCGGTCGGAGCAAGGTAAAGGTGTAATCTTTAAGGGTGGTTTGATCGAGCGCGACCTCAAAAACAGGCACATCTTGCCCGTCAACGGTAATCACTCCCAAGTACTGACCGGGCACATCAGAGTCTTCTATCAAGCGCACGGTTTGCCCTTGCGCTTTCAATGTCGATTGCTCGGTAAAGCGCGTGATATCGAGTGTCAGCGCGGCAATGTCATCACTGCCGACATCGATGGTGATTTTGCCGCTATCTTGCACAGAAGCTTGGCCTGCTTGCGTGCCGCCCGTTAAACCAGATTCTGAGACTTGCGCCGTCTCGATTTGAGTGATGATGGGGTCATTACCATCGGTAATATCGATAGTGACCGTGCTGGTCAACACGTCACCATCGCCATCTTCAATGGTCGCCACTAAGGTGTGGCTCACCACGTCACTGGCTGAGTGATCGATGTTTCTATCTGGCGCAAACGAGAGCGTGCCATCGGCAGAGACGATCACTTTGCCATCGGTAACGACATACTCACTTTGACCGTCGACTAACGGAATCGGGTCGCCGCCATCAAAGGTGAATTGCGTCACCACGCCTTGCTCGGCGCCCGACGCACTGATGAGCGTAATCGGCTGTGATTCGTTATCGTACTGCGTATCGGGCTCAGTAACGGCTATCTCGCCATCCACCACCGTCTGAATGTCGTCATTCACTGTGATCGCGAGATTCACCGACACCGAGTCATCGCCGTCGCTGTCCACCGCGACCACCGGCAAGTTAATCACCAAGCTCTCATCATTATCACCGCTGTGATCGAGCGGTCTGAGCAAGGTAAAGGTGTAATCTTTAAGGGTGGCTTGATCGAGCGCGACCGCAAAAACAGGCACATCTTGCCCGTCAACGGTAATCACTCCTAGGTATTGACCGGGCACATGAGAGTCTTCTATCAAGCGCACGGTTTGCCCTTGCGCTTTCAATGTCGATTGCTCGGTAAAGCGCGTGATATCGAGTGTCAGCGCGGCAATGTCATCACTGCCGACATCGATGCTGATAGTGCCACTGTCTTGCACGGCAGCTTGGCCGTCTTCGGTGCCGCCCGTTAAACCGGATTCTGACACTTGCGCCGTCTCGATTTGAGTGATGATGGGGTCATTACCATCTTTAATATCGATAGCCACCGTGCTGGTCAACACGTCACCATCGCCATCTTCAATGGTCGCCACTAAGGTGTGGCTCACCACGTCACTGGCTGAGTGATGATCGATGTTTCTATCTGGCGCAAACGAGAGTGTGCCATCGGCAGACACAATCACTTTACCGTCGGTGACCAAGTATTCACTTTGACCGTCGACTAACGTAATCGGGTCGCCGCCATCAAAGGTGAACTGCGTCACCACGCCTTGTTCAGCGCCCGACGCACTGATGAGCGTAATCGGCTGTGATTCGTTATCGTACTTCGTGTCGGGCTCGGTGACCTCTATCACGCCATCCACCACCGTCTGAATGTCGTCATTCACTGTGATAGCGAGATTCACCGACGCCGAGTCATCACCATCGCTGTCCACCGCGACCACCGGCAAGTTAATCACCAAGCTCTCATCATTATTACCGCTGTGCTCGAGCGGTCTGAGCAAGGTAAAGGTGTAATCTTTAAGGGTGGCTTGATCGAGCGCGACCTCAAAAACAGGCACATCTTGCCCGTCAACGGTAATCACCCCCTGGTATTGACCGGGCACATCAGAGTCTTCTATCAAGCGCACCGTTTGCCCTTGCGCTTCCAATGTCGATTGCTCGGTAAAGCCCGTAATATCGAGTGTCAGCGCGGTAATGTCATCACTGCCGACATCGATGGTGATGGTGCCACTGTCTTGCACGGAAGCTTGACCGTCTTCGGTGCCGCCCGTTAACCCAGATTCTGACACTTGCGCCGTCTCGATTTGAGTGATGACGGGGTCATTACCATCGGTAATATCGATAGTAACCGTGCTGGTCAACACGTCACCATCGCCATCTTCAATGGTCGCCACTAAGGTGTGGCTCACCACGTCACTGGCTGAGTGATCGATGTTTCTGTCTGGCGCAAACGAGAGTGTGCCATCGGCAGACACAATCACTTTGCCATCGGTGACCAAGTATTCACTTTGACCGTCGACTAACGGAATCGGGTCACCGCCATCAAAGGTGAATTGCGTTACCACGCCTTGCTCGGCGCCCGACGCGCTGATGAGCGTAATCGGCTGAGATTCGTTATCGTACTGCGTATCGGGCTCGGTGACCTTTATCTCGCCATCTACCACCGTCTGAATGTCGTCATTCACTGTGATAGCGAGATTCACCGATGCTGATTCATCACCATCGCTGTCCACCGCGACCACCGGCAAGTTAATCACCAAGCTCTCATCATTATCACCGCTGTGATCGAGCGGTCTGAGCAAGGTAAAGGTGTAATCTTTAAGGGTGGCTTGATCGAGCGCGACCTCAAAAACAGGCACATCTTGCCCGTCAACGGTAATCACTCCCAGGTATTGACCGGGTACATCAAAGTCTTCTATCAAGCGCACCGTTTGCCCTTGCGCTTTCAATGTCGATTGCTCGGTAAAGCGCGTGATATCGAGTGTCAGCGCGGCAATGTCATCACTGCCGACATCGATAGTGATGGTGCCACTGTCTTGCACAGCAGCTTGGCCGTCTTCGGTGCCGCCCGTTAAACCGGATTCTGACACTTGCGCCGTCTCGATTTGAGTGATGACGGGGTCATTCCCATCGCGAATATCGATAGTGACCGTGCTGGTCAACACGTCACCATCGCCATCTTCAATGGTCGCCACTAAGGTGTGGCTCACCACGTCACTGGCTGAGTGATCGATGTTTCTATCTGGCGCAAACGAGAGCGTGCCATCGACAGAGACGATCACTTTGCCATCGGTAACGACATACTCACTTTGACCGTCGACTAACGGAATCGGGTCGCCGCCATCAAAGGTGAATTGCGTCACCACGCCTTGCTCGGCGCCCGACGCACTGATGAGCGTAATCGGCTGTGATTCGTTATCGTACTGCGTATCAGGCTCGGTGACCTCTATCTCGCCATCTACCACCGTCTGAATGTCGTCATTCACTGTGATCGCGAGATTCACCGATGCTGATTCATCACCATCGCTGTCCACCGCGACCACCGGCAAGTTAATCACCAAGCTCTCATCATTATCACCGCTGTGATCGAGCGGTCTGAGCAAGGTAAAGGTGTAATCTTTAAGGGTGGCTTGATCGAGCGCGACCTCAAAAACAGGCACATCTTGCCCGTCAACGGTAATCACTCCCAGGTATTGACCGGGCACTTCAGAGTCTTCTATCAAGCGCACGGTTTGCCCTTGCGCTTTCAATGTCGATTGCTCGGTAAAGCCCGTAATATCGAGTATCAGCGCGGTAATGTCATCACTGCCGACATCGATAGTGATTTTGCCGCTATCTTGCACCGCAGCTTGGCCGTCTTCGGTGCCGCCCGTTAACTCAGATTCTGAGACTTGCGCCGTCTCGATTTGAGTGATGACGGGGTCATTACCATCGGTAATATCGATAGTAACCGTACTCGTCAACACGTCACCATCACCATCTTCAATGGTCGCCACTAAGGTGTGGCTCACCACGTCACTGGCTGAGTGATCGATGTTTCTATCAGGGGCAAAAGAGAGTGTGCCATCGGCAGAGACGATCACTTTGCCGTCGGTAACGACATACTCACTTTGACCGTCGACTAACGGAATCGGGTCGCCGCCATCAAAGGTGAATTGCGTCACCACGCCTTGCTCCGCGCCCGACGCACTGATGAGCGTAATGGGCTGTGATTCGTTATCGTACTGCGTATCGGGCTCGGTGACCTTTATCTCGCCATCTACCACCGTCTGAATGTCGTCATTCACTGTGATCGCGAGATTCACCGATGCTGATTCATCACCATCACTGTCCACCGCGACCACCGGCAAATTAATCACCAAGCTCTCATCATTATCACCGCTGTGATCGAGCGGTCTGAGCAAGGTAAAGGTGTAATCTTTAAGGGTGGCTTGATCGAGCGCGACCTCAAAAACAGGCACATCTTGCCCGTCAACGGTAATCACTCCTAGGTATTGACCGGGCACATCAGAGTCTTCTATCAAGCGCACGGTTTGCCCTTGCGCTTTCAATGTCGATTGCTCGGTAAAGCGCGTGATATCGAGTGTCAGCGCGGTAATGTCATCACTGCCGACATCGATAGTGATGGTGCCGCTGTCTTGCACGGCAGCTTGGCCGTCTTCGGTGCCGCCCGTTAACCCAGATTCTGAGACTTGCGCCGTCTCGATTTGAGTGATGACGGGGTCATTCCCATCGCGAATATCGATAGTGACCGTGCTGGTCAACACATCACCATCGCCATCTTCAATGGTCGCCACTAAGGTGTGGCTCACCACGTCACTGGCTGAGTGATCGATGTTTCTATCTGGCGCAAACGAGAGCGTGCCATCGGCAGACACAATCACTTTACCGTCGGTGACCAAGTATTCACTTTGACCGTCGACTAACGGAATCGGGTCGCCGCCATCAAAGGTGAATTGCGTTACCACGCCTTGCTCGGCGCCCGACGCACTGATGAGTGTGATAGACTGAGATTCGTTGCCATATTGAACATCCGGTTCGGTCACCACAATCTTCGCATCAGATACCAAAGGAACATCATCCACGACGGCAATGACTAAGTTGCTATTGGCGGTAGTATCGTTATCGGCATCAATCGCGAATACAGGCAATGAAACTAAAACGTCGTCTTTGCCCTGCTCTGAATGGTCAAGCGGCGCAAGCAGTTCGAATTGATACGCGACTTCAAAGCCGCCAGAACTCAGGTTGCTGACGCTCTCAATGATGAGAGAAAAGACATCGACTCGCTCCTCACCTTGTATGACAAATCCAACATACTCACCCGGTTGCGACGGGTTAGCCTCAAGAGTCACGATTTGCCCTGCAGAGGTGAGACCATTGGTCTGCTGACTCTGGTTGAATGCCTCGACGTCCAGGCGAACATCCACCACTTGATCACTCCCAAGCTGACCGGCTATCGTTCCCGTTACAATCGGGCTAACACTGCCTGCCTCCGTTCCCGTCGCCAAACTTGATTCTAGTGCCGTTTTACCGTCGATAGGAGACAGTGTCGGCGCCTCACCGTCACTGATCGCCGTGCTCACACTGACGGGTGAGCGTAATAGGTTACCTAAAGTATCCGCTCCCTGAATCTCAATGTTGATCGTGATTTGGTCATCATTAAACGCCACCAATCCTCCCGCCACTGACGGAAGATGATCGATCGGTTGACTCAGCGTTGTGGTGATCTCCAGATTGATGTCTCGACCAATATTGGCTGCGTTAATGTCAATGCGTAATACTTCCCCTTGCACATTGACACCAATAATTGCATTTTGCGAGTCATTATAGGAAAACAGGACATCCCCGCCATTCGAAGTGATATCACTATTGAGTTCTGTGAGCAGCGCGGCTATGGACGAGGTCTCAGGAACAAAAGACTCGGGATCGAGAGTAAGATCCCCGGCAGCAATGAGAGTGCTGCTGACAATAGTGGCAGGATAGGTCCCGAGAGATAACGAACCTTCAGACAGGGTGGCTGCTACGCTCTCGCCACCTTGAGAAAATTGAAAGCGGCGTCCAGTATCTTGCGTTTCAGACTGGGTCTGAGCATTGAAACCCGCGGTTTCGAAAAAGGTGCTCGCCAGTACTTCGGGATTATTGTACGCGATAGTAATGAAGCCGCCGTTGGCTGAGCCACTCGTCCCTGCACCCGCTGCCGTGGCTTCTAAAATCGCCGTCGGGTCAGCGCCCGCAAGAATAGCCTCTTGAATGGCCGCCAATTCATCACCGCTCAGTGCCCCTTCACCAAGTAGCGCATCATCAACCTGAATGTCGCCGCTGACTGGCGCGGTTGCCCAACCAAATCCGTCACCTGGTTCTATGCAGCTGACGCAATTTTCATCAATAAACAGTGTTTCTGATACGTCTTCGAGAACGAGCGTCCCACCTTGAGCGGTGATGATCACCTCACCGATGTTGATATTCTCACCGACTTGCGCTTTGCGCGCCTCCCCGTTGGGCGAGGCGATCACGACATCACCATTCACTTCTTTGACACGACTTGGCTGGCGAATGACTTCTACGTCCATAACATTTCCCTTTGTGTAGTAGCGTCCCACCTCTTTGAGTGGATACGGATATTGCACTAGAGCGAACTGACTGAAACGAGAATTTATTATTAGAGTTGTAATTTTAGAGAAGCAAAAAACATGCACATCTAACATCATCACTCAAACTCACAGCGAGAGTAAGCAAAGATTGAGCTTTTTCGCCACAGTCTCAACAATGACATGAGGCACTTTCAGTATAGGAGACGATAAAACAAAAAGAGCCAGCAAATGCTGACTCCCTTCTCATTATTGTTATTCTTTTGCGATTTCTATGGTACACCGTGCCCTTTCGATGCAACCCAAACACGATACCACTGCTCACGAGTGAGCTCGAACGGAAGCGACTCGACGGCCGATTTCACTCGCTCAATTTTGCCTGAACCGATAATAGGCAGCGGATTCGACGGTAGACGACGTACCCAGGCGTAGATCACTTGATCGATGCTGCTTGCGCCGATTTCAGCGCGGATCGCTTCCAGTTCATCACGTACGCGAGCAGCTTGCTCTGTGTCCCCACTGAAAATGCTGCCTCCACCAAGACAAGACCACGCCATCGGTAGCGTGCGAAGCATTTGCATTTGATCTAGGGTGCCGTCATGGACAACATCAAAATTGAGTGGGTTAATTTCCACCTGATTGGTCACCAAAGGCTGAGAAACGCGCGATTGCAGCAGTTCGAACTGACGAGGAGAAAAGTTCGATACACCAAAGTGCTTCACTTTACCTACTTTGCGTAGCTCGGTAAAAGCCTCTGCCACTTCGTCTGCGTCCATCAAGGCATCTGGACGATGGAGCAGCAATACATCAATCTGCTCCACTGCCAAACGCTCCAGTGAATTATTCACCGATTGGTAAATGTGAGCCGCGCTGGTGTCGTAGTGGTTCACTTTACGCTGCGGGAACTTATCCACGCACAAGTTGATATCGCACTTAGTGACAATCTCAATTTGGTCACGTACACAAGGATCCAGCTTCAACGCTTCACCAAACAGCTGCTCACACTCGTAGCCACCGTAAATGTCAGCATGGTCTACCGTGGTTACGCCTAGCTCAATGTGCTGCTTAAGGAACGTCAAACGCTCTTGCGGCGTCATACCCCATTCTGCTAAACGCCAGTAGCCTTGAATCATCTGTGAAAATTCGGGGCCCTGCGGCGCAATTGTTACTTTAGACACCATCTTTTACCTCCTAAAAAAGAACGCTTCTACCCTATTCTTGTTTGTTTCAACCTACAACGTATACTGTGCAGAATTTCGAACTGGAGTACGAAAATGAGTTTTGCACTGCGTCTTCAAGCCCTCATCGGTGAAGAGTCCATTTCTGGTTTTGCGCGTCGGGTCGAGCTCTCCGAAGCCCTGATTCGCAAATATCTCAAAGGCAGCGAACCTAGCTTGGCCAAAGCGAATCAGATCGCGATGAAGGCCAACTGCTCACTGGAGTGGTTAGCCACAGGGTGTGGCTATCTGTACAGGCAGGCGGAAGTGGTCGATATGCCCGCTTACAGCATGGCGTATGAGACCGTCATGGGCCAAACACCAGAGCCCATCGAGCAACATCGCAAGGTGATCGCGGCATACCAATATTTACGCGCCCATAAAAAATCCGATGGCTATCTTGACCAGGCGTCGATGCTGCAATTTCTTCATCGTCACAGCCCGAAAGAACTGTGACTAAGAGCAAAATTTAGGGCGTAGATCGGGGGTAGGATGTGGCGCCGCTTCGTTCACAGTATCCTGTCTAAAAAAACAACAAGGACAGAACGTGAAACGATATCAACCACACTGCATAGTGATTGGTGGGCTGTTGAGTGCGACTGCATTCGCGTCACCCACTCTCACTCTCTCAACCACAACCACCAGCCGAGATTTTCCTCTCAATAGCAATACGCCCTTGGTCTTACCGCTGCCCAAGCAAGAGTATACGCTACACATTTCCGCTACCGGTGGTGACTGCCCCACCACAAACCTCGAGCAGGTCAAGTTTAGGCAGCCGATTGCCCTGAACTGTCAAACGTCAACGACTCTGCCCGTCAACATCCGCTTTAGCGGCGATTACTCCTTCGAATACGATGCCGAAGCAAATACATTGGTGATCGCCCGCGAAGCGAAGAAAAACACCACCACGACATTCAAACGGCCGCTGCCGGATGTGAATTGTCGTCAATACGTGGGTGGCCCCGTCACGCTAAACTTAGGTGACACCTTCCCCGATGGTACCGAGCTAAAAGAGGCCTTAAGCGGTCAAATCGTCACCGTACGCGACAGTCAAGTCTCACTCGAACCGAGTGAAAACAGTGGTGGCGTCCTACTCCTTGAGCCAGTACTCACAGAGCCCGTAGAGCGCGACTTTACCTATCGTAACGCCAACATTTATTTCGCTATGGTGGACAGGTTCCACAACGGCGATACCAGTAATGATGCCAGCTACGGTCGTCGCAAGGATGGCAAAGATGAAGTGGGCACCTTCCACGGCGGCGATCTTAAAGGGGTGATAGAAAAACTCGATTACATTCAAAGCTTAGGAACGGATGTGATTTGGCTATCGCCCATAGTAGAACAGGTGCATGGCTTTGTGGGGGGCGGCGAAAAGGGCAGCTTCCCGTTTTACAGCTATCACGGCTACTGGACTCGTGATTTCACGAAAATTGACGCCAACTTTGGGCAAGAGGACGATCTGAAAACGTTAGTCGCCGAAGCCCACAAACGCGGTATGAAGATTTTCCTCGATGCCGTGATCAACCATTCGGGGTACGCCACCTTAGCCGATCTACAAACCGACAACATCGACGTTGTCAATGCAGATAAAATGCCGACCACTTGGCAAGATTGGCAGCCAAACGGTGATGAGAATTGGCACAGTTTCCACCAAGCCATCGATTACAACAGCCCACAATGGCAATCTTGGTGGGGTGGCGATTGGGTCAGAGCGGGCCTACCTGGCTACCCTGCACCGGGCTCCAGCGACATCGAAATGACACTGGCTGGGTTACCTGATTTCCGTACTGAATCACAACAATTTGTGACACCGCCGCAATGGCTATTGGACAACCCGGGCACACGCGTTCAACGCCGCGATAATTATCGCGTCTCGGATTATCTGATTGAATGGCAGAGTGACTGGGTTAAACGTTTTGGTATTGATGGTTTTCGTGTTGATACCGTCAAACACGTCGAGGGAGAAGTATGGCAACGACTCAAAGAACAAGCCAGTACAAGCTTAGAGCAGTGGCGTGAAGCCAATGGTCAATCGGGCGAGCCGTTTTGGATGATGGGCGAAGTCTGGGGGCACTCGGCTTACCGCTCTCCCTATGCCGACCAAGGCTTTGATGCCCTAATCAACTTTGATCTACAAAAGAAAATGGATAAGGGCGCAGCGTGTTTTAGCAAGATGCAAAGCACCTATCAAAACTACGCAGATTCCATGCAAGAAACGCCGGACTTTACCCCGGTAAGCTACATGTCATCACACGATACCGAACTGTTTTTCAGCCGCTTCAACTCGCTTGATGTGCAGCGTAGTGCGGCCAACGCGCTGCTGCTCAGCCCGGGAGCAGTCCAAGTCTATTACGGCGATGAAGTGGGACGTGAAATAGGCCCTTATGCCGATGACTTCCATCAAGGGACACGCTCAGACATGCTTTGGACACTGGATAAAGAGCGCCAGGCGCTTCTTGCGCACTGGCAGCGTGTGGGTCAATTTCGTCAGAATCACCCAGCGATTGGCGGCGGAGTCCACCGTGTGATTGACAACAACCAAGAGTACGTATTCTCTCGTACCTTAGGAGACGACAAGGTCGTTGTTGCCTTTGTCGGCACCAAGCGCGAGTAAAAAGTGAACGAGAACATTAGCCGCTAACGCACATTAGCGAGTGCAATAGAAAAGCAAACGGGCTCCGCGGAGCCCGTTTTTCTTGGAAAGAGGTCAAGAAGGTGAGAATTAACGGTTGTTACGACGCGTTTCGACCGCTTGAGCGAGTTGGCGCAGAACCTTCTCGGTATCATCCCAACCAATACACGCATCGGTAATGGATTGACCGTACGTCAGCTCACAGCCCGCCACCAAATCTTGGCGACCTTCCACAAGGTGAGACTCAATCATCACACCAAATACTGCGTCTTCACCGCCTGCAATTTGTCCTGCCACGTCCTCTGCCACAACCATCTGGTTTTGGTACTGCTTTGAACTGTTCGCATGGCTAAAGTCGATCATCACTTTTTGTGGCAACCCTGAGGCTTCCAGCTCCGCTTTGATGGTGCCGACGTGATCTGCGCTGTAGTTTGGCTCTTTACCACCACGCAAAATAATGTGGCAATCTGGGTTGCCTGCTGTCTCGACAATGGCTGAATGGCCAAATTTGGTCACCGAAAGGAAGTGGTGCGATGCGCCAGCGCTTCGAATTGCATCGGACGCGATCTTGATGTTGCCATCCGTGCCGTTCTTAAATCCAACCGGGCAAGAGAGACCCGAGGCGAGTTCACGGTGCACTTGTGACTCTGTCGTACGTGCACCAATCGCGCCCCAGCTGATCAAATCCGCCACATACTGCGGGGTGATCATGTCTAAAAATTCGCTTGCGGTTGGCATACCCATGTCGGTCAAATCCAACAGTAATTTACGCCCCATACGCAAACCATCATTGATCGCAAATGAGTCATTTAAGTACGGGTCGTTGATCAAGCCTTTCCAGCCAACGGTGGTACGCGGCTTCTCAAAATAAACGCGCATCACAACTTCAAGGCGATCGCCCAACTCATCACGCAGAACTTTAAGACGCTGACCATATTCCAGCGCCGCTTCAGGATCATGAATAGAACAAGGCCCGATGATGACCAACAAACGGTCATCATCGCCTTTTAAAATATCAGAAATCGCTTCACGCGAACGAAACGTGGTTGAAGAAGCTGACTCAGTCGCCGGAAACTTCTCTAAAACAGCAACAGGGGGTAATAACTCTTTTACTTGGTTAATTCGTACATCATCAGTTTGAAACATCGCTTACTTCTTCCTATTTTCTTGGCCTGAACACAGCATCAAAGACAGTGATGCAAAAATGTTCAATCTCTCGTCACTTTGTTCCCAGTAACTTATCTGCCAAAAACAAGGCTTGCAAGCATTATTTCATTTAAAAGGCAATATTATATCTAATTTTAAAATTTACACCGACTGTTCATTAATATTTACATCCAGTAATGATCAACTAAAAGTAGCAGAAACAGCAGCATTAACTGATAGATTGAGTACTTAAACGTCTCGATGGCTGATTTGTCGGTGGGAGCGAATTTCAGTTTCCAGGCATGAGCAACAAAGCCGAGGCAGAGCAAAGTTACCCCGACCCAATACATGGTGCCTGCCATACCGACTAAGGCAGGCATTAAGCACACCAATGTCAACAGCACGGTATAGAGCAAGATCGAGGTTTTTGTGTACTCCTCGCCATGCGTCACAGGCAGCATGGGGATGTCGGCTTTGGCATAATCCGCTTTGCGATGGATAGCCAGCGCCCAAAAATGAGGCGGGGTCCAGATGAAGATGATCATCACCAGCAACCAAGCATGTGCGTGCATCTCACCGGTGACCGCCGTCCAACCAAGTAAGGGAGGCATAGCCCCAGCGATGCCTGCGATAACAATGTTTTGCGGTGTCGCACGTTTAAGGTAGAGCGTGTACACCACCGCGTAGCCCAGAAGGCTCGCTAATGTCAGCCAAGCCGTGAGTGCGTTGACGCCAAAGAGCAACACCCCCATCCCCACGGCGCCAAGAGCAAAGGCGAACACAAATACATTGACCGCCTTGATGCGACCAGAGGGCAGAGGTCTTTGATAAGTACGCGCCATAATCGCGTCAATTCGGCGATCGATCAGGTGATTAAACGCCGCTGCTGAACCCGCCATCAAGGCGATGCCGACCAACCCAAGCACCGTTTGCTGTATGGGTAGTGAGCCTTCCACGGCCAAACACATCCCCACCAGCGCGGTAAGCAGCATCAGCGCCACCACTTTCGGCTTGGTGAGCGTGAAATAGTGATGCGCGAGTGATTTCTCCGCGCTTGAGGTAAACGTCGCGGTTTTACTCATGAGCACTCTCCTTAATGTCGATCACTGACTGGCGCTTTGGGGATTGCGCCCTCACAGACGCGGCGATTCTCGGGCTAATGCGCTGCGTCGCTTTCGTTGGCGCACTGACTTGGCTCAGCAAGTAATTGGCTCTCAGCGTGGCGACCAACAGCAGCGCTGCGCCAAGGTTGTGCGCAACGGCAATAGCCAAAGGTAAACTGAGCAGTACGTTACTTACTCCCAGTGCGATTTGAAGGACCAACAGTCCAAGTAGCCAATGGGCACAGAGGGTAAACTCTGTATTCCGATAACGCTTAAGCGCGACCACCAACGCGAGAACAAACAGCATCACCAGCATGGCACCAAAACGATGCGTGACATGAATCGTCATTCGCGCGCCATAGTCGAGAGTACCGAATTCGTAACTCTCACTCTTAGGCTGGATAAGCTCAAAGGCCGTCTCAAAATCCAAATATTGCGTCCAGTTTCCCTCACAAATCGGCAGCGAAGTACACATCAGCGCGGCGTAATTTGATGAGGTCCATCCCCCTAATGCCACCTGCGCTACCACTACCAATGCCGTGCTCCCTGCCAGCCAGCGCAGTCCACGAGATACTGAAATGTCACCCAGTCGGTGCGCCAACGGATAACGAGTCACATGCCAATAGCTCAAACAGAGCAGGCTAAACAACGTAAAACCACCAAGCAGGTGCCCCATGACGACAATCGGCATCAGCTTCATCGTGACCGTCCACATCCCCAGTAACGCTTGAAACACAATCACGGCAGGGAGTGCGAGAGACAGCCCAGCAGGTAAGGCTCGATGCTTCAAACCAAGGTAGGCGATGGCAAACACCAGCAAGCCAAGGCTGCCGGCAAAGTAACGATGGATCATCTCAAGCCACGCCTTGTCGGCTTCTACCGTCAGCTCAGGGTAAAGCGCGTTCGCTTTGGCCAGTTCGTGGCTTTCGTTGGGCACCGTTAAATGGCCATAACAACCGGGCCAATCCGGACACCCGAGTCCTGCGTCAGCCAAACGGGTATAGGCACCAAGAAGAATGACCATCAAGGTGAGCAGTAAACTGGCTCTTAGTAATGTAATCATACTTCCCCCCTTACCCGACCCGAGACAGCTTGAGCAATTTGCGCAAATCCGCCAGTAAGCCTTTACTTTGCGCGGGTAGTTGGGCGAGATCTTGCTCTGGCGGGTAACGCATCACTAGCTGCCCCAATGGGTCGATAATCACATATTCAAAGTCCCCGACCACTTGATGAAACGCGTCATTGATCGCAATGCTGGTCAGCGCGCCCTCTTCTAGGAGCGGTGCGCTTTTATCGGTGCGCAGCAATACTGGGGCGACGCGTTCTTGATATTTTCCTAGTGCAATGTGAGTTTGACCAAGAAGGTGAATTTGCTGTTGGCATCGCGCCTCACATTCGCTCGGCACAACGTAGCCTAGTTGCCATTGTTTGTGCTGAAAAGGATTGGCGACACCGAGCGACTCAAAGGTGGTGAGGGGCTCGATGAGAGTCCCTTGATTGGTCACGCCCGAGTTGTACCACTGCTTAACCAAAATCGCCTTGGCGGCAATCACGGGGAGAGTGAAAAACAGCACCAACGCGATCAGCGTCAAGCGCCCTCGGGTGACACGACGTGTATCGACCGAATTCGGGGTTCCCATTTTAGCGGCATGAGTCATGCGACACCTCCTTGTGAGTAGAGTCTAGGCTGCGATGATGCGCCTTGACCTCTGCAAGCGTTCTTTTGATGGTACGAAACAGAAGCAGTGAGACAATCAGTAGCAAAGCCAGCGCCATAGAGAACCATTGCACGGCGTAACCCAAATGCTTCTCTGGGCTCATCGATATGGGTTGCCACGGCTGAGGGTAGGGCCAACTTTCCCCAGTTGTTGCCCCCATCGACCAAGTGGTAGGCTGGGCGATAAATGTCGCCATCGGTGCGGCCCACTGTTTGGCAAGCGCCTCTGTATTGATATTTTGCACCCGCGCGGGGTTGCCCGCTTCGTAATACAGCTCATTGCTGAGCGGGTTGAACGATTTCTGATACAACCTTGCGCTCATCGAACCGGGCTCGTTCAACCACTCCACCTCAGGTAATACATCTCGCGTTGCTTTTGCTTCCACCCAACCGCGCTCGACCAACAGATGCTCATCCACACCCCGCACATCCACCAATTGAATCGCTAAGTAACCAACCTTGCCTTGGTATGACTGATTGTCGAGCAAGACGGTTTTTCCTGCGATGGGGGTGTAATCGAAACGTACCATCACACCGGTTGGCTGCACTCTCTGCGCTTGAGACAACGCACTGAGTGCGACAGGGCCTTGCTGCAAATGCTCGGCGACGCTTTGCGCTATCTGCGTTTTTTCTTCTGCGCGCGAGAGCTGCCACAAGCCAAGTTTGACCAAAAAGCAAAAGGCAACCACAGTTAACAGAACCATCAACGCAAAGCCTCGGGTATAAAACCGGCGACGTAAGGAATCTCGGATGATTTTTTTGTTTAAACTGCTGCTCGTTCTCTTGCTACTGTTCATTCTGTTTAATCTTGGCCTTGCATTAATTGAGATGGTCAAAGGCCCGCGCCAAGACACCTCCAAAGAAGACGACAAACCCATGAGTCACTATTTGGGGCGACGCGTGTTCCTCTCTGCTCTCGCGGTTATTCTGTTAATTGCCGCGCTTCTTAGTGGTTTCATTGAGCCGAACGTGCGCCCCTACTAACGGCTCTCATCTGCCTGTCTTTTTTCTTTGTCTACCTCGTCGTCTGCCTCTTTAAAGCACGTAGACAAAGACAAACAAACACAGCCATACCACATCCACAAAGTGCCAATACCAACTGCCCGCTTGGAAGGCGAAATGGTCTTTCGGCGTAAAATGATCTTTCGCCACACGTGCCAGCAAAATGATCAAAAACGTTGTCCCGAGCAGCACGTGCATGCCATGAAATCCCGTCAGCAAAAAGAAGGTGTTGCCGTACACCCCTGATTGCAGAGTGAGCCCTAAATCTTGATAGGCGTGCACATATTCCACCCCTTGGTAGTAAAGGAAGAAGCAGGCCAACACAATCGTGAGCTCCAACCAAACGATCAGGGCCATGCGATGATTTTTTTCCAAACTGGTGTGGGCCAAATGCAGCGTGATGGAGGAAGTCAGCAGCAACAAGGTATTGATCAGCGGGATGCCCTGCCAAGGCATCGCTGTGGTGGTCGTGCCTGAGGGAGTGGTGGTGAGCGGCCACAACGCCTCAAAAGCGGGCCACAGCACCTCATGAGTCATGGCGTTGTTACTCGCGCCGCCAAGCCAAGGGACAGAAACCATGCGCGCGTAAAACAGCGCACCAAAAAAGGCGCCAAAGAACATGATTTCCGAGAAGATAAACCAGCTCATTCCCTGACGAAACGAGCGAGAAAGCTGCTCGGAGTATTTGCCACTCATGCTCTCAGTGATCACATTGCTAAACCAACCTGCAACCATATAGAGTAAAAACAGTAAGCCTGCGGTTAAGATCAGCTTTCCGAAGACACTGGTATCGCCCCCTTCTGCCATACTCTGCACCGTGATCCCGGCGCCAACAGCAATTAAAAAGAGCGCCACGGCGCCGACAATCGGCCAGCTACTCTGCGCGGGAACAAAATACGGTTGATGTTTCGTACTCATGGGGTAACTCCTTGCTCAAGGCTTCCTTGACTCACCCTTTCTTGACTCACAATACCTCGACTTCCATTCCCTTGACGTCCATTACCTTGACTCCGACTACCTTGACGGAATATGTCTTGAGCCGCCAGTGGCACCGATGCGACCCGAGCCATCGCAGTGACAGGCGTTGAGGTGTCATCAACAACGGATGGCGTCTCTTTTTGCGTG
Source organism: Vibrio sp. R12-SW3-ISO1 (assembly GCF_059834005.1). Lineage (NCBI taxonomy): Bacteria > Pseudomonadati > Pseudomonadota > Gammaproteobacteria > Vibrionales > Vibrionaceae > Vibrio > Vibrio sp. R12-SW3-ISO1. Next base: position 184,091 of record NZ_JCBDGK010000040.1, read on the forward strand.
ATGTCGTACAGGGTGTAAGAGAGTGTCAGTGTATGAATCGAATCGGGAATGTCCGGTTCGATGTAAAAAATCAGTGGCATCTCGGCATCTGCCCCTGAATCTAGGGGTTGCTGATTAAAACAAAAGCACTCTATTTTGTTGAAATAGGTCGCCCCTAGACCGGGTGAGACCGACGGTACTGCTTGCCCCACTACGGTATGATTGGCGAGGTTTTTCGCCTGATACGCGGTTTGAATCACCTCGCCCGGGTGCACATCGAGATGGGTCAATTTGGGCTGAAACTGCCACTCGATACCCGGATTATTGTGCGCCATAAACTCCACTCTCACGGTTCGCGAGGTATCGATACTCAACCCGGCAGGTGCCACCACCGACTCGCTGTTGGTTTTGCCATTGATGCCCAACGCATCACACATCACGTCATACAGCGGCACGAGTGCAAAGCCAAAACCGAACATAGCGACGACCGCAGCGCACAGCTTTAAGGTCAATTTCTGGTTCGCATTTGCTTGGCTCATCTCTCACCTCAATCAATCTTAGGTGGTGTTGAAAACGTGTGATGTGGTGCAGGGCTAGGCACGCTCCACTCCAAACCTTCTGCACGCTCCCACGGTTTCGCGCTAGCCTTTTCTCCGCCGCGAATACACTTTATGACGAGCCACAAGAAGATCAGTTGAGAGAGACCAAAGGCAAACCCACCGATGGAGACGATTTGATTGACGTCGGCAAACTGAATGGCGTAATCAGGAATGCGTCTTGGCATCCCCGCAAGACCAAGGAAATGCATCGGGAAGAACAAGATATTGACGGAAATGACCGAGCACCAGAAATGCCACAAGCTCAGCCTATGGTCATACATGTGACCCGTCCACTTAGGCAACCAGTAATACGCTGCCGCCATGATCGAGAAGACTGCGCCCGAGACTAAGACATAGTGAAAGTGTGCCACCACAAAGTAGGTATCGTGATACTGGAAATCCGCGGGAACGATCGCCAACATCAAGCCCGAAAATCCACCAATCGTGAAAAGAATGATAAACGCGATAGCAAACAGCATCGGCGTTTCAAACGTCATCGCCCCTCGCCACATGGTCGCGACCCAGTTAAACACTTTCACGCCAGTCGGCACCGCGATGAGCATGGTGCAATACATAAAGAACAGCTCTGCAAACACCGGCATGCCGGTCGTAAACATATGGTGCGCCCAGACCAAAAAAGAGAGCAGCGCGATACTGCACGTCGCGTAGACCATTGAGTGATAACCAAAGAGCTTTTTACCACTAAAAGCGGGGATAATCGCCGAAATGATACCGAATGAGGGCAAAATCATGATGTACACTTCCGGGTGACCAAAGAACCAGAAAATGTGCTGGAACATTACCGGATCGCCCCCTCCAGCCGCATCAAAAAACGAGGTGCCAAAGTACTTATCGGTCAACACCATGGTCACCGCCCCCGCCAATACCGGCATGACCGCGATCAGCAGAAACGCCGTGATCAGCCAAGTCCAAACAAACATGGGCATTTTGAACCAAGTCATTCCTGGCGCGCGCATGTTGACGATAGTGACGATCACATTGATCGCGCCCATGATGGAACTGATGCCCATGATATGTACAGAAAAGACGAACAGCGCGGTGCTATCGGGGCCATAGGTGGTCGATAGCGGTGCATAGAACGTCCAACCGAAATCGGGACCGCCGCCTTCAGTAAACAGCGAGGCAATCAGAATCAAGAACGCAAAAGGCAGAATCCAAAAACTTAAGTTGTTCATTCGAGGTAGCGCCATATCCGGCGCGCCAATCATAATTGGAATCATCCAGTTTGCAAGCCCAGTAAAAGCCGGCATTACGGCGCCAAACACCATGATCAATCCATGAACCGTGGTCATTTGGTTAAAAAACTGCGGTTCCACCAGTTGTAGACCCGGTTGGAACAACTCAGCGCGAATCACCATCGCCATCGCGCCGCCAGTAAGGAACATGATAAAGCTGAACCAAAGATAGAGCGTGCCGATGTCTTTGTGGTTGGTGGAGTAAATCCAGCGGTAAATACCGCTTGGCGCATCGTGGTGATCGTCATGATGATCTTCTATCACCCCTTCAGCGTGCCCAGCGCGGCTTAGCTCCGCATCCGTTACAGGCGCAGATTTGACGTTGTCTGCCGTCATAGAGTCAGATTTGGACGTTTTCATTGTCCCTCCTCGGCTGCGCCAGCATTGTTAGCGCTTTTTGAAGCTTTATAGGCATCAACGTCTGACGCTTGTATAACGTCACCCGTGTTATTACCCAGTCCATTACGTTGATAAGTCACCACCGCCGCGATTTCTTTGTCGGACAATTGATTAGCAAACGCCTGCATGGCAGTGCCCGGGCGGCCATAGACAATGGTGTCAATGTGATTGTTTATCTCACCCGTAGCCACTTTACTGCCCGTGATTGCCGGAAACGCCCCAGGAATACCAGCGCCATTGGCTTGGTGACATACCGCGCAGCGATCGAGATAGACTTTCTCGCCCAAGGTGACGAGCTCTTCGAGAGAGAGTGTTGCCGTCAGTGACGCCGCAGCCTCTTGTTTGGCTAAAGCGAGCTGTGCTTTTTTATCCGCTAGCCACTGCTCGTACTCTGCTTCTTCCATTGCGTGGACCACGATCGGCATAAAACCATGCGCCCTCCCACACAACTCAGCACATTGGCCGCGATACACGCCTGGCTTATCGATGCGCGTCCACGCCTCGTTGATAAATCCTGGAATGGTGTCTTTCTTGACCGCAAAATCTGGCACCCACCAAGAGTGGATCACATCATCGGACGTCATCAAAAATCGTACTTTGCGATTGATCGGCAGCACTAACGGATTATCAACCTCCAGCAGGTAATGGGCGCCTTTTTCTTCAATGCCATCGATCGCTTTTTGACTGGTCGCGAGCAAGCTGAAAAACTCGACCTCTTCATCAAAGTAGCTGTAGTGCCACTTCCACTGCGACCCGGTGATTTTGATCGTTAAGTCCGATTGTGAGGTATCTTCCATGGCCACTAAGGTTTTGGTGGCGGGGATCGCCATCAAGACCAAGATGACTATAGGGATCACAGTCCAGATCACTTCGACTTTGGTGCTTTCATGGAAATGGGCCGCAACCGCACCTTTGGATTTTCGGTGGTGATACATGGAATAGAACATGATGCCAAACACCACCAGTGCGATGGCGCAGCAGATGTAAAAGATCAGCATGTGCAGTTCATACACCTGACCGCTGATATTGGTCACACCTTGTGTCATGTTGTAGGTGGTGTCTATGGGGCTTTCCTCGGCCGACGCGTGGGCGGGTAACACCAACCACACACTGGTTATTCCATAGCCAAGCCATTGCCCAAGTAATCGCCACAGTGCCTGCTGTACTCGTTTCAAACGATGTCTCCTTTGCTCGGTAGCCTACTGGCTATCTCGCTTGAACTCAGCGTTCCCTCACCGCACCTCGGCCTACTACACATCACCCGAAGGGAGTCGCTCAGTTGATTCCTATAAACAGCGAAATTTGGTTTAATTTGTTATATTTATGTTAACAAAATGAGTGTAATTAAAAGCTAGTTGGCGTTTTCAGATTGTGCAAGCGGTTGATCAGGTCCAATGATTTTTTTGTGACCCAATGTTTTTTATCGGCAAAGTAATTTTGTCGGCATAGCCATTTTGGCCGCATAGTGATTTAACGATTGCGCTCCTATAAATGATAATTGATATCAATTAAAATCATCACAACCCTATTTACACTGTCGTCCATTGCTGTAGTCCATTGCTGTAATAGATAGCTACAATACAAAGAGAACGACATACAAACCGTCAGTCGCAAGACCTACGAGGAACCCTTAACATGAAACAGTATGATCAATGGCTAGCACGCGATCCCGATCCCGCCACCCGTGAAGAGCTACAACGTCTCATCGAGCAGCAGCAACAAGCAGAACTGGACGATCGTTTTAGCCAACGGCTCGAATTTGGCACCGCGGGCCTAAGGGGCAAAGTTGGTTGTGGGCCTAACCGTATGAATAGGTTGGTGATTCAAGAAACCGCAACAGGGCTAGGTCACTATCTGCTAGCACAAATCCCGCAGGCAGCTGAGCGCGGCGTTGTGGTCGGCTACGATGGCCGCATCGATTCCAAACAGTTTGCACACGATACCACTGCGGTACTGACGGCCCTTGGGATTAAAGTCTTTCTCACGCATCACGTTGCCGCGACGCCTATCGTGGCGTTTGGTGTCAAACACTTTGGCGCGGCAGCGGCGGTAGTGGTGACTGCTAGCCACAACCCACCGGAATACAACGGATTTAAAGTCTACTGGGAGAATGGCGCTCAGATCATTCCACCGCATGATTCCGGCATTGCGAAGCACATTGAAGACGCCGCGACGGCGCCGCTCTCGCTGATGGATCTTAGTGATGCTGAGGATCAAGGCTTGCTCGTTTGGCTTGATGACGCGTACTACAACACCTATCGACAGGCCATCAACACTCACCCGCAACTCGGCCAAGCGCCAGCCCCCATTACCATCAGCTACACCGCCATGCATGGTGTCGGCGCAGAGATGGCAGAAGCACTGCTCAGCGATGCGGGCTTTAACCAAGTTTACAGCGTCAAAGAGCAGCGTGAGCCAGATGGCCATTTTCCGACCGTTAACTTCCCCAACCCCGAAGAAGCGGGCGCGATGGACAAAGTGATTGAATTAGCCAAGGCGCACAACGCCGATCTCGCCTGCGCCAATGATCCCGATGCGGATCGCTTTGCGGTGGCGGCAAGAACCGCGCAAGGCGACTATCAAATGTTAACCGGCGATCAAGTGGGCGCTCTGTTTGGTCATTATCTACTCAGTCATTTTGATCGCAGCCAAGGTGTCACACCGCTCGTGGGAAATACCATTGTCTCTTCAACGCTGCTCGCCAGCATCGCGCGCTCGCTTGACGGTGAGTACTACCAAACGCTGACGGGCTTTAAGTGGCTGACTAACGTTGCCATGAGTAAAGTATCGAGTGACCGCCCGTTCTTGTTTGCCTATGAAGAGGCGTTGGGTTATACCATTGGCAGCACTGTCTGGGATAAAGATGGCCTGTCAGCGCTGGTGGCGTTTGCTCAGTTGACGGCAGAGTTAGCACGCCAAGGAAAAACCGTGTGGGATCAACTGGAGACGATTTATCGTCAACATGGCATGGTGGTCAATGCGCAGCGCAGTATTGCCCTTGACCCAAGCGCACCCGCTATTGGAGAGAGCCTAAGAGCCTCACCAGTCAGCCAAATTGCAGGGCGTGACATCGAACGCGTCGACGATCTCAAAACGCTCACCACCACCTATCAAGATGGTCGAGCGGAGACCATAAATTTACCGGCCAGTGATGTGCTTATCTATCATCTCGCGGGTGGCGCGCGTGTGATTGTTCGCCCTTCCGGCACTGAACCTAAAATTAAATGTTATTACGAAGTGGTCGAAGCCTTCCCACATGAGCAAAGTTTTACCGAAGCCAGCAACCACGCCCAGCAAGTGATGGATTTACTCATCAGTGAACATCAAACTAGCTTAACGCACCTTTAAGCCTCTCTATCCCCAATGGGAGATCTTCTCCCATTGGGATGACACACACGAGCAAGCGGTGCTCACCAATGGCTAGGTTTGCTCGTTCCACCTCTCCGCTTTAGCGACTATCAAATCAACCACTTGCGCTAACTCTTTACCTTTATCCGTCAAGCCGTAATACACGGTCACTGGGATGGTGTCTTCCTGCCTGCGCCAAACAAAGCCCTCTTCCTTTAGCATTTTGAGCCGTTCGCTCAATACCTTGCTGGACACAAATACCAAATTTTTTCGCACCTGACCAAAACGGATCTCCGCCTGTTGGCCGAGTAGCCAAACGATGTGGGCCGTCCACTTAGTCGAGATTAAGGTTAAATACTTATCTACGCTGCAATACCCTTCGGGCTCTCGTTTATGTTCGCTCATAACTTACCTCTCGTCGTCAGTATATGACAGCGTCCTTCTCTCTGGTGATAGTTACTCGAAGGTAACTAGTTTCAAATAGGTAGCTAGTTTTCTTTAGTAACTAATTTTCTTAATCTTATCTTCATACCGCGCGGCACCACAACTTTTAACACGCGCTCACGCGCCACAATTTAGGTAACAATTATGAAGCAATTATTGATTCTACTCATTAGCACGCTCTCCCTGTCCGTTTTTGCCAATACGGGCTACCCAAAACCGCAAACGCCTCAAACGCTGCACCAATTGTTTGGCCAGTACTTTGCCAAGGAAGATCTCGATGGTCTCGGCTCTCTCTTTCATGAAGACGCGGTCTTTATTTTAGATGCCGAGGGGAATCAGGCGCGCGGAAAAGAGGCAATCAAAGCGGTACTCAAAACCTTCATGCAGGGAGATGTGGAAATGATCACCCACAGTGTCTCAATCCATGTAAACCAAGATGTGGCCCTGATTCGCTCTGAGTGGGAGATCCCAAATGCCGTCTCAGGTACCGCACTGGAGGTAATGCACTATATCGATGGCGGTTGGCTGTATGTGATTGATAATCCAAACGGCTATTAACCTCGCGTCTCTTGTTGTCTATCCATTAATCTCACGAAAGCGCTTTGTATAAAGGCCTCATTATCGATAAGCTAGCGGAATCAATGGCATGTCGCCTATCGCGCTGGCTTTTCACCTGGCGAAAAATAGAGACCAGTGCAAAACGGATAATTGAGGCTTATGGATACCGACACACTCCCCACCCACCAAACCCGTAGACGAGAACAACTTCTCAAAGGTAGCCTTGCTATGGTGCCTCTGAGTATTGCGGTGATCCCCTGGGGATTGCTCGCAGGCTCGTTTGCCATCGACGCAGGATTGACCAGTTTAGAGAGCCAAGCGCTCTCGGCAATTTTGTTTGCGGGTTCCGCGCAATTAGTCGCAACAGGCATGTTTAAAGCGGGCGCAGGGCTTGCCACTATGTTGCTCACCACCTTCTTTATTACTTCCCGTCATTTGCTGTACAGCGTGTCGATGCGCAATCGAATCAGTCCACTGCCACTAAAATGGCGTCTGACGCTCGGTTTTTTGCTAACCGATGAACTGTTTGCTATCTGTGGTCAGCAATCTGAGCAGCAGTTCGATCGCTGGTATGCCTTGGGCGCTGGCCTCAGTTTTTATCTGTGCTGGAACCTAGCCACATTAGCGGGCATTGTGCTTGGCAATCAAATCCCGATGATGAATGAGCTCGGTCTCGAGTTTGCGGTTGCTGCGACCTTTATTGCCATCGTCGTGCCCAATATTCAGTCGTCGCCAGTGATCGTTGCCGTACTCACTTCGCTGATCGTCGCGGTCACTTGTCACTATTTCTCACTCGATGGAGGACTGATGCTAGCGAGTATCAGTGGCATGTTGGCAGGTTATGTGACGGAGCAAGTGAAAGGGAGAGCGGTATGATTTTAGGGTCAATTTTAGCGATGACGGCGTTGGTGTTTCTCAGCCGCTACCTGTTTCTTGAGCCCAAATTACCACTCAAGCTCAATCACAGTATGCAGCGCTTGCTCAGCTACTCAGCGCCTGCGGTATTAACCGCCATTTGGGCACCGATTGTCTTTATACCGGAGGGAGAGCTATGGCTGTCACACAGCAATCCCTATTTAGTGGGCGCAGTGATTGCGGCCTTGATTGCTTGGAAAACCAAAAACGTATTACTGACCACCGTGATCAGTATGTGTCTTTTCCTACTATTGAAACTGATGTAACTCACACATCCGATTAATGTGCAATCCACTCAATCTCCATCAAGGTGGTGTCATCAGTTTTCAACCGCGCAAGGAAGCGATCGCCACTGTGCACTTCGCCCACACCTTGTGGCGTGCCTGTCATGACCACATCCCCGTCATATAGCGTGGTGTAGCTGCCGAGCTCTTGCAAAATTGTTTGTGGAGAATAGATCATCTGCGTGACTGCACCTTTTTGAACGCGCACGCAGTTGATGTAGAGCTCAATGCTCAGCGCATTCACCTCTATGCCATCGAGTGGCATAAAACGGCTAAGCACCGCAGAGCCATCAAACGCTTTTGCTCGCTCCCAGGGTAATCCTTTCCCTTTGAGAGACGACTGCAAGCCGCGTTTGGTCAAATCAAGCCCTAGCCCCACATGGCTATATTCTCCGTTCGTCACCACAAAACAGATCTCTGCTTCGTAATGAAGCGGCTCTTGATGAAAAGAGGACAAGGTTGACGTAATCGCACTGGCTGGCTTGTTAAACACCACCATCTGCTCTGGAACGGCGTTACCCAACTCGTGAATGTGTTCGATATAGTTGCGGCCAATACAGACGATTTTGCTAGGGGTAATCTCACTGCTGCCGAGTTTTATTGACGTCATTTTTCCATCCGTGGTCATCAATTGTCGTTGTCAACTAAAGCACCGATTCTAAATGAGTTTTTTGACAATTTAACCTACCAATCTGATAAATTCAGATCTGAGACTGTTATTTTTGGTTGTGTGTTAATACTTCTACCAACCAAAGGTATTACGAATGGGAAAAACTCAGTCGCACGGTAAACAACACCATAAATGACGAAAAGACATAGACCCTACTTTCAGTGGTGAGGCTAACCAACGAGGCGCCCATCACTGCCTCGCTTATGCCATCCAGACGGTTGGTTTATATAATCACGAAGAAGCCCATGGGATTCATCATCCACATGGGCTTCTTTTCAACCAATCGTAGGGTTAACTGCGTTCTGACCGCTAGTACTTATCGTACATTCACCGCTTGGATAAAGGTCTCTTGTGCACCTTCAACGTTGAGCGCTTTGGCTTCTTCTAGCAGGCTCAAGGCTTTGTCGAGTAACCCTGCATTTACCGCATTTTCAATGCTAGACAAGTAGAAAGACTGCTGAGCGTCAGTCAACAGTGATGACTCTGCTACTTCATCGGTGCTGATCACCGCAACCTCCGACGTCAGTTGATTCGCGGTACTCTTCTTCTCTGCCAACTCGTTTTGGAACTGAGCATGAGCGGTATCCGTGCTCGCAACGGTGATCGGCTCTTCAACGATGACCGCATCATCCACGGTTGCAACCAGTGTCAGCTGGCCAAATTCTGCATGAGGAATGATTGGGTTAGGGACATCCGGCGGATAGTTTCCGCGAGCAATAGCGTCAAGCTTAACGGGATGCAAGACTTCAGACTCCCCCGCGACCAACTCAGGCGTAGTAAAGACCAACAATTTTACTTTCTGTTTACCTACAGGCTGAACCGTCACTTCACTGACAAGGCGATCGCCATCAAGCGCGTACGCATGTTTGTATTCAAAATCGTCTTTTCCAAAACGCTTGAGGACTTGATTGTTTTCATTGAGCAGCAGCGCATTGGGGTAAAAGACCGTTTTTTTAAAATGACTAACGAGTTCTAACTCCAACTCTTTGCCTTGCGTATCGATAGTAAACGCCGCAATAGCACTGTGACCCGTTGCAAAGGTGTAGGTCTGGTTGGTGTCATCAATAGCAAAATTAATTCGCTTGGTTGGCGTGACTTCAACCCATTGAATATCCGAGTATGATTGAGCCAGTTGAGCGACACCCGTGGAATCAAAAACAACGGTTTCCGTCGCGGTACAGCCAAGTAGTGCCATGCTGATTGCACAGCTTAATACGAGTTGTTTCATCGCTACCTCTGCGTTAAACGAAAAAAGCCGACTATAATAAGCCGGCTTGGATTTATGGACTTATAAGACTAGGAAACTATATTACCACCAAGCTTCCATTTGAATACCAACACTGAACTCTGTGTCATCGGTATCATTTGCAAAGCTATCTGCTTCGTGATCCATGAAGTATGAACCGTAGATACGGATTTCAGGGCGCGCCCAAAAGCTAGAACCCGCAGACCATGCTTGTGCAATCGTTAGCTTAGAACCAGACGCGTCTGTCGTCGTGCCACCAGACTTTGTTTCGTCAGCAAAGTAACCCGCTTCAAAGATAGTACGCATGTTCTCATCCCACTTATACATTGGGCGAACAACTGCGTTGTATGCGGTGATGTCACCATCATCAGTATCATTTGCTTGTGCATACATGACTACGTGGCCCAATTCCCAAGCGTCACCCAGACCTGTTACACCCCAGTTGATGATACGGAAGCCATCAGCGTCATTGTTATCACCTGAGCGATCAAACCAGCCACCGCCACCGTAGGTCGCCATTTGCTTACCGTAAGAAGAGGTACCGTACTGAAGGACTGTTTGGTTAAAACCATTAGATAAACCTTGACCAATGACCGCAGTTAGCAATAGTCCATCATCAGCCGCCACTGTTTGGCCTTTCGCCTCAGAAGCAAAATCATAAGCCAATGCGAGCTCTAAGTTGGCATTTTCCCAAAGGTCGATACCCGCATAACGTAGGTCTAAAGTATAGCCGGACACAGTTTCATCTTTGGTTTTAGCTACCGTCTCATAATTTGTGGCATCGCCTTCGACAGAGAGCTCACAAGTTTTGTCTCCGTTACAATCAGCCCAAGCTTGAGATCCTGCTTTTGTCAACTGGCTCTGGTAACCATCATTAACCGTTTGCGAACCATCATCATGCATCAAAGCAACGGACAGTTTACCACCACCTAGAGATAGATTTTCGATACCGCCACCAGCACCACCAGACGTGTCTAGGAAGTAGAAGTCGGTGATATGAATGTCTTTACGTTGGTAGTAACGCTGACCGGCCCATAGAACGGCGTCTTTATCTGAATCGATCAAGCCTTTGGCTTGCACGTTCATCACACGTAATGCGTTAGAATTACCTTCCCAGTTATTGTTACCTGCTTGGCCGTAAGCAACCAATGACTCCAGTTTAAAAGAGACATCGCCTTTGTTGTACAGCTCAGCATTCAAGCCAATTTCTGCGTAAAGGTCGTCTTCATTACCAAGACGGCCTACTTTGTTTTTCTCGTAAGTCACGTGAGAACCTTCACCACTCAGGCCAACACCTGCACGAGAGTAACCGTGGAATTCCACATCAGCTGCGAAAGCACCAGCAGATAATGTCGCAGCCACTGCAGCAGCAATTACACTTACTTTTTTCATTATTTAACTCCATTTATAGGGATTATTATTCTTTTACTCTCTTCCTCTAAGGACATCCCGCAAGGCAGTAACGGAGTGTTTGAAAAAGAGAGGTAAGATAGGACTTGGCTTGCGCTTCATCCTCGTTCGTTTCAACTGTGGCTAGATTAACGAAGCGGGGTAAGGCTGACTTCCTCCACCTCAGATTAATTTGAGGGGGATGAGAAGGGAGGAGGAATGTGGGAGTACGCCGTTGATTTGGTTGAGATCACACTAATCGGGAGGAGTAGAGGAGGATCTCGAAACAAAGTTTCGCACCAAATGACACACGGCTCACGATTTGGTTTTTTGGTTTCATTAAATTGTAATTAAATTTCATTGAGAATTATTTTGGTAATAGGCTTGACCTGCTATAAACAAAACTATTTACTAAAGTGAGATTGAAAAACACACGACAATAAGTAAAAGACAATGCAGTGCTCTCGCCCATACCCATTAGGGGCCACCTTGGATGCAGCAGGTTGTAACTTCTCGATTTTTTCGCCTTCTAACCAAGACTTACAACTCGCGCTTTTTAAAGCCGATGGCTCTTATACGACGTACCCGCTCGATAATGAAGACGCGGGTATTAAGCACACCTATATAGAAGGGATTAAAGCGGGGCAAAAATACGGCTTTATTACCCGGGTCAACGATGCAGAGCATTATCTCTCTGACCCTTATGCCAAAGCCCTCGACAAGCCTCTCTTCTATGACCTCCCTTTCAATGCTGAAAAAAGTTTCCAATTAGCCAAGTGCGTCGTCACTAAAACCAGTTTTGATTGGCAAGGTGTCGCTAAGCCTCATCGCCCGCGTGACGAAATGGTGCTGTTTGAAACGCACGTCAAAGGGGTCACCAAACTTAACCCGAATGTGCCTGAATACTCTCGCGGTACCTACTTGGGCTTAGTCAGCGAAGCGATGATCCAATTTTACAAGCAGCAGAACATCAATACTTTGCAACTGCTGCCCGTCGCCGCTTGTATGCATGAGCCGCACCTGCTCAAGATGGATAAAGTCAACTATTGGGGTTACAACCCATACTTGTTTATGGTGCCTGACCCAAGATACGCGATGCACGACGCGGTGACTGAGCTGAAAACCACCATTCGCGAGCTGCATCGCAACGGTATCGAGGTGATTTTGGATGTGGTCTACAACCACACCGCAGAAGGTGGCGCAGATGGCCCGGTGTTTAACCTCAAAGCGCTGGATGTTAACTACTACTTGCGTCACGACGATCACTACGCCAACTACACCGGCTGTGGCAATACGGTGGATCTCTCTTACCAGCCGAGCCTCAACTTAGTTATGGACACCCTGCGTTATTGGGCGCAGGAGTTCCAAGTGGACGGTTTCCGCTTTGACTTAGCCGCGACCTTAGGTCGTGAACGTGAAGCCTTTAACCCCAATACCGCTTTCTTTAAAGCCGTCGCCCAAGATCCAATCTTGCGCGAGGTGAAGTTGATTGCCGAGCCTTGGGACATTGGCCCGAACGGCTATCAAGTGGGGAATTTTCCGGTTGGCTGGAATGAGTGTAACGATCGCCTAAGAGACATCACCCGCAGCTTTTGGCGTGGTGACCAAGGCTTTATGAAAGAGTTTGCGACGCGCATTATGGGCTCGCGTGACCTCTACAGCGCGGCGAATTGGCCCTATAAACTGACCGTTAACTACATCACCTATCATGATGGCTTTTGCATGCAGGACTTGGTCTCCTACAAGCAAAAACACAATGACGCCAACGGCGAACAGAACCGGGACGGTCACGGGGATAACCGCTCCGCAAACTATGGCATCGAAGGGCCAACCGACAATCCGCGCATTATCGAAAAACGCGAGCGGCAGAAACGCAATTTCATGGCGAGCTTACTGTTCGCCTTCGGCATTCCGCACATTTTGACCGCCGACCTCCTCTCTCACACCCAAGGGGGCAACAACAACGCCTACTGCCAAGACAACGAAATTAGCTGGCTCAATTGGTCTATGACCCAAGACAAGCAGAGCTTTCGTGAGTGGCTGGCGCAAATGGTGAAAGCACGTCAAACCTACATGGTACCGTTCATTCGCGCCTTTAGTGGCGATACCCGCAATGAAAACCGCGTACTGTGGCGACGCATTGATGGCACCTTCATGGAACATGAAGATTGGAACCAACTTAGTTGTGTCGCTTTGCAACTGGGCATCGACAAAGCAGGTGACGAGCTGTTCTACTGCATCAACCAAACCACGGCGCCCGCGCGCTTTACCTTGCCAGCAGAAAATCAACAAGAGTGGATGATGATCTGCAACACCGATTCGCACGAAGTGCATCAAACCATTGATCACAAACAAGTGCTCATCGCGCCAGGATCGATGGCGATTTTCCACTATAAGGCTAGTTAAGCCAGTGGCCGACAAACTCTCTACCACCGCGCTGGCAAAACAGCGCGGCTTGGATGCCAAGGCCTTGTTCAATCAGTTGAAACTGGCTGGCTACATCAATCGTGATGACGAGAGTTGGGTGCTAACGGAGCTGGGCAAAAAGTTTGGTGGTGACTACGCCACCCATCCCAAATTTGGCCAATTTATCGTCTGGCCAAGCAACCTACTGATTGATAGTGACGCCACCAGCGGCAAAACGCTCACCGCCACCGAGCTCGGCGAGCGCTTTTCCCTAGCGGCGAAAAAAATCAATCAACTGCTTCAAGAACTCGGTTGGATCCAAAAAACCGAACAAGGCTGGCAAGTGAGCCAGACGGGGCTCAGTGTCGGTGGTTACCAACGTGAGGATAAACAGAGCGGCCAGAAATTTGTCGTCTGGCATGACTCAATAGCGCGCAACAAACGCCTGAGGCAAACGGTGGTCGAGTTTTCCGGTCAAGATGCACACGCGCACGCGACGGATAAATCCCTCTCTAGCTTTCGGCAAAAGTTTGAAGCCAAACATCGCACCTTAGACGGGCACTATGTTCGCTCCAAAGGTGAGCTACTGATTGATAACTGGCTGTACATGAACGGCGTTGTCCACGCCTACGATAGACCGCTGCCTATTGAACAAGATGTGTTGAGCGATTTTTATCTGCCAACGGGCAACGTCTATATCCAGTATTGGGGCTCAGATAGCGGCGCAATGCCAGATGACCAACGTGAGACCCTTCGCGCCCTCTACGCTCAACATGGTTTTGAACTGATTGAGATACACCCAGAAGAGGTCGAGACACTCGATGAGTGTCTACCCGCCAAACTGCGCGCTTACGGTATCAAGGCGTATTAACCTTCCACTGGCCAAAGACTAAGGCGTATTCACCGACGCCAACCATTCAACAAAGGCACTCAAATTCGGATTGTCGCTGTCTGCGGGAGCGATCAAATAGTAGCCTTTGCCGGACAGCACCTCATGCTCAAAAGGCTGAATCAGTTGCTGATGCTCGATTTGACGTGCTGCCAGCGTGAGATCGCCGACCGTCATCCCGTAGCCCAGTTGCGCGGCATTCATCGCTTGATCTAATGTGGCGAAGGTTTGGTTGCGTGCGCCGCGCAGTTGACTTAACCCAATACTATCAAGCCACAGCTGCCAATCGGATTGCTCCGCATTCGCGTGCAGCCAGTTAACGCGCCGCAATGACTGGTAAGCATCACCGCCCCCCTCTTGCTGCGCTTGGTGCCAGATCTGCGGTGCACAAACTGGGGAAAGCCGCTCCTCAAACAAAAGCACCTGTCTCACACGCTTGGTCGCACTCGCTCGGCCATACATGATCACCAGATCAAAACTATCAAAGTTAGGGTGGAGCTGATGCTTGGTGGTCGAGGTAAGCTCAACATTGATATCCGGATGAGAAATCTGAAACGCCGTCAATTTTTCCAGCAAAAACGTGGTGATACAGCTAGGTGCATTGAGTTTAATGCGGTTGGCGCTCTCTGCGACCTCACGCACCGCATTTTGCAATTGGTGAATAACCGCTTCGGCCAGTGGCACAAACTTGAGTCCGTCTGGTGTCAGTGCCAAACCGCGAGCGTGGCGATAAAACAGGCTCACCCCCATCATGGATTCAAGTGACTGAATCTGACGGCTGATCGCCCCTTGCGTCATCGCCATCGCACTCGCCGCATGAGTAAAATTGAGATGCTCCGCCGTTGCCAAGAAGGCTTGCAAATTTTTTGTCGAAGGAAGTCGATGATTCATCGTCAATACTTGTCTGCCAGAATGCTACGACTCTAGCACAAATCATGTTAAAACCCCTAGCACAAGCCATGACAAAAATGCATGGCTATCATGTATTAATTTCGTTTCATCCAACTCCCATTTTTGACTAAATTGGCAATACAAACCGCTTATAAGAAATAATTTTTCATTTTGAGCGACTATAAAATCAGTCAAAGGAACGTAAATGGATTCATTAGCGGATAAATTAGCGCCTGAGAGCATAAAAAAATTAATACCTTATCAATCTGCTCGACGCATAGGTGGCCATGGACGCGTGTGGCTCAACGCCAACGAGTTAGAGACCCCGATCTTTTTTGATGAACAACAATCCGATTACTCCCGCTACCCTGACTACTTGCCTCACGACATCGCGCGCGCTTACCAAGCGTACTGCAATACCGATCAGGATGTGATGGCCGTGCGCGGTGCCGATGAGGCGATTGATCTGTTGGTCAGAACCTTTTGCCAGCCAGGTAAAGACAAGATCGCGATTTGCTCGCCAACCTACGCCATGTATGAGTTTTGCGCCGAATCCTTCGCGGTCGACACTATTGATGTCCCTTTGATGGGCAGTGCTTTTGCGTTAGATGTTGAAGGCATCAAATGCGCAGCGCCAAAGGTTAACCTTATTTTTCTCTGCTCGCCGAATAATCCGACGGGCCAACTGCTCGCCCGTCAAGACATCATTACCGTGCTCGAAAATACCGCGAACGACGCCATCGTGGTCGTGGATGAGGCATACATTGAGTTTGAACTTGGCGAGAGCGTGGTCGACCTTATCGATCACTATCCGCATCTAGTCGTCATCCGAACCTTATCCAAAGCCTTCGGTTTGGCGGCGGTGCGCTGTGGTTTTATCATCGCTCAACCAGCGGTTATGGACTATGTGAAAAAGCTCGTCCCTCCTTACCCGATGCCTGACAGCACGGCGGAGATTGTGCTTAAAGCGCTCAGCAACGAGGGACTAAAAAAAGTCGCCGCGGCGACCCAGCGTCTGATTGAGACCAAACAGCGCTTTATCGCGCGCATTGCCTCACTCAACTGGATCGAGACCCTCTACCCGAGCGCAACAAATTTTGTTCTAATTCGCACCAAACCCGGTGTGGATCTGTTTCAGTACCTCGCCGAGCATGGCGTGGTCACGCGCAATCAGGCTCATGAGCCAAGCTTGAAGCATTGCGTTCGTATTACCATCGGCTCAGAGCAAAGCATGGACGAAGTTGCCGAGCTCATGTGTCGCTACCCCGCCACTTCGGCGCAGTAACCCATTATAAAAAGGAACCACGATGAAAAAACTCCTCACTCTCATTGCTTGCACCGCAACTATGATGACTGCCCCAGCGTTGGCGAAAACCGTGCGTCTGGCGTCTGATTTCACTTATCCCCCTTTCAACTACATGGATGCCGATGGCAAACCTGCGGGCTTTGACATTGAAATCGCCGATGCCCTATGTGCTGAAGCAAAACTGGAGTGCACTTGGGTATCACAAGGTTGGGATGCGTTAATTCCAAGCTTACTCGCGCGTAAATCGGACGTCATCATGGCCTCGATGCGTATTACTGAAGAGCGTAAAAAGCGCATTCTGTTTACCGACAAGTATTACCAAACGCCAGCACGTTTCGTCACCGCTAAGCAAGGCGACATTGAGATCAGCCAAGCCGGACTGAAAGGGAAAGTGATCGGTGTGCAGTCAGGTACGATTCACGACCGTTACGTCACCGACAAGTTTGGTGATGTGGCTGAGATCAAACGCTACAGTGGTCAAGATGAAGTGTACATCGACATGCAAAACGGTCGTCTGGACGTCACCTTTGGTAACTCAGATCAACTCGCGCTTGCCTTCTTAGACAAAGAGATTGGTGCAGGGTTTGAATTTGTGGGTGAAGCGGTGACTGACAAAGCCTACATTGGTGAAGGCACTGCACTGGCACTACGTCAAAGCGACACAGCGTTAGCCGAGCAGTTTAACCAAGCCATTGCCGCCATTCGCGCCAACGGCACTTACGACAAGATCGCCAGCAAATACTTTAGCTTCGACATCTACGGCGAATAAATGACGGACGAACAAATAGAAGCTCGGCGAACCAATGACTCATTGAGTCACTGAGCGTAAGACGCGTTTTCCTAATCGTTCGTCTAACAGAGCGTCAAAAAGAGAGCCCCGCACACTGTTATATATAGTAAGCGGGGCTCTTTGGTGAGTGGTACTCGCGGAATCTACGGGCGATTTGAATAGCGTGCCCGAGCGGCTTGCTCGACGGGCACAACCGTTTTACCAATCGGTGCGAGCGAAATCAGCGCCAATTTCAGGTGTTGCAGCGCGAATGGGATACCAATGATGGTGATAAAGCACGCCACCGCAGAACAGATATGACCAATCGCAAGCCAAATCCCCGCCAGTAGAAACCAGATGATATTACCCACCAGCCCAAATGGACTGGTGCCAATGTCGACATCATTGGTCAGCTCTTCACGGGAAATCGCCTCTTGGCCAAACGGAAAAAAGGAAAAATTGCCCATCACAAAGCACGCACGCCCCCAAGGAATGCCAATGATGCTGATAAACGCCAGCAGACCAAATAACCACCACATCAGCCCCATAATGACGCCGCCGCACACAAACCAAATCACATTGCCTAGCATTCTTAGCATAGTCATTCTCAGATCTCCTCACTCACTGTTGGTCATCTATTCAAACACAAAACCGCTTCGCACGCTCATTAGCTGGCCAGTGCCTGCCACACAGCCGTGATACCACTGATACTGCACAGCAATAAGGCGCCCACGCGAATTTTCTCTTTGGGTAACGAATGCGTCGTCATCTGAGCCAGCTTGTAGCCTACCCAAGCAGCAGGGATCAGCGGCACGGTGATCCAGACATGGTGCCAATTCAAAAAGCCCGCTGGCATTTGAATCATCAGAGAAATGATAGAGCTAAAGACAAAGAACGCCGAGAGATTACCGCGCAACTGGTTTGCTTCTTGATGCTGCAACAAAAGCGCCATCGGCGGCCCGCCGATGGCGCTGCTGGTACCAAAAAAGCCAGAAAAGAAACCTGCGATGCCCATTTTGACGGGGGTTGGCTCAATACGAAAAGGCAGCAGACTCACCGCCACGGCAAACAGCACTAATAAACCGAGCCAAAGCGCGAGCATGTCGGTCGAGACCATCACCAGCAACACGCCACCAGCGATAGAGCCCGGCACCCGACCAATCAACGCCATTTTCAAGCCGCCAATTTCCACACTGGCGCGATACTTGAGCGCATTCAGCAGCGAGATAAACAGCGCAACGAGACAGATCGGGGCGGGAACATAATCCGGTGACACCAAGAACAGCAGTGGCGCCGCCACAATCGCCAAACCAAAACCGATGGCGGTTTGGACAAAAGAACCAATAAAAATAAGCAGCGCCGCAATCAGCGCCTCAGAAGTCATCCACTCAGCAAACATAGGTCAACGCAAACAAAAAACGGTGTTTACCGCTTTTGATAATCAATCAATAACGTATCTTAACTGAGATAGCGTCATGGAGATACCACAGATCACGCTAAGTACCTCATTGCTTGCAAGGTGCGGCGTTACAACACGTCTATCTGCGCTAGGTAACGCTCCGCCGTTGATAACACCTCTGCCTGCTCGGCCTCTGACAGCTTATCCCAACTGCGATAGATCATACCGATGCGTGGGTTACGACTGAGACGCTCACGATGAAGCAACATAAAACGCCAGTACAAACTATTGAACGGGCAGGCCCTATCTCCGCTGCGTTGCTTCACATCGTAGTGACACCCTTTGCAGTAATCGCTCATCTTGTTGATGTAGTTTCCGCTTGCACAATAAGGTTTGGTGGCGATGATGCCTCCATCGGCAAACAGCGCCATCCCTCGCGTGTTGGGCATCTCTACCCACTCTATGGCATCAATATAGATGCCAAGGTACCACGCATCGACCTCGTCCGGCGCAACACCAGCCAGCAAGCAAAAATTGCCCGTGACCATCAAGCGTTGAATATGGTGGGCGTAAGACCACTCAAGCGATTGACCAATACAGGCACGCATACACTTCATCTGAGTGCGGCCATGCCAAAAGTAGCTCGGCAAGGGGCGCTGGGCTTGCAGCTCATTGAGCGTCGCGTAGGTTGGCATGTTGATCCAATAAATACCGCGCATATACTCGCGCCACCCGATGATCTGACGGACAAAACCTTCAATCTGCGCCAAGGTAATCGGGTTGTCAATGCGCTGACTCTGGTGGTAACTCTCTAACGCTGCGTCCATCACCTCCCTTGGGCTGAGCATTTTAGTGTTGATCGCAAAAGAGAGTCTGCTGTGGTAGAGGCTCCATTGGCTAGGATGCTGATCGGTCATCGCATCTTGGAAGCGACCGAAAAGCGGCAGACACACTCGGCAAAAGTGCGCCAACAAGTTCAAACCTTGATGACGAGATATCGGCCAGACAAGACGCTCTTGCTGCTGCCCGATCGTCGGGATTTGATGACGCTTGATACGCTCATTGATCGATGTGACATCGTTGGCAAACAGCAAAGGTCTCGGCAGCGCTTCAATATCGGACTTTTTGAGCTTATTGCGATTGTCGCCATCAAAATTCCACTGCCCACCGACGGGTTTGTCTGCGTCCATCAAAATATCAAAGCGCTGGCGCATTTTGCGGTAGAAATTTTCCATCTTGACCGCTTTAACCGACTTAAAATAGTCGCCAATCTCATCAAATGGCAGCAAAAAGTGGTCACTCTCGACACAGCGCACTGTACATTGAGGCAGTGACAACAGTTCGAGCTGCCGCATCAGTCGGTATTCATCCGGCCTTTGATACTCGAACGTCTCGGCATTAACCCGCTCGACCCAATGCGCGATTAGTGAGGGCAGATCCTTGTAGGGCTCGGTGTCATCGAGAGTCAGATGCACCACGTGATGCCCCACTTCTTGTAGCTCACGCGCAAAGTTCGCCATTGCGGCAAAAAAAGCCGCGATTTTCTGGCTATGATGACGGGTGTAGTGCGCTTCTTGATGCAGCTCTGCGATGAGGTAAAGCACCCCTTCCTCTTTCTGTGCAAACCAAGCGTGCTGATGATTTAACTGATCCCCCAAAATGAGCCGAACGCAGGAATAGTTCACTTATCTCCCCTCCCCGCTATCCTCAATCGGCCAGCCATTGTAGTCGAAGGCATCTAAGCGCGAGAAGGCATCCAAGCACGAGTGCGAGGGTGTCCCCTGCCAACGGCGGATAAATTCACCATCAGGGTCGTAAGTTTGGGTCTGTTTCTCGAAATTAAATTGACGCCCGCTGCGTGGATCCGCTCCGACGCCCGCAAGATACTGCCAGTTTCCCCAGTTTGAGGCCACATCGTAGTCCACCAACTGCGTTTCAAAGTACGCAGCGCCATAACGCCAATCCATACTCAACTCATGAACCAAACAGCTCGCCACCAGTTGACGGCCGCGGTTGGACATATACCCTGTCGCACGCAACTGTTTCATGCATGCATTAACGATAGCATAAGGCGTCTCCCCTGCTATCCACGCCGCAAAGCGCTCCGGGTAAAACGACGTGAGCGGCGCTTGATCTGTGATACCTCGAAAAGCGAATAAACGCTGACGATGCAATCTTGCATACCAGTAGAAGTAGTCACGCCACAGTAGCTCAAACGCAATCCAATAGGTTGACTCGTTGGCTCCATGAGCCGCCTCATACTGCGCCAGTTTGGCCAAAATGGTCCGTGCACTGAGACAACCTTGAGCGAGCCACGGTGAGAACTTGGTCGAATAAGCCATGCCCTCAAGGCCATTGCGGGTCGTTTTATAGTGACTCGCGTTGGACGTCGAAAAGTAATCGTCACAATGAGCTAGCGCCGCGCCCTCTCCTCCCAGAAACTGTCCGCTTTGGCAGGGACTCGTCGTCACTAGGGGGTAGTCGACCTCAATCACACTTGGCAATGTCTCAACCACAGGCAAGGGCCCTGGCACTGCAAGGGGTTCGACACGGTTTCGAAATCGGCTAAAAGTGGCAGGCAGTTCGGCGAGTGAAAAAGGCAGCTCAGATTCATCAAGTATGTGGCCACTCTCTCTTTGGATGATATTGAGATCAGGACACGTTGCTTGCAACGCATCCACTATGCGCTGCTCATCTATACCGGCAAAACGTTGACAATAAAAGTGGGTAATGTCCTGCTCTCGAATGAGAGCTGCGAGCGAAGCGGCGCTAAGATCAGGCAAACAATAGAGGTTTTGACCCAATTTAGCCAAACTGGCCGCCAGATCGCTGGCCGATTGAGACCAAAAAGCCTCTCTGCTCGCTCCCAACTGGCACTGCTGAGAAAAGCGAGAGAGGAAATGGGTCATTTGAGGCGGGCTGCAGACGCAAAGCATCTCATCGACCTGCTCTGCTGCGGCTTGAAGTAATGGGTTGTCTGTCAGACGAAAATCATTGTGAAACCAGTACAACCCTCTTCGAGATATGGGGAGTGACAAAGCCTTGCTCCATAAAATCAATCACTCCCATTCAATACGCAGTTTCTACCATTATGGATTAGTTTAAGCTTTGGATTAGGTTGAACGGGCGGATTAGCTCGCAGCGGCCAATCTTGCCACAGGCTTGTCGTTGATCGGCAAATGAATCAATGCCGCAGCAAAAGCCAAGACCACGGTCGACCACCAAATCGGATCGTAAGAGCCATAGTAGTCATAAATTCGACCGCCTACCCACGCGCCAAGAAAGCTACCCACTTGGTGGCTGAAAAACACCAACCCATACAAGGTGGAAAGGTACTTCGCGCCAAAGATCTGCCGAACTAACCCCGACGTCAGCGGCACAGTCCCTAGCCATACAAAACCGATCGCCCCGCCAAAAAGCGCCGCCGTCGACTCAGTAACAGGCAAAGTAACAAACCCCGCAATGACTATAGTGCGCATAACATACAAAGCCGCCATCACGTGGCGTTTGCTGAATTTATCACCCAGCACGCCCCAAAAGTACGAACCAAAAATATTGAAGATACCGACATACGCCAGCGCCATCGCGGCCGTAGACGCAGGCAGGGCTTTATCGGCCAAATAACTGGGCAAATGGGTTGCAATGAACATCACATGAAAACCACATACAAAGAAGCCACCATGGATCAGCCAATACCCCTTGTGGGAGAAGGCTTCTTTCAGTGCCTGTTTTAGGTTTTGATCGTCCGCCACCTGTGTGGTCGCCGCATTCGTTTTAGGTGTTTTCATAAACAGAGCAAAAGCCACCATAGTAGAACAGAGCAGCGCAAACACCTGCATCGCACCCTGCCAGCCAAAATCAGACAGCAGAGCTTGAGCGCCCGGGATCATCGCAAACATGCCAAACGAGCCCGCGGCGGTCGTCAATCCAAACGCTTTGGCCGCGTGCTGTGCGGGGACCACTTTGGCGACGGCCCCGAGCACAATCACATAACTGGTTGCACTAAGGCCAAGGCCAACCAACACACCCAATGAGAGATACAACACGCTAGGCGCAGTGGCGATCGAGGTCAAATAAAGCCCCAATCCATAAGCCAGAGCGCCACCGACAATAATACGTTTGGCGCCGAAGCGATCAGCGGCCATACCAACAAACGGCTGAAACGCACCAAATAGCAGGTTTTGTAGGGCAATCGCGAAACTAAAAAACTCTCGACCGACCGTAAAATGCTCTGAAATAGGCATCATAAAAATGCCGAACGATTGGCGAATACCCAAACAGATGATGAGAATGGCAATGCCCAGCCAAACCATCAATGGAAATCGAAATACACTCATTATTGTTGCCCTTAATGATGGTGGTGAGAATGACTATTGCCGTGACTTGATGCACGTGAGTCTTGGCTTGAAGCATCATCGAACTCAAGATCTTGTCCATGACACCCCAGTGCCATCGCTTGTTCGGCCAGCGTACTAAGTAAAGAAGGGGAATGGTGAACACCCACCAAGACAAGCACAAGCACTAAGGTCATTCTCACAAGTTGAGCACTGAGTGATTGCGATAAAAGGGATGAAAAAAGCATACGTTTCAGCCTCAGTGACAGTAAAAAGAGCGCGGAGTGTAGAGCGCCGCGCGCCATGACTCAAATGACATTTCTACACTCATATTATGCATAAGATGCATTTTTCTGCTCGCTCTTAGAGCCCGTGACCAGAGCAAAGCCTTCATCCTGCCAACCTGTTACCCCACCAATCATCTTTTTCACTGGCCTGCCGAGGCGAGCCAAACGAACGGCGGCTTTTTCAGTGCCATTGCAGTGTGGCCCTGCGCAATACACGACAAACAGCGTGTCTTTCGGGTAGTGCGCCAACGCACGTTCATTCAATCGAGCATGGGGAATCGATACCGAGCCCTCAATATGCCCTGCGTCAAACAGCGCCTCACCGCGCACATCGATAAGAACGAAATCTTGTAATCCGTTACTTATCGCATGGTGTACGTCCCAGCAATCGGTCTCAAACTGCATTAACGATTCAAAATGGCGCAACGCTGCCTCACTGCTCGCTGCCGGTACTCTTGATACTGCGCTCATGGCTCTCTCCCTAGTTTATTGAGGTTAGCATCATTATCCGCACAAATTATTGCCCTTGCCATTGGCTTAAACGCCAATATGCGATAATAATAAGCCAAAAGCTGCATTCAGCTGGAGGCAAATAATGAGCACCGACAAACAGGGATTCACTGCAAAACCCTACGCACATCAGACCAAAACGGTGCGCGTTGCAATATTGGCCCATCAGCACGTGACTTTATTTGAGCTCTCCTGCGCGGTTGAACTGTTTGCCCTGCCAAGACCGGAATTCAAAGAGTGGTACGATACCCAAGTCATCACACTGGAAGACGCGCCAATTCAGACCACAGGCAACATGACCTTGGTCACTGAATCAGCAAGCTCGCTTGAGCCGTTTGACACCTTGATCATTCCCGGTTGGCCAACAGGGGATGACACCATCCCACCGCTGATTGCGAAAGAAGTAACGCGTTTTGTTAACGCAGGTAAGCGAGTGCTGTCTCTTTGCTCTGGCTCATTTTTGCTGGCCAGATTGGGGCTGCTCGCCGGTAGAAAAGCCACCACGCATTGGATGTACGAGAGCAAGTTTCGTGAACAATTTCCCGATGTGGACTATCAATCGGACGTGCTGTATGTGTTGGAGGGGCAAATAGGCTGCGCCGCTGGCAGCGCTTCTGCGCTCGATTTAGGACTGGCGATCATACGCGAAGATTTTGGTTACCAAATCGCCAACCAAGTCGCAAAGCGCTTGGTTGTCTCATCACATCGCACCGGCGGACAAGCACAATATGTCGAAACGCCCATGCTCAAAGTGCCGAGCTCGTTTTCCAACGCCGTTGAGTGGGCGAATGAACACCTCAGTCAAGCCATCAGCGTCGACGAATGGGCAAGCCACGCCAATATGTCGCGGCGCACGTTTGATAGAAAGTTTCGCTCAAGCTTCAACCTCTCCCCTAAAGCCTGGCTTATCAAGCAGCGCATTGAACGCGCCAAAGGGTTATTGGAAACCGAGCCGCTAAGCATTGAGCAACTTGCCCAGCAATCGGGTTTCGACAGCGCCGTCACGCTGCGCCATCACTTCCGTCGTTTAGTCGGCGTGTCGCCTCAGCAGTATCGGGAGAAGTTTAAACTGGGCTAAACAACCCAATGACATTGTTGATGTTAAAACAACATCGCAGTGCTACACTGCCTGCATGCCGATATGACAAAATGACAACCATGCAAGAGAAACTCAATCGCGTTTTACTCGATATCGCCCTTAACCTCAGTTCTAGCCAAAACAGTGAACGTCAATATCAAGTCTTAATTGACGGTGTAGATCGTGTCTTTCCCTGTGATGCGAGTGCGCTGTTCATTCTCGATCAGGATGGGCTGCTGACACCAGTCGCGGTAAAAGGCATTGCGGCGAGCATCTTTGGTCGCCGTTTCTATCCGAAAAACCACCCCAGACTTCAAGCCATCATGCAAAGTACCTCCCCGGTGCGTTTTGATGCTCAATGTGAGTTACCCGACCCGTTCAGCGGCATCATGCTCAGCGCAGAGAATGATTTGGATGTCCATGACTGCATGGGTTGCAGCTTGTATGTGGAGGGGCAATTGGTTGGCATCTTAACTTTAGATTCACTCACGGTCGGCGCGTTTGACAGCATCGATGTTGTCACGGTTGAAACCTTTGCCGCGCTCGCGGCGGCGACACTACGTAATATCTCGCAGATGAATGCGCTCAAAGCACAAAATCAGAAACAGAAGTCGGTGACGCAGACGCTCATCCAACAAGCACGATCGCAGACGGGTGAGATGATGGGTATCAGCCCCCAAATACGCCAGCTAAAAACCAACATCTCAACCGTGGCGCAGTCGGACTACGCTGTGTTGATCACCGGAGAAACGGGTGTGGGTAAAGAGTTGGTGGCGCACAGTGTCCACGCGCAAAGTCATCGCGCGGACAAACCGATGATTTACGTCAACTGCGCCGCCTTGCCAGAAGGATTGGCTGAAAGCGAATTGTTTGGTCATGTCAAAGGCGCTTATACCGGAGCCAGTCAGCACCGAGCAGGGAAATTTGAACTGGCCGATGGTGGCACGCTGTTTCTCGATGAGGTCGGAGAATTATCATTAACGCTGCAAGCCAAACTATTACGTGTGCTCCAGCAAGGTGAAGTGCAACGCGTCGGCAGCGATCAACGTTTGCTGGTCAATGTGCGCATCATCGCCGCCACTAATCGCGAACTGGAAAAGGCGGTCAATGCGGGTCAGTTTCGCGCCGATCTATTCCACCGCTTGAACGTTTTTCCTATTGACGTTCCTCCGCTTCGCAAACGCGAAGGTGATATTGCGGTGCTAGCGGGGTATTTGTTGGAGAAGGTTCGTAACCAGTTCCACATTCCTAATCTGCACCTGCATCCCAAATCCATTCTCTTGCTGGAAAAACAGACCTGGCCAGGCAACGTCCGAGAGCTAGAACACACCCTCACGCGAGCGGCCCTGCGCTGCATTCAGCAGCAGCAACATATTATTCAACCGAGCCATTTTGACACTGGGCTAACCACCTACAACACCGCATCACAACCGCACTTTTTACCCAAAGAGAGCCAGCCAATGCGCGAGCTTGTCGAGGCCTATCAAAAAGATCTGATTGTTCATGCGCTTGAAGTCACCAACGGCACTTGGTCAAAAGCGGCCGAGTTTCTTCAAATGGATCGCGGAAATTTGTATCGGATGGGCAAAAAGCTTGGGGTGATGGTGCAGGGGAAATGAAAGGCGTGTAAAAAAATGGCCCGCAATGCGGGCCATCGTTCAATAGGGCGTTGATTACAGTGTGTCGAGAATCGCTTCGGCGCTGCTTACCTCAAACTTGCTTGGCTCTTCGACGTTGAGTTGGGTGACAACGCCATTGTCGATCACCATCGCATAGCGTTGTGAACGCAGACCACCGAATGAAGCGGTATCTTTCTCAAGCCCTAACGCTTTGGTGAAGCTTGCATCACCATCGCCCAGCATCATAATTTCGGTGGCGTTTTGCGCTTCGCCCCATGCGTGCATCACAAAGGCATCATTGACGGAGACACAAGCAATCAAGTCAACGCCTTGCGCTTTGATCTTGTCTGCGAGCACAACGTAACCGGGGAGGTGCGCTTCAGAGCAGGTTGGTGTAAATGCGCCAGGTACTGCAAACAGAACCACTTTTTTACCTGCGAATAGTTCAGACGTTGAGTGTGACACCATTCCATCGCTCGTAAGCTCACTCAGTACCGCTTCTGGAATAGTTTGGCCGATCTCTATCATGGTGACGTTTCCTATGTCATGGGTTTCACTCATCATAGCGGTGAATAGCCAGATTAACCACGGGTAGATACTAAGGGTATTACACCCTCAGCAAATCAAGCGCACGACAAGTGACCCCGGCGCACGAACCGCTTCAACATTGTGGCTAATCACCGTCCCCGAGACTGGAGCGACGTATTCATCCACCACGTCGCCAAAACTGTCATATTGAGTCGCTAGCGACTGACCGACTTCAACTTTGGCCAGCAAAGGCACGTGACACAGGACAAATCCACCCTGGTTGGCGCGAATACTGACGATCTTTTTCCCTTCCACGCAGGGAGTTTCGCTGCGTGATACGGGTTCATCCAACATCTCATAGGCGCGCAAAATGTTCAGCACGCCTTGCGTCGCTCTTCCAACCATGTCGATGTCGGTGTAACGCCCCACACCCACTTCAATCGTAATAGATGGGATCCCCGCGCGGTTGTAGACGGTTTCCAAAATACCCGGGTCACCGGGATCATCAAGAATGACATCAGGATTGACGAGTCTTGCCATCGCAATGGCTTCTTCCAAGCGATAGTCGGCAAACACATACAAAGGATACGCTGATCCGCTGGTTTGCGAATGCAGATCAATCGCCAGATCTGCGTTGGGTTTGAGTAAGTTTTCCCACAAGCTGAAGGCATAGCGACTGGCATCGTCCCCCTCCGCACTGCCGGGAAACAGACGGTTAAGGTTAGCAGAAGAGCTGTCTGGCGCGGCTGAGTGAAAGTCGCGACTGTGTCGCTCGATACCCGAGAGGTTGACCGTTGGCACTATGGTCACCGTACCGGCTAACTTTCTGCCCACTAAGGCTCTTGCCAAACTTTGAGCAGTCAAGATGCCATTTTGTTCATCACCGTGAACGCCCGCCGTGATCATGACGCGCTTGCCCGCTTGCTCACCTTTGAACACTCTAACTGGCAAAGCTTGAGCGTGGCCCACCGCGTCGGTCGCCACCGCAAACCACAGTTTGTGCTCGCCGGGCGCCAGCGCATCGACATCCAACGCTTTCAACGTCGGATACATAGGAACGATATTTTGGTTGAGTGAGGTCGCCTCTTGTTTCACAGCGTTAGCTCCATCTTAATAGTCGGACTTCATTCCCTTCTTCAGGCTTGGCGGGAATGTTTAAAGATAACAGTAATGATACCCCTGCCATCGCCGCACCGATGTAAAACACCGCAGCGGGAGAGACAAGCCAAATAAAGCCAAAGGTCACTGGAATGACAACCGCAGCAATATGGTTAATCGTAAAGGAGACGCCCGCAGTTGAAGCCATATCAGCAGGGTCGGCAATTTTCTGCAGATAGGTTTTTATCGCCAATGCCAAAGCAAAAAAGAGATGATCAATCACGTACAAAGCGGCGGCCCACTCTGCGCTTTGCACTAATGCGTAGCCGACAAACACGCCAATCAAGCCGACATATTCAAACATCAAGGCTTTGCGCTCGCCCACATGGCCAATAAAGCGACCAATACGCTTAGCAAATAGGAAGTTAAACAGGTAGTTGATCAAAAACAGCATGGTGATATCGGCTGCCGAGTAGCCAAACTTCTCCACCATAAGGAAGCCGGCAAAAACGGTAAAGATTTGGCGACGAGCGCCGCTCATAAACGTCAATGCGTAATAGAGCCAATAGCGTCTGCGCAGCACCAACTTCTTATTTTGCGGGGTTTGTGCCTCAAATTGAGGAAACGCGAACGCCATCCAAGCGACCAACACCAGCCCGACGCCGCCAAACAGCAGGTACACCCATTTAAACTCCATCGCGAACACTTCCAAACACAGCCAAAGCGCGCCGTAGGTAACCAGAGAGGCAAGCGCGCCAACCGATATCAGCTTGCCGAGCATTTCTGGCGCTTCGTCTTTATTTAACCATTGCAGGGAGAGCGACTGTTTTAGAGTTTCAAAATAGTGAAAGCCGGTCGACATCAGTAACGTGGTCATCAATAGGCCAAATAGGGAGGGGAAGAACCCCGTAATCGCGGTGCCCAGTGTTAACGCCACCAAAGAGAGCAACATGAACTTCTGCTCACGGACAAACAGCAAAACAAACACTGCGGTAAACGCTAAGAAACCCGGTATTTCACGCACACTTTGCAATAGGCCGATGTCTGCACCATCGAAATTGGCCTTCTCGATCACAAAGTTGTTTAACAGTGCCATCCAGCTTGAAAAAGCGATGGGCACAACGATAGAAATGAGCAGCAGAAAGTTTTGCGGGGTTTTCCAAGAGGCAGAGCGATTCATAAGCCGTACATGTTGATGTGAAAGAAGTGTTACATTAATCGCAAACTGGCGACTTTACCAGTGCGGAATTCGCCAGTAATGTAGGTCAATCAGTACGCAAAGAGTATCAACAAACATGGATATCGTTATTCGCCCAGCCAAACTCAGTGATGCAGAAGCCATTTGTGACATCTACAGCCAGCCTCGCGCACAAGCGGAAACATTGCAGCTGCCCATGCCATCCATTGAACTCTGGCGTGAGCGGTTGGCGAATCAATCTAGCCACCATTACTGCTTTGTCGCTGAGGTGGAGGGTAAGGTGGTCGGCAACATTGGCTTCGAGCACTCAAAGCGGCCAAGAACCCAACATTGTGGCTCATTCGGCATCGGCGTTCATGACCAATACCACGGACTAGGCATAGGAAGTAAGCTCATTGAGTCTGTGATTGATTTGGCCGATAACTGGCTGCAAATCAAACGCATTCAGATTGAGGTCAACAGTGATAACGAACGCGCTATCGCCTGCTACAAAAAGTTTGGCTTTGAGATTGAAGGGCAAGCGCGCTGCTCAGTATTTCGCCACGGTCAGTACATTGATACTTACTATATGGCGAGAGTCAAAACCGATTAACATCTCACGCCACTAAATGTTGCCACTCAGGGTGACGCTCAAGGTAGTGGACAACGTAGCTGCAGACCGGGTGAATTTTTAGGTTTCGCTCCTCAAACAGGGGAAGGATCGCTTCCATCATAACCTTGCCATAACCTCGCCCTTGCAGCGCGTTAGGCACTTTCGTTGACGTAATGTGATAGACGTCTCCCACTTTATGGTAACGAACTAGTGCGTACTCTTCCCCTTCAAGGTGAACACGAATTTGACAGTTCGACTCATCGAAAATCAGTTTTTCCTGCATAATTACTCTTAAAAATGCTACTTGGCTCATAATTTTACCGCAAATAGATGTTTGAACAATCCTTCAAGCGTGAATAAAATCTAAGACTCTCGGAAACATTCTGACATGATTTTCGAAAAAATATGATGCTGACCGCAAAAACAACTAAAAAGCGGCAAGCAGGAGGCTAGATGACATCTCAGGCAGTGTTAAAACAACAACGACATTCGGGTTCGAAAATCAAAGACAAAAATAAATCCATAATTAAGAGCTCGGACGCTCTAGCCATGGTTGAGCATGGTGGAGAATTAACCATCGGCATCACGACTCCAGTGGGCACGACATTTCGCTGTAAAACCGCGTTCATCGGTTCGCACTCTGATAACTATGTGTTAGCCGAGTTACCCAAGGTCTCCGACGATGACCTTGACTATTTCTTCCAAGAAGGATTTTGGGCGACAGTGAGAGCCATCTCACCCCGTGGCGAAGGAGCGCTGATCCACTTCCGCTCACAACTCCTGCACGTTATGGTGTCCCCTGTGCCTATGGTTGCGCTTTCCATACCACAGACCATGGAGGTCACCCAACTTCGAAAAGAGCCACGCTACGATGTCAACCTCGCGGTCAAAGTGATTGCACAGTCCCATCGGCTGGACGGTGAAATTCGCGATCTCTCCAAAGGCGGTTGCCGATTCATTACCGCGCCACTGAGCCGTTCATTCCAAGTCGGAGAAGAAGTCTCTCTAAATGTGATGGTGCAAAGTGGTAAAGGGGTTGAATTTCAGCCTTTGTTTGGCAAGATCTGCAATCTTCAGCGCTCACACCATTACTCTCGATATGGTGTTGCCTTTACTGAATTAGGGGCAGAAAACGCGAAAAACCTGCTCGGTAAACTGAAGTTCGACGGCACCAAGCTCACCTTGAGATAAAACAATTAAAAAAGACCCAGCGTGGTAACACGGCTGGGTCTTTTTATACTCATTCTACTAACGGATAAAACTGATATAGCCTTGCAGAATGACCAAATTGACAATATCGATAAAAAACGCGCCGACAATCGGCACAACCATAAAGGCTTGAGGGGATGGGCCAAATTTATTGACCAACGAGCCCATATTCATGACGGCGGTGGGGGTCGCGCCGAGCCCAAAACCACAATGGCCGCCAGCAATCACTGCCGCATCGTAGTTTGCTCCCATCACCTTGAACGTCACGAAATAAGCAAACAGGCCGAGAATCACCGATTGCACGGCTAAAATCAGCAAAAACGGCAGCGCCAAATCAAAGATGTTCCACAACTTTAAGCTCATCAGCGCCATCGCCAAAAACAGCGACAACGATACAGTCCCTAGGATATCGACGGTTTCGGTGTCCACTTTGTGAGTTTTAGTGACTTCGAGAATATTGGTGATAAACACACCGATAAACAACGCATAAACAAAGTCGGGAATCATCAACCAAGAGATCGCCAACTCGCTGACCCACTGCTCTAGGTATTTAGCCCCCGTCACACAAAGCAGTAAGATAAAGAGCACTTCCACCACTTTTTTCGCGTTGACCTTGTCCTCTTCGTACTCGTTATAGGTGACAAGATCAGGAAACTTCTCGTGTGTGTGGCCGCCACAGCCATATTGAGATTCAATCTGGTGTTTATTAATCAGCTTCTGAGCCACAGGACTGCCAATAATGCCACCAATGATCAACCCAAACGTCGCTGACGCCATCGCGATTTCTAAAGTGTTCGGTAGTCCAAAGCTTTCGGAGAAGGTTTGCGACCAAGCCGCCCCTGTGCCGTGTCCACCCGACAAAGTTATCGAACCAGCGATAAGCCCCATGAGAGGATCAAGACCAAGCGCGGTCGCCAATGAGATACCTACGCCATTTTGAATCACGATGTAAAAAGAGGCGATCGCAAGAAACAAAAAGACCTTCGCCCCACCTTTCATCAATTGGGTATAGTTGGCCGCTAGGCCGACGGTGGCAAAAAACATCAACATGAAGATTTTTTGCAGCGGTAAAGAGAAGGTCACATCGACGTGGTTGAAATGCAGCACGGTAATGATGAGCGCCACCACAAGCCCGCCTACAATGGGTTCAGGGATATTAAAACGCTGCAAGATAGGAAGACGAGCATTGATAAACTGGCCGAGAAACAACACACTGATTGCGACTAAGAACGACTCTAATGGCCCAACGGAGATTATTGGATTCATATCACCTCTTTGACGTTGCTATGCCATCTTCCTTAATGACGTGGGTACTTTTCCTCTAGTGAAACAACTGGATAAAGACGATATCGACTGACAATCGGTCGTAAAAACTACCGTCTTTGTGCAATAAAAGCGGCCATTATGGAGAAAAAAGTGGGGATTTGTCGAGTTTTTCCGGAAAAAAGGCAAAAAAAAGAGCCAACCGCAATCGTGCGCTTGGCTTATATGTATTGTGAACAAAATTCATTCACTAACAACGTCAGTTGGCTAGGTGACCCTCGGCTTAAGAAGGGTCAATAATATAAATGCATGATGCATGCCAAGTTTATATTGGCCGTTTTAGCCTGTTGTATCGCACTTCTTGTCAGGCTTTGATTGCATTTTTGCAAAGTGCAATTGCATAATGCAAACAATGTGCATTTCAATAAGAAACTGATCTCTTATATTTAATTTTATCAATGGTAGCTATTGATGTTTTTTCCACATAGTCAGCGCTATACATAACGCGATAATTTAACTCCAACGCCTTAGGCGTTATACTCTCGCCACACAGAATAAGTGACCATAAACAATGAGCTATTTTTCTACATTTTTAAAAGGGTTAGCGATGGGCGCCGCGGATGTCGTCCCGGGCGTCTCTGGCGGCACTATTGCCTTTATCACCGGCATCTATGACACTCTACTCGAAAGCATTCGACGTATTAACCCAAGTCTAATCGGTGTGGTGAAGCGTGAAGGCATCGCCGCGGCGTTTTCTCATATCAATGGCCTTTTCCTCATCAGCTTGTTTGCTGGGGTATTTACCAGCATCGCCACCTTAGCCAAAGTGATCTCTTGGCTGTTAACCTATCACCCTATCCCACTCTGGTCGTTCTTCTTTGGTTTGATCTTAGTGTCAGTGGTACACATGCTTAAGCAGGTGCAACATAGATCGCTCAATCGACTGGTTTTTCTCGCGCTTGGCGTAGGGTTTGCCTACAGCATCACAGTGTTACAGCCCTTGCAGCTTGAACCAACCCACCTCAACGTGTTCTTAGCGGGCACCATCGCCATCTGTGCGATGATTCTGCCCGGTATTTCCGGCAGCTTCATCCTGCTACTTCTTGGCATGTACGCGCCAGTACTCGGCGCGGTCAAAGCTTTCGATCTGCCTATCCTGGCACTGTTCCTCACTGGGTGTGTGGTCGGCATATTGAGCTTTTCACATCTGTTATCTTGGCTATTGCGACGTTTTCGGGACTTCACTTTGGTCTTTCTGACCGGCCTTATGCTCGGTACACTGCCGAAAATCTGGCCATGGAAAGAGACCATCAGTTGGCGAGTGAACTCGAAGGGCGAACAAGTACCCTTGGTGCAGCACAACCTTTCACCGTTTGAATTTGAAACGTTAACTGCCCAGTCCTCACAGTGGCTGTTGGCGATTGTGCTCATGCTTTGTGCCGTTGGGTTGGTACTAGGATTGGAGAAGCTTTCCGAACGTAATGACGGCTAAGCACAGTACTATCTTAAGGAAAAGCGGGGCGCTTCAAGCGCCCCGTTTACAATTTCGCGATAAGATCTGGATTGATGCCAAAGCTGGTTTTGTGCTCTTCAATCACCACTTCACTGCGGGTTTGAATCACACCCGGTAATGTCCCCATCTTGCTCGACATGAAACTCTGATAAGCCTTCATGTCTTTCACTCGTACTTTGATCATGGTGTCAAAGTCGCCAGACAAGGAGTAACACTCTTCGATTTCCGGAATATCGGCCACGGCTTGGGCAAATTTATCAAAAATAGAGAAACTGGTTTGATCAAGACGAATATGGATGAAAACCTGGACATCTAAGCCCAACTTTTCTGGGTTGAGTTCGGCATGATAGCCTTTGATATAGCCTTCTTTCTCAAGGCGTTTCACACGATCGGAACAAGGAGAGGTAGTGAGATTCACCTGCTTCGCCAATTCAACAATGGGCAATCGACCCTTAATGTTTAAGGCGCGCAGTATTTCTTTGTCTATTCGGTCTAATTCCATTGCGTCTCCAGTCTCGCTTTGATTCCAATCGAGCTGGATTATACAACGAACATAAATAAAGTCTGAGTCTTACGCCGCTTTTGCGTGGTCGAAATCTCGGTTCGAAGGGACATGGGTCGCTTGGGTGTTGCAGACGCGACAGAAGCTTTGTTGCTCCATTTTCACGTAGTGTGCGCCTTTAAAAAGAGTAGAGAAAAAACACGCCAAACTTTTTACGACGGAATCATGGTTTTCATCACATCGTTTCATCACCGCTTTGTGCGCTGTTACCTTATCGCAGCAATGGCAGTACATTTGTGGCATTGTCCTCTCTCCTTTTCTATGCGTTCCATTTAATCGACATAGTTTTAATGACAGAGTTCCGAGTTCTCAAACTTTAGTTTAAAAAATGTGAGCTGTGTACAAATAATAGACTGGAAAATGTCTAAAGCCCTGCGAACAGGGCTTTAGACACTAGAGTGATGATTGATTAATCAAGGGTTTGCAGCTGTTTCTCATAGTCAGCAAATTGTGCTTTTACTGACTCTTCAGGCTCTGCGCTCAATAGACTCACCATCACGATCGATAGGGTAGAGAACACAATTCCTGGAACGATTTCATACACATCGAACCAACCGCCAGACAATTGCTTCCAAACCACGATTGTCACACCGCCGACAATGATACCCGCCAACGCACCATTACGATTCATGCGCGACCAGTACAAGCTCAATACTAATGCTGGGCCAAATGCAGCACCAAAGCCTGCCCATGCGTAAGAGACCAAACCCAGTACAGAGCTGTCGGGTGTCATCGCCAGTACGAGGGCGACAATCGAAATACCGACAACCGCAACGCGTCCAACCATCACAATCTCTTCAGAGCTGGCATCTTTCTTAAACACTTGTTTGTAGAAATCCTCCGCTAGCGCGGATGAAGACACAAGTAACTGAGAGTCCGCTGTACTCATGATCGCCGCAAGAATCGCGGCCAGTAGGATACCGGCAATCACTGGATGGAATATGGCGTTCACCAACAACATGAAGATGGTTTCGCCATCATCCACATTTCCACCGGTATTGGTCACGTAAATAAGCCCGACCATCCCCACCAAAAGCGCGCCAGCCATAGATAAGCCTGTCCAGATCACCGCGATACGGCGTGCCGTCGTCAGGTCCTTGTTGCTGCGAGATGCTTTAAAACGCGCCAAAATGTGTGGCTGACCAAAGTAGCCCAAGCCCCATGCCACAAGCGAAATGATCGCGATAGCAGAGAGTGGCTCGCCTTTGGAGTCATTCCACAGTGTCAGGAGTTCCGGGTTGATGCTATTGAGCTGAGCAGCAACATCAGAGAAGCCACCCTCCATCGCCACAACGGGAACGATCATTAACGCAGCCGCCATCAACAGCCCCTGAACCAGATCCGTCCAAGAGACCGCCAGGAAGCCACCAAATAATGTGTAAGAGACCACACACACCGTACCGATGATCACCGCCATGGTGTAATCCAAACCAAACACGGTTTCAAACAGTTTTCCGCCCGCGACCAAGCCAGAGCTGGTATAGAAAAGGAAGAACAGCAGAATGAAAAATGCGGAAATCACCTGAATCAATTTTGAGTTGTCATTGAAACGACGTGACAAGAACTCAGGTAGCGTTAGAGAATCGGTTGTAATCGAGTAGGTGCGTAGGCGTTTGGCGTTGATTAGCCAGTTGAGCCATGTCCCGACAAGAAGACCACCGGCCAACCAAAATGCTTCAATACCAGCTGCGTAGGCATAGCCTGGCAAACCCAGCAGCAACCAGCCACTCATGTCGGATGCCCCAGCCGATAGCGCCGCCGGCCAAGGGCCAAGCGAGCGACCGCCCAAAAAGTAATCCGACGAATTTTTCGTTCGCTGATACGCAATCACGCCAATCGCCAGCATCATGATCAGATAGGCGATGAACGTTGTTGTAATAGCAAAGCTATTTTCCATCTATATTGTCCTCTTTTAGAATTCGCTTTCCCTAAACATCCTCTTTCTTAGAAGAGGATGTCGCATTTAGGTTTAGTGACTTTCGCTACCGAGTTCGAGCAAGGTAGCGTTACCACCAACAGCAGTTATGTTTATCGTTCTAGTGCGCTCGGTAAGAAACCTCAGCGCCAAATGCGGATCCTGCGCCACAGGCAGCGCGGATAGATCCGTCTCTGAAACCAAACTGACAATCGCGCCAGAACGTTTCGCAAGTTGTCGGTTGAGGCGAACGAGCGCCTGCGTTTGACCGACATAACCGATACAGCGTATATCGGATTCCAATAGCTGCGGGTGCGCCTCTAAGGGGGCGACCTGCAGCACATGAGTAGGCAGTGATGAGTACGTGCTGGCGTCTTCTAACACTGTGCACAGTGTGTCGTCATCGCTGCATAAGATGACGCTATTGCCCGCGAGCAACGCCGTCGTCAGTTGCGCAAGCACAGACCACTTCGCTTGCGCTGATTTTTCTTCCTGAATAAGAACCGTCACACCGCGACCTGCAGCGTAGAGCTCGTTAGTCTCTCCGGTTGGGCCTGACAAATCATGGCAATGCGCCAACAGTGATGTCGCACGCGCAAGTTGAAAACGCATGACGTTCAGCCCAGCGTTCCAATCTGCGTCTTCACTGTGGTTTTTAGCCTTGCCCATCGCTTCAATCAGTGAGGAGACATCCTCTTTTTTAGAGGCAAAATCGGTCAGATTCCAATTCTCAAACGCAGAGAGAGCATCGGTATAACGTGTCACTTGATGAATCATGATAATTCTCCTGCCCCTGATGATTGAACGGCCTGCGTGTAGTGTGGCTCGGTAAAACGATACAAGTAGTGTGGGCCGCCAGCTTTAGGTCCAGTGCCCGATAAACCTTGGCCGCCGAATGGTTGAACCCCAACGACTGCGCCAACTTGATCGCGGTTGATGTAGCAGTTCCCCACCCGAGCGTGCTTTTCGATCCAGCGGTAGGTCGTTTCGTTGCGGCTGTGAATGCCCATCGTCAAACCAAAACCGGTCTGGTTTATTTTCTCTACCACTTGCACTAGCTCACGGGCTTTAAAGCGCACGATGTGCAAAATTGGGCCGAACTGTTCTTCGCTGAGCGCATCGATGGAGTCAATCTCAAACGCAGTCGGAGCGACAAAATCTCCATGCTGATGGGTCTCATCCAACGTCAACTGGGCGACAAGCATTTGTGTCCGCGTCATGGTATCAATGTGTTGATTGAGTTTCGCTTTGGCTTTGCCATCGATCACTGGTCCCACATCCGTTGAATGTAGATAGGGCGCCGCAACGCGCAGCTCTTGCATCGCACCTTGAATCAGATTGACGATGCGATCGGCAATGTCTTCTTGGATATACAAAACTCGCAGCGCACTGCAACGTTGCCCCGCAGAGGCAAACGCCGAGCGAATCACATCGCGCACCACCTGCTCAGGCAATGCGGTACTGTCGACAATCATCGCATTCTGTCCACCGGTCTCCGCAATAAACGGTACCGGGTCAACATCGCGCTCCGCCAACGTTTGATTAATGCGTTGCGCCGTCGCAGTCGAGCCCGTAAAGGCAACACCGGCAATGGCTTCATGGGATGTCAACGCGTGACCAATATCGCTGCCAAGCCCAGGCACAAGTTGGATAACACCAGCTGGAAAACCAGCTTCAAGCATCAACTCAACGGCACGCGCCGCAATTAAACTGGTTTGTTCAGCCGGTTTGGCGACGACGGTATTTCCGGCAACAAGCGCAGCGGTAACCTGACCAAGGAAAATCGCCAACGGGAAGTTCCAAGGGCTGATGCACACAAAGACACCTCTGCCTACTCGCTCAACCGTTTGAGGCTCACCACTTAGTGATGTAGTGGTCATTGGCGCTAGCTCATGAACTTGCTTGGCGTAGTAGCGACAGAAATCGACCGCCTCGCGGACTTCATCAATACTGTCATGAATAGTCTTACCTGCTTCTTGATGACACAGCGCCACCAGTTCAGCCATGTGGGTTTCTAACAGATCCGCCAACGTCTCCAAGCATTGTGCTCGCTCACTTGCAGGAGTGGCACGCCATGATGAAACATGCTGCGCCGCAACATCAATCGCTTCGGAAACATGATCAAGGTTGGCATACAGTACATGACCGACTTCAATGCGACGATCATAAGGGGCCGTGACCAGCACAGACTGGCCACTTTCCTTGATCATGCTTTCGCTCGGCACTTGACCATTGATCATCGGCCCTGCAAACCACTGGTGAGCTAAGAATTGCTCTACTTGCTGCTCAAACCCCAGTGCTTCACTTTCAATGTCAATATTGATCCCAAGCGAGTTTTTGCGCTCCGGGAAAATCGCGGGCGGCAGAGGAATGCTCTTGTTATCGAAGCTGTCAAAAGCGAGCAGCATATCGACCGGATGTTGTGTCAAAGAGTCAATCGGGCATCGCGCATCGACCAAACGGTGGACAAAAGAGCTGTTGGCGCCATTTTCCAACAAGCGTCTAACTAAATACGGTAACAAGTCTTTGTGACTGCCCACAGGCGCGTAAATGCGCACTGATTGTTGGTAGCTCGCCATCGCGTGGTGATACAGAGCGTCACCCATGCCATGCAAACGCTGAAACTCAAACTCTTTGTGCGGCGCCATCACTGCAATAGCACTAACCGTCTGTGCGTTGTGACTAGCAAACTGAGGAAAAAGTCGACCTCGCACTGAGTCACTGAGCAAAAATCGCGCGCACGCAAGATACGCCACATCGGTCGCTTCTTTGCGAGTGTAGACCGGATAGTTGTTATAGCCCGCCTGCTGAGACCACTTGATCTCGCTATCCCAATAGGCGCCTTTGACCAAACGCACCGGAATCATTGCTCCGACTTGTGCCGATAAGCCCGTTAACCACACCAACACAGGCAACGCACGTTTGGAGTATGCTTGAACCACAAGACCAAACTTGCCCCAACCTTTCACCAGATCCGTGCGGTAGATTTTCTCGAACAGTTTCAGTGACAGCTCAAGTCTATCGGCCTCTTCGGCATCAATAGTGATCGCCACATCAAGTTCAACAGCGCGTGACAGAAGCTGCATCACGGTGTCATACAGCTCGCTAAGCACACGCTCTTCGTTCGCCACTTCATAGCGAGGATGAAGCGCGGACAGTTTGATAGAGACCGACGGCGCCGGGCTGGTCTTCAATCCATAGTGATCGCTGCCAACGGCTTCGATCGCCATCAAGTAATCTTTGAAATATTTGTGAGCGTCATTGGTCGTCAGTGCCGCTTCGCCGAGCATATCGTATGAATAGGTGTAACCTTTGTCGCGCATGCTGCGGCCATTCTTCTGCGCCTCAGCGATGGTGCGTCCCAAAACAAACTGGTGCCCCATCACCTTCATCGCCTGATGCATCGCCTTGCGAATCACAGGCTCAGAAAGCTTATTGACCAATCGATTTACCGCACTGACTGGGCTTTGCGCTTGTGGCTCAGACAACCCAACGACTTTACCTGTGAGCATTAAGCCCCAAGTTGACGCGTTGACAAAAACAGAATCTGAGTGTTTTAAGTGAGATTTCCAATCGGCGACACTGAGTTTATCGCGGATGAGCGCATCGGCGGTGGCCGCATCTGGGATGCGCATTAACGCCTCTGCCAGACACATCAATAAGATCCCTTCTTGGGTATCTAGACTGTATTCAAGCAGCAGCGCATCAATCATTTGAATGGCTTTTTTGTCTGCGCGAATCGCTTTAATAAGCTGCGTTGTTTTTTCTAGTGTGGCTTGTTTTTCGACTTCTGTTGGCGTGGCCAATGGAAGTAATTGTTCTAACCATTGCGACTCGTCCACCATGTAAAGTGGCGAGATCAACGACCAAAGTTTGTCTAGCGGTTGCTGAACAAACTCGGCGTTTAACACATCCGTTGCTGTAAACATGCGTTTTCCTCAATCTCACACCCGACGTCTGTCGGAAACGGCTCAAAGCGGAGAATGCTTTGAATTTGTTAATCACAATGGCAAGCAGTGTATTTTGAGCTTGAGTGGAATACTTGTCAAAAACTCCGAGCTTTTTGCTGAATTCTACGTTTTTTAACAAAACAAAAACAGAATCACACCCAAATCAGCAAAACAAAGCATCGGAACTGTTATCTTTTTTAACCGAATTGTTTCTTGTATTGCGAAGGAGAGAGGCCTTGCAGCCGGGTAAAGGTGTGAGTGAAGGTGCTTTGACCAGAGAAGCCAGTGAGCTCCGCAACTTGACCAAGAGAAAGCTGACCTTGTTGAATCAGTTGCTTGGCCATATCAATACGTTTACCTAGCACATACTGATGTGGGGTGATCCCCATTTGTTCTTTAAAGAGGTTGTGAAACTGGCTTTCACCAAGAAACACGCTACCCGCTAACTGAGCCACGGAGATCTTCTGACTGAGATGCCGGTCGATATAGCGGTCAATAGACTCAAGATCAAAGCGTGACTCCTTGCGAATCGTCTCAAAGGCAGACATGTGTCTTTGCAATAAAGCCACCACCGTATCGTTGCAGGCGCGGCTAAGCAACAAATCATCAGGGCTCGATTGCATTTCACACACTAGCATCTGAATCAATTTTTGAATTTGGCTATCGAGTTGAAAATAGGTGTCTTTTTGACTCAGATCGTTAATTTTATTGAGCATCAAAGGGTCGTCTGACGTCGGCATCGGCATATTGAGGACCAAGATATCCGAGTGTTCTACCACGCCACCAAACGCATGATCAGACCCTGAGGTGACGACGCAGCCCTGCCCTGGCCCCACGTAGTTCCCATAGCCATTAACCTCAAACTCCGCCTTGCCTTTCAGACCAATAACCACTTGCGTATAACTGTGGTCATGGCAGGTCATATAAGAAGGCAGGGTGATCAACTCCGCCGGCCTAGGCGACAAAACTTTGGCAGGTTGAGTGTCTTGGGATTGAGATTTTGCTCTATTCATCAGCTAATTCTTGCGCCTATCCGGTGATCTCGATCATGGTATAACAAAGTTTGACGAACACGAAATCCACCGAGCCCGTCGCTCATT
Source organism: Vibrio sp. R12-SW3-ISO1 (assembly GCF_059834005.1). Lineage (NCBI taxonomy): Bacteria > Pseudomonadati > Pseudomonadota > Gammaproteobacteria > Vibrionales > Vibrionaceae > Vibrio > Vibrio sp. R12-SW3-ISO1. Next base: position 225,594 of record NZ_JCBDGK010000040.1, read on the forward strand.
GAACATACAAATGGTGAAAATATCATCAACACTCTGTTCATTACCGACAAGAATAGCAGGTCATTTCTTTACCGGAAGAATGATCAAGCGCACATAAATTACGGCTCATGTCACTTCTATCCCTTTTCTTATTTCGATATCGGGATTCTTTGCTTGCATATTTCATTAATCTGCCCAAGCAAAAAGCGGTGAAAACCTTTAAAGCGAAACTATTCGACAACCTGACTGAACCCAATATCGTCAAGCGCAATGAAAAAAGACGTGCAGCTTAACGTCTCCATTCAAGAGAGCTTGCCCGGTAGCTTTCGAGCGCCAGAAATGATCACCATTTTGCCGGGGCGCTACTTCATTGGTGAACATGCGTCTTATCAAGCGCACCTTGATCATGCTTTCGGGATTGGCGCGACGCCTGTTACCGTGACTCAGTTCTCTTCTTTTGTGGAACAGACCAACTATCAAACCGATGCTGAATTGCAAAACACCTGCACCGCCATCGTCAATGGTGAAGTCACCCCAGTTACCAACAGCTACTGGCGTAACCCAGGGTTCAAGCAATACGCGAACTCACCTGTAGTGTGTGTCAGCCAGAATGATGCCAATGCATACGCCCGCTGGTTAACCAAACAAACTGGCGCTCTGTACCGCTTGCCAACCGAAGAAGAGTGGGAAGTGGCCGCGAGAGCGGGCAGTCAAAATCGTTACTGGTGGGGAGATAAGTTTATTCCCGGTCAAGCGAATACCGGCTGGAGTGGTACCCCTTGGGCAAACAAGAGCACGTCACCAGTCAGCGCCTTTAAGCCTAACCCACTCGGTTTGTATGACGCTGTGGGCAACGTATGGCAGTGGACAAACAGCGCTCGTCACATCGCCAAGGGTGGAGCTTGGAACTTTGCTCCGGATATGTCCGCCGCTCATCAGCAGCTTTATTTGTCCGACTCTACCGCCACCAACTATGTCGGTTTTCGAGTGGTACGAGACATTAACTAACGCTGAAGCCAAGTCTCTGTTGAGCTCGAGTAGCAATAAAAAATGCCACAATTGTGGCATTTTTTGTGTCTCTTACACTGAATGTTTTGTGTAGACAGCTACGGCGCTAAACGATCCACCAGCCAGTTGTCTTGCTGTTTCGAAAACAAGAAGCGATCATGCAGACGATGCTCACCACCCTGCCAAAACTCGATGCTCTCTGGGCGAATGCGGTACCCCCCCCAAAAGCTGGGCACCGGAATTTCACCCTTTTCGAACTTCTTTTTTAGCTCTAGGTATTTACCTTCTAGGATGCCGCGCGCCGAAATACGGCTACTCTGCTTACTGGCAATGGCCGCAATTTGACTTTCTTTGGGTCTTGAAGAGAAGTATTTCATGTTCTCCACAACACTCAGCTTCTCCGCCACGCCAGTAATGTGCACTTGGCGCTCGAGTGGGTGCCAAGGAAAGTGGAGGCTGACTTTCGCATTGCCCTCAATGTGCTGAGCTTTGCGACTGCCTAAATTGGTGTAAAAGACAAACCCTTGTTGGTCGATATGCTTAAGCAACACAATGCGCTGAAAAGGTTGGCCGTTGGCATCTACTGTCGCGACGGTCATGGCGGTAGGGTCGGTAAGCTTGGCGTCTACCGCTTGCTTTAACCACAGATCAAATTGCTCAATCGGGTCCGCAGACAAATCCTTACGGCGTAGACCGCCTTTAGTGTACTCACGACGAATGTCTTCCAGTTCCATCTTTTCTCCTCATTGACCGCGAC
>NZ_JCBDGK010000041.1:0-162007 GCF_059834005.1 Vibrio sp. R12-SW3-ISO1
ACTCACCACACCATTCGCGTGCTTGGCCAGTGCAACCCCCACACAAAAATTCAGCCGATAGGTCGTGTCACCGACTACAAACAGCTTGCTGTGTTTGGTAAGAATGGTGTCTAGCACGGTTTGCAGCTTTCGCTCTACATGGACATTTTCCACCAGCACGACGAACTCATCGCCCGCAATGCGATACATTTGGGCTTGGTTTTCTATTAATCCACTGATGTGGCTGGCGAAAGATTGAAGCAGCTCATCACCATTGCGATAGCCCAATTTGTCATTGACGCTTTTAAAATTGTGCAGACCAATCTGCAATACCCCAAAACAGTGTGCATTACTCTCGTTCATGGCCGATACCGCCGCATAGAAGGCATTAATATTGGGCAGCTTGGTCAAGTAATCGGTGAAGCTGTCTTTTTTAAAGGCCAGCGCTTGTTGTTGGGTTTTCTTGATGTAATACGTCATCAGGGTAGCAAACACGGTGATCGCGCCCACCTCTATGGCGTCTTCGATAAACTCGTCAAAGTCATCGGGATCTAGGCTGTGAAGATAGCTGACAATCAGTAATGCCGCGATAGCCAGAGGCCAAAACGACCCGGGGAATAAGATGATGAAACAGAGTGGCAGTAAAATGAAGCTCTCTTCGATGGCATCCATCTCTAACGGCTCAATCAGCCCACCGATAAAAATCAGGCTCGCCGCTAACAGCGCGCAGATACGCTTACGCTGCTCAGATTGAGTGAACAAAGCATAAATCATTAAGAGGGGAAAGAGTAAATACGCCGCTCTGCCCATCTCGTGTTCGAGCAGCAGGGTGCGAGAAATCAGGGCAATAGAGAGAACATAAGCCACTTTAATCGCAATTCCGATCGACCGATTGAATGAATTCTCTTGCACTGCCATCCCTAATCCGTGGGTGATTTAAAATTTATAGCGACTTTGTTGCATAATTTCCACACTTTTTCGTCAATCCAATACCTTTGTCGAACAAGCAGATACAAAAAAGAGGAAGGGGTTCTCCGCTTCCTCTTTACATGAATGTAGGGATAACTTTACAGCCCGAGCTGTTCTGCCATCGCTTTCATCTCTTCAAGATCCATTTGATGGACACGAATCATCTGGTTGATTTGGCTCAAACGAGAATTGGCGGCATCTTGTTTGTCGCACGCATCCGATTTCGCTTCCCAAGAGGTGCCTTCTAGAAAGGTGTCACAAGCTTTCTTCAGTGAGGCCAACTTGGGCTCCAACTCGTCGCGCTCTTTTTGCAATGCGGCTAATTCTTGTTTGACTCTCAGTTCTTGTTGGAAGAGCTCACGCGAACGCTCAAACATGGTTGCCTGCATATCGGCTTGGCGATTAAGCTGCGCATTTTCACCCGCGACATCCGCTAACTGTGATTTCTGCTCGCCGACTTGTTGCTCTAGGGACTGGTTGACCTTTTCCAGCTCCGCCACTTGCGCTTCTAGCTGAGCGATTGATGCCTCGTACTGCGCTTTTTGCTCTTCAATCGCTTGCTCCAGCTTTTGCTGTACTTCGACGTCAACGTTGGCGACTTTTTCTTCCACCGTCACCACGAGCTGTTTTTTGTCTGACACAAGCGTTTGATACTGCGATTCCAACGCGTGGTATGTCTGTTGCCACTTTGACGCCGTCACGCTCGAGCCAATTAAGACTCCCAGTGCGATACCCAATATGCCGGCAATCGCAATATAGAGGTAGGTTCGCTTGTCACGTTGTTCGATAACGACCACATCATCATTATCTACGTCTGTCTGTTTATTCACGTATGACTCCTGCTCCACTAGCGAATCAACTCAGTGATCACGAGTGTCACGGTATAAATTAAAAACCCTGAAATCAACGTCACCACCACTGCTTTTTGCAATTTTTCGCTCGTGCGATAGCGGATCAACACAAATGCCAATGCGACCAAAAAGGCAATCGCTAACAATCTTGTCATAGCCTCTCCTTAGCTGTACCCACATGCTTGGGGGCAACTTGATAACCTTTTCATTTATACCATTTTTTCGCGCGTTTTGGTCAGCGTCCGGTAGTTTTATTCTGTTTACTTAGGTGAGTGCGCAAATTATCCGCGCTTAATGCCTTTTATGAGTGATTCATTTGGGCAAGCTGCACTTTTGGGGTATAAAGAGCGCGACACCAAATGGGAGATAAACATGAAACCGTATCAGTTAGAGAAGAAAAAGCGTCGTATTCAAAAGAAATTGTTCCTCGGCGAATTTGCCGTGCTGGGTTTCGAGATTCGTTGTGAAACCAACATTCAAGATTTCGACCGCTACGACCAGTTTGTGGATGATTTTATTGACTACATCGACAGCCTTGGTTTGTGCTTCGGCGGCGGTGGCCTTGAGACATTCGACGGTTTCCTATGCAGTGTGGCCCGCTACGGCAATGCGACGGCTGAGCAGCAAGCTTTGGTTGGCGCGTGGCTAGAAAAACGCGAAGAAGTGACCAACGTGGAGGTCGGCGAGCTGGTAGATGCCAACTACTTCTAAGCTTTCATCTTTGATTGTTCAAAAATAGCGCAGTTGAGCGCTATTTTTTTTGCCGTCAATTCACCATACTTTCAGCGTTTTCAGCGCCCTCCCCTCTTAAAACGATCACAAGTGCAAAAACACGCTTGATCTCACAAAAAAAAGTGTTACAGTTCTCGCGTTAATAGCACAGAACTATTGACCATCTTTTGCTCAACACATTGAGCAATTGTTCCGACGAAGACTGCAGGAGAGTGGTTAATAACTAAATTTTAACATTTAGTTAAGATAACCCGCCGAAGAATTAACTATTTCAGGTGCTACTTAGGTAGCGAGGACTGTAGTTGGAGGAACCTCTGGAGAGAACCGCTCTACCTTGTTGTAGAAAGTGGTCGCCGAAGGAGCAAGCCTATTTTTAGGTGAAACTCTCAGGCAAAAGGACAGAGGAGTGAAAAGACCCGTTATTCGGTAGCTTCCTGTCTATCGTTTTTGAGAACATCGATCTCGGCTTTTCCCTCTTCTCCTTATTTAAGCATTATCAATTTAAGGGGAACCCATGAATAACCTACAATCTTTACTGATCACTATCGACAATTTCGTTTGGGGACCGCCCCTGCTGATTTTGTTGGTGGGTACCGGTGTCTATTTTACTTTTCGTTTAGGCTTGCTCCAGTTTAGACACCTTCCCACGGCACTGAAAATGGTGTTCAGCAAATCAGACTCCGGCAAGCAAGGGGATATTTCCAGCTTTGCTGCGCTTTGTACCGCCCTGTCCGCCACCATAGGTACGGGCAACATCGTTGGTGTCGCCACCGCCATCAAACTAGGTGGTCCCGGCGCACTATTTTGGATGTGGTTGGCGGCCCTATTTGGCATGGCCACCAAGTACGCTGAGTGTCTACTCGCAGTGAAATACCGCAAAGTGGATGATAAAGGCCAGATGGTCGGCGGACCGATGTACTACTTGCAATATGGTGTCGGTTCTAAAACCTTAGCCGTACTGTTTGCCATTTTCGCCCTCGGTGTCGCCTGTTTTGGTATCGGTACCTTCCCGCAGGTTAACGCCATTTTGGATGCTTCTGAAATCTCGTTTGGCGTATCCCGTGAGGTCTCGGCGGTCGTACTGACGCTATTGGTCGCTTTTGTAACGCTAGGTGGCATTCAGTCGATTGCGAAAGTAGCAGGAAAAGTGGTGCCTATGATGGCGCTGTTCTATGTGATGGCGTGTTTGAGTGTCATCATCATGAATTCTGATCAGCTTTTCGCTGCCGTTGAATTGGTAGTCGTCTCTGCCTTTACACCAACCGCAGCGACAGGCGGCTTCCTAGGGGCAAGCATTATGCTGGCGATTCAATCTGGGATTGCCCGCGGCGTGTTCTCCAACGAATCTGGCCTGGGTAGCGCACCGATGGCCGCCGCAGCAGCGAAGACCGACTCTTGCGTCAAGCAAGGTCTGATCTCGATGACCGGCACCTTCTTTGACACCATCATCATCTGTACTATGACGGGCCTTGCCTTGATCCTGACTGGCGCATGGCAAAGCGATTTTGCTGGTGCGGCCATGACTACTCACGCCTTTGCCGTCGGACTTAACGCCGACACGCTAGGTCCATTGCTCGTCTCCATTGGCCTGATTTTCTTCGCCTTTACGACTATTTTGGGCTGGAACTACTACGGCGAACGTTGCGTTGTGTTCTTACTAGGTACTAAGGCTGTACTGCCTTACAAAGTCATCTTTGTCGCTCTGGTCGCTTCTGGTGCGTTCCTTCACCTCGATATGATTTGGATCATCGCCGACATCGTCAACGGACTCATGGCCATTCCTAACCTTATCGGCTTGATTGCGTTGCGCCACATTGTGGTCGAAGAGACTAAACAGTACTTTGCTGCGCTGTCGGTGGGTAGCAGTGCCAAAACCACCGCGTAAGACGACCGTGTAAGGTGACGTGATCAAAAAGCCCGCGCTCTAGCAAGCGCGGGCTTTTTCATTTCTAATCCACTGTGATTTCTAATACATTGTGTATAGATTAAATTCTCTTTAAATCTGCGGTTTTTCAATCATCAGTTTAACACCAAGCGCAATAAGAACCGCGCCGGTGGTCCCTTCCATCCAGCGATTAAAACGCGTACTGCGAAGCAGAGATTTAGCCCGAGTCAGCACGCCCGCCAAACCACACTGCCACACCATCGCAATCACAAAATGGATCGCAGCCATCACACATGACTGCACAAACGCAGAACCCTCTGGATTGATGAACTGAGGTAAAAACGCCAGATAAAACACCGCCGTTTTAGGGTTCAGCACGTTCGACAAGAAGCCTTCTCGCAGTGAGCGCCACGCCGTGGCTTTGGTGTGCGCCACCGTTTGCACCGCGATCCCCGCATCCAATTGGCCATTGAACAGCCCCTTAATGGACATCACACCTAGCCAAATCAAATAGGCCGCGCCGACCATTTTCACCGCACTAAATAGCTCAGCCGATTGCGCCAAGACCGCCGAGATACCAATCGCAGAAAAGGTGGCATGGACAAACAAGCCCGAGCAAATCCCCAAACTGGTTAATACACCATCGGAAAAGCCGCCACGCGACGAGTTACGAATCACAAGCGCAGTATCGAGTCCTGGGGTTAACGTCAAAATGGTGATGGCGACCAAAAACGCTTCCATATTGTTGATCATTGCAGGTCCTTATTATTGGGGAGCAGAGGCTCCAGTCAGCGCGAGATATAACCAGGTCATCTCAGGAAAGATCGCCATCTTATAGCAAGGGCGCCAACATAGGCAATGATTATGCTTCTTGCTGCAATTATTGAACGCAAACCCCTTGGTCAATGCTGAGGAGGTTGTTAAGATTTTGGTTTTCCCAGTCACCTAAGGTGTGGTCATGAGCGCATTCGACAAACTCAAACAGCATTCCCAAAAAATTTCTCGTTTTAATCACTTAGCGGCCATCTGTGGATGGGACCAAGCGGCAGTGATGCCGAGCGGAGGCAATCAAGCTCGCTCAGAGGCAATGGCCGAGCTATCCGTGCATATTCATCAATTGCATACCCAGCCACAGCTCGCGGATTGGTTTGCCGAAGCAGAAACAGAAACGCTCAGCGTTGAAGAGAGCGCCACACTGCGAGAGCTTAAACGCCAGTGGCAACAAGCCAATTTGCTGCCTGAAGCACTGGTGCAAGCCAAATCCCTAGCGGGCTCGAAATGTGAACACGCTTGGCGTACCCAGCGTGGCCACAACGACTGGATCGGGTTTGAGAAAAACTGGGCAGAAGTCGTTAAACTTTCGAAAGAAGAGGCGCAAATTCGTGCCGATGCCAACGGATCGACACCGTATGATGCGATGCTCGACATTTACGAGCCGGGCACCACATCAGAGTCACTCGATACGCTGTTTGCCGATGTAAAAAGCTGGCTACCTGCCTTGATCGATGAGGTGCTCGAAAAGCAGGCTTCTGAGCACTACCTCACCCCAACAGGCCATTTTCCCACCGAGCAACAAAAAGCGCTCGGGCTGGATGTGATGAAACTACTGCAATTCGATTTCGACCATGGCCGATTGGATGAGAGCGTCCACCCTTTTTGTGGTGGTGTACCGCAAGATGTGCGAATTACCACCCGCTACGATGAAAACGAATTTGTACAATCGCTCATGGGCATCGTTCACGAGACAGGCCACGCCCGTTATGAGCAAGGTTTACCCAAAGCGCTAGCAGGATTGCCGTCAGGCGAAGCTCGCTCAATGGGTATTCATGAGTCTCAATCACTGTTTTTCGAAATGCAAGTGGGCCGCAGTGATGCGTTTATTGCCCATCTATCGCGACTTGCCACCCAACACTTCTCCGGACACGATACGTCGCTTTTTAGTCAAGCGAACTTTCAAAAGCTTTATACTCGCGTCAAAAAAGACTTTATCCGGGTTGATGCCGACGAGCTCACCTATCCGGCTCACGTCATTTTACGCTATGAGATCGAGCGTGATTTGATCAATGGTGATATTTCCCACCAAGATGTTCCAGAGCTCTGGGACACAAAAATGCGTCAGTATCTCGGCCTTTCTACCGCCGGTAATTTCAAAAATGGCTGCATGCAAGACATTCACTGGACCGATGGCGCCTTCGGCTACTTCCCATCATACACGTTAGGAGCCATGTACGCGGCGCAGTTTATGGCAGCGATGAAGAAAACTGTGGATGTGGGTGAAGCCATTCACTCTGGTGATCTCACGCCTATTTTTACTTGGCTGGGCGATAACATCTGGAGCAAGGGCAGCTTACTGACAACCGATGAGCTGGTTAAATCGGCAACAGGCGAAGTGTTGAACGCTCAGTTCTTCCAAAATCACCTGAGAAGTCGATACCTGTAGATAGTACTCACGTAAAATGAAACGCCGTCACAGGGTTTACCCTGTGACGGCGTTTTTGTGTGCTCTTTACGCTTTAAGATGTTGCTCAAAAAACTCCAATGTTCGCTGCCAAGCAAGCTCGGCCTCTTTTTCGGCGTAACGTCCGGTGGAGTCATTGTGAAATCCGTGATTCACGCCCTCGTAAACGTAGGCTTGATAGTTCGCCCCGTTGGCCTTAAGCGCTTTCTCATACTCCGGCCAAGTGGCGTTGACACGCTCATCAAGACCCGCAAATTGAATCATCAATGGCCCTTTCACCTTCGGGATCAAAGATTCCGCTGCAGGTGTACCATAAAAAGGCACCCCTGCATCCAACTGCTCAGGAATGGTCGCAGCCAGCATATTGACTATGTAGCCGCCAAAACAAAAACCGACCGCCCCTAATTTTCCGTTACTTAGCTCATGCGATTTCAAAAAGCTCGCAGCGGCTAGGAAGTCCGCTTCAATCTTCTCTCTATCTAAACTCTTTTGCATCGCGCGGCCTTCATCGTCGTTTCCTGGATAACCGCCCAACGGATAGAGTGCATCGGGAGCAAAGGCGATAAAGCCTTTCGCGGCCAATCTTCGCGCGACGTCTTCAATGTAGGGGTTAAGCCCACGGTTTTCATGCACAACCAGTACAACAGGCGCGGTGCCTGTCAACTCTCGTGGCACGACCAAATACCCTTGCCCTTCACCGTAACCATTCGGTGAGTCAAACTTGACGTAGCTGGCTTTGATTGCGGGATCGTTAAACGACACCTGCTCTGCCAGTGCATAGTTCGGTGTCAGTGCTGACGTTAAGACTGACATCGTAAAGCCTAATGCGACAAGACCAGAGAGACGTCTCATGAATTCTCGTCTGTCTATCAATCCATGTGCGTATTCGTCGTACCAATCAAATGCTTCTTGCGGAATTGCTTTAGGCGCCACAGGCGCTGTGACCTTTTCACCGATGATGTTTGACATCCTTATCTTCCTCATTGACTGTTATTACTTGAAGCGATAGTTACTTGAAGCAATAGTTATTTGATAACGTTCGTCTTTTGAAACGATCGTTCAAGAAGTAAGATAGTCGCTATTGGACAAAAACGAGTGTTATTTACATAACTTTACACAGTAGACGCGACTGGTATCGCTGCCAAGCTCGTCACGTTTTTACCTTGGAACTTCGACTGGTACAAGGCTTCATCAGCATAGGTGAGCAAGTCATTGAGCAAATCCTCTGAATGCAACTGCGGACCCACGCTACTGACAATTCCAAACGAGCAGGAAGCGTGAAAGCGTCCCCCATCTTGCCCAAATTCCGTCTGAGCAATGCGCTGGCGAATTCGCTCGACAATGGACACGGCTTCTTCGTCATTTGATAAACCAGCCAGCAGTATCACAAACTCATCACCTCCAAAACGAGCAAAACAGTCTGTCGGTCTGATCGTATCTCGAGTAATACGGGCGATGTCCTTAAGTAGCCCATCACCGCTCGTATGCCCATAATGATCATTGATCGCCTTGAAATCATCGATATCAAAGATACAGAGATAAAAACGATGTTCGCTCGCCCGTCGACTGCGTGACACTTCATCGGCCAAACGAATTTCAAAATAACTACGCGAATACGCTTGTGTTAGATGGTCAAACATCAGACGGGTGCTGAGCTCTTGGCGCTCACTGTATAGCTCGTCGATATGGAGGACCAATATCCACGTAATGCAGCAAGTCAGCAGGAACGAGCCTATCCAAGTCAAGGGTGGCATATCGAGCACTTCTATCGCGGTCAGCGTATCACTGACGCCAGTGCACATCCAAATCGCACTGGCGGCCAACAACATTCTTAACGTGCGCAAATCGTCCTCTTGTCGCTTAGCCCTTTGCCTTAGGTAAACGCGAAATAGAACGATCATACAATACATCGCTAGCAGTAATATCCACGCACCCCAAAGCTCAAACAGAGGACCAAACACAAGTCCGGTGTAGTAACTGGATGTCACGTAAAATTGGTTGTCCAGAAAGTATGGACTCGGTACCACCGCCATCAATGAAAACAGACCACATATCGCGTAGGCAATCTTCAATGGGGTCGGAGCCTTATAGTCAAAGAAAGCGATGTAAAAATGCAGGCCGAGTACAATCGTAAACATTGAAGTCACGATGGCGACTCGGTTAAAAATATTCAGCAGAACCAGGCTGTCGCTAACGTTCAGCATAATGCCAAACGCACCAAGGAACAGTCCGCTAGCTAAAGCGGTTAAGGAAAATATTCGATAGTAATGAACATTTTCCTCGTAACGAGATTGAAGCCGGTTATACAGCATCACAAAAAAGAAGCTCAGCACTAAACTGATGCTTGATGCGATAAACATAGGCAATGAGGTAAGTAGCACGATGCCTTCCTTTTAAGACCCAGGATGTCCCTGTATGAAAACGCTAAGTCCAAACCTAGCAATCGCTACCTCTACACTCAAGAAATATTCATCTTTTCAATCACTTTTTGGCATATTTCAAAGTGACGTCACATTTGCGACAGGTTTCACATTTATGCTGTACAACGTCCACCACTGCAATCGCCAAACCTCGGCTCCTAGGCTTACGCCTCCGCCAACTGAGTCAGTAGCTCATCACGGCGCAACTCTAGGATTTCATCAATAAGTTGCTCTTTCGCACGGAGACCAAAATGATCGGCGTAATTTTTCACCTTAGAAATCTCTTCAGGTTGAAGTTGATACACCTCGCGTTTGAGGCGTTGCATCGCTTCACTCTTGATACAACCTTGCTGCTGAAGCAACTTGATGATTTCCATGTCGGCTGGGTGTGGTGTTCTTGGCATAACGGTTTCTTATATTTTTCGGATTGACGTTGTTAGTCACTGCTCGTTGGCAGTGTTAAATTTTGCAGAAAGCGTAGTCTCTGATTGTTACAATTAAATTTAAACCAATAGAAAGTTAAAAATTCCAGACCAAAGTCAACGTTCTGTGCTGAGTGTCCCTTCACGTCGGTACTCATAGGTATCCGCAAAGCGTGACAAGATCCAATCCCCAGCCGTGATCAAAGGGTAGCCGCCCTGCCCTTGTTTTTCAGCGAGGCATGACTTTAGCGTCGTGACTGGGGTGTCAAAATCTGGCTCGACGAAAAATGGCATGGAAAAACGCGTCTTGCCATTGCTCGGACTCGCGACTCGATGCTTAGTGGAGCGATAAATATCATTCGTCCAGCGCTGCATTAAATCGCCAATATTCACGACAAAGCTTCCCTCGACGGGCATGGCGTCTATCCATTGATTTTGCTTATTCAGCACCTGTAAGCCGCCGCTCGAATCTTGGTAGAGTAATGTGATGCAGCCGTAATCCGTGTGGGCTCCCGCGCCATTGCCCACCGTGTTGGTTGAAGGTTCTTGACTTGGGTAGTGCAACATACGCAACACAGAGATAGGTAACGTAAAATATTGGGTAAAGAAATCTTCTGGCTCATTCAGTGCAATTGCCATCGCTTTCAGTAACTTAAGGCCGACATCTAACGTAAGGCTGTAATGCTGATTCATCGCCTGGGTAAAACCTTCAATCGAGGGGTATTGATTGGGGCCATAAAGCTTCGGACAACGCGCAACTTGCGAATGATAGGGTGAGAGGTCGAGCGCCATATCAAACGACTCTTTGCAATCCAACTCGCCGAGTGGATCGAGTTTCTCGGCGCTCAAGCGCCCCCACCCACGGTGATTCATACTGTGCTCAATCGATATCGCTTGTTTCTCCTCTTGCGGTAGGGAAAACAGCGAGCGTGCATAGTGTTCAATCTGATTAAACTGAGTTTGAGGAATGCCATGTCCTACTACATAAAAAAAGCCGAGCTCTCGGCAAGCTTGATCTATCTGATCGATGACTGGGCCCCAGTCGCGGCGATCATCAGAGTTGAGCGGAGAAATATCGATAATAGGAAGTGACATGAATGCTCCTTGCAGTGTGTCATTGACTCTGCAAGGAGTGAGCAAAAAGCTGACCAACAAGCCAACTTTTCTTTATCTAATTATATCAATCACTTAGATGAAAGCGAAAGCGAAGCCAAGTGATACTTGCCCCACAAACTGCCGAATAGGATTGTGTTTGCACCAAAGTGAGGAAACATATAGCGAGCCGACATCAATCGATGAACCGCTCTTTGATAGCCAGAATATTCGGTAACTGATCCATAAATACGGGCACCAGTTGTGGATCAAAATGTTTTCCGGCTTGCTCTTGAATTAGGGCGACAGCATCACTGACCGGCCAGGCTTTCTTGTATGGGCGTTCACTGGTCAGGGCATCAAACACATCCGCAATTGCCGCTAGGCGTCCTTCTATCGGAATCGCTTCACCGCTTAATCCCTGAGGGTATCCGGTTCCATCCCACTTTTCATGGTGGTTAAGCGCAATACTTTGAGCGAGGGCGATAAGCGGAGAGCGCGGGTTTTCCAAGATTCGTACCCCTGCTTCCACATGCGTCTGCATCAACGAAAACTCTTCTGGTTCCAATCGACCCGGCTTGAGCAAAATACGATCTGGAATCGCGATTTTTCCAATGTCGTGCATCGATGCCGCCATGCGCAGTTCGTCTGCCGCTTCCTCATCAAAACCGATCGCAAGCGCCAGGGTTTTCACATAATGACTCATGCGCAGTACATGCATCCCGGTCTCATTGTCTCGGTATTCAGCGGCGCGGCCTAAGCGCTGAATTAAGTCAATTTGCGTCGCTTTGAGTACATCAATTTTGACCATAGACAGCTGCGTTTTGACTCGAGCGCGCACAATGGCAGGGACAATAGGCTTAACAATGTAATCGACTCCGCCGAGGTTAAAACCGGTCTCCTCATCAATGCTGTCACTGAGCGCGGTGACAAAAATGATCGGAATCATTGCCTTATCGGGGGTCGCTTTCAGTTGCTGACAAAGCTCAAACCCCGTCATCTCTGGCATCATCACATCAAGCAAAATAAGGTCAAACTTCTCTTGCTCGAGCAAACTTAATGCGTCTTTGGCACTGCGAGCAAACGAGAGCCGATAATCGCTGTGCAGTACTTGTTTCATCACTTTCAAGTTCGCGGGTTCATCGTCCACGACCAATAATCTTGGCACCGAACGCATCACTGGGTTATGACGTGTGAGGGGCTCTGGCGTTAATGATGTCATCGTCACAGCGTTCCTTATTCAGCTAGGTAGGTTAACGCCAAGTCGATATGCTCGCTGGCTTTGGAAAATTCAAACTCGTCGATCGCGTTCATGGCATCGATGATCGGCTTTTGCAGTTTGTCTGGCGCGCGACTGCGAAGCGTTTCACCAATATCCTCACGTAACTCACCACTGTGAGTCGCCGCTCGCCACTCTGTTAATAGACGCTCAATCTCATTGGCAGGCAACGCGTCATCGAGCGTTATTTCTTTAACTTGGGTATCGGTTTGACTCAGTGCAATGCGGCTATCAAGCTCCTGCTTGACCTTGTGCCAACAGAGCGACAGATCGCCAATCAATGGCAGCGCTTTCGCGTGATCTTGCTGTATAGCGGCGTGCTCTATCTGGGCAAAGAGTTGGTGCAACGCCATTAAAGCCAAGTTGCCACACACGCCTTTGAGTGCATGGGCTTGCGAACGCACAGCCCGCCAGTCTTGGTTTTGCAGTGACTGCGCCAAGGCACTCGGTAGCCCCTCATGCTTGTCCAGCATCTTGCCAAGTTCCGCTAAGTAGAGCGCCTCATCCACCCAAAGTGTCAGCGCTTTCTGCCAATGAATCATCGCCTGATCACGGCTCTCTTTGCCAGACGGCTCTGCGGGCGACGATGGGATACTGACCTGTGATTCAACCTTTAACACGCGCGCCATTTCTGCGCTCAAACGGTTAAAATCAACCGGCTTATTGGCAAAGCCGTTCATGCCCGCCTCCTGCGCTTGGCGCTTGTCTTCGGTCAAGACACTCGCAGTCAGAGCAATAATCGCAACAGGGGGTTTGTCTTGCTCGCGTTCCCATTGACGAATCTGACGGCTTGCTTGTAGGCCATCGAGGCGCGGCATTTGTAAGTCCATCAATATCAAATCAATCTCGTGCGTTTGGTATTGCTGGACCGCTTCAACACCATCGCGCGCGACCCATACTTGATGACCCGCTCGTTCAAGAAGCAGAGAAAGCAGCGTCACGTTTTGTTCAATATCGTCACAGACTAACACTCGCTGGCTTGGCAGCTTCACTTGCGAGTGAACGTCCGCGCGCGGCAGCCTTTCACTTTTGGGCAGGGGCAGTTCGAAGTAGAAGCAGCTTCCTTTTCCGAGTTCACTGGTGGCATGAATCTCTCCACCCATTAGTTCAACCAACTGCTTGGAAATACTGGTCCCTAACCCCGTACCACCGAAACGACGGCTCATGGAAGCATCGGCTTGCGTAAAAGGATCAAAAATCGCCTCAACCCGGTCAGGTGCTATGCCGATACCGGTATCCATCACGCTAAAACGCATCACATCGCTCTGCTCAGTGGGCCCGATGTTAAGCGTGACGCTCCCCTCTTCGGTAAACTTGATGCCATTGCCCACTAAATTCATCAGTACTTGGCGGATGCGGTCTTCTGCGCCGAAGACAATAGCTGGCACGCGATCATCAATATGTAGGTTGAGCTCAATGCCTTTGTTTTTCGCATTAAGCCATAACGTAGAGATGACGCCATCGACACAATCCGCAAGATGAAACACCACAGGTTCGACTTCGAGCTTGCTTTTTTCCAACTTAGCGCTGTCGAGAATATCATTGAGAAGATGAAGCAAAGAGCGAGACGCGTTGGATATGGTTTCCAGGTGACGTCTGTCCTCGCTACCCATTGGTGATTCGAGCAAAATATTGGTAAAGCCGATGATTGCGTTCATGGGCGTGCGGATTTCGTGACTCATATTGGCCAAGAATGCCGCTTTGGTTTCGACCGCTTCTTCGGCAATGCGTTTTGCATTGAGCAGTTCAGACTCCATCTCTTTGCGATTGGTGATGTTGATCATCACACCATCAATCCACAATATGGTGCCGTCTTCATCGCGCACTACCATGCCGTTTTCAAGCACCCATACAGGTTGGCCCGATTTATCAATCAACTGATATTCGACAGCATAGGTTTGCTTGTCGCTGGTCAAGGCGGCGATCGTGTCACGCACCGACTGCTCGTTCTCTTCAACAATCAGTGACGCTAAGCTTATGTTTCCTTGAAGGAACTCCTCAGATCGATAGCCACAGAGCTCCACGATGGCATCACTGAGGAAAATCGGACTCCATTTTGGGTCAAAACAGCGTCGAAAAGCCGCGCCGGGGATATTACGCATCAAAGAGGTTAATCGCTCTTGGCTGTCACGCAGCTTGACTTCCATCGCTTTACGTTCAGAAATGTCCGCGATAAAGCCCACAAATAATGTATCACCATGCGCTAGGTGGACTTTCCCTACACCAAGGCGCACTGGAAATTGATGGCCCTTTTTGTGCTGCGCATAAACTTCGCGCGGCGCACCAATGATTTTGTTCTCGCCCGTTCTGAGGTAATTAGCCAAATAGCCATCGTGTGCTTGCTTGTGAGGGGCTGGCATTAATTTGGAAATGTTTTGCCCGAGCAATTCATGCTCTTGCCAACCGAAAATTCGGCTTGCGGCAAAGTTCACACCTTGAATGACGCCTTTCGCATCAATGGTAATCACCCCGTCCGTCGCGGTATCGAGGATTGCTTGCAATCGAGATTCACTGGCGGTTTTCTCGGTTAATAACTGTCGGTAGCGCAGCTGTGAACTGACGTTCACCGCTAAGGTGGAAATAAGCAAAGTCGCAATGGAGACGGCGATGGCGATAAAAGACTGTTCGTGCAAATCCTGCGGGGCCATCATCATAGAATGAGGTTCGAGCATAATGAAGCGCGCCGCTTCCATGCCGGTGTAATGCATACCTGAAATGGCGCATCCCATGATCGCAGCGCTAACCAAGTTGATATGAAATGAACGCATGGTGGGGAAATAATGCTTAAGTAGGCGGCGCGCGGAGAGTGCGACAATGGCCAATCCGACCGCGACAACAATCGACAGACTAAACCAATTCGGGTCATAGCGCAGCATGGCCCCCATTTCCATGGCTTCCATTCCGATATAGTGCATGGCACCAATACCCGCGCCTACCACCACACCATTGCGCAGAATAAGCCGATAAGAATCACGCTGGTTGATCAACGATCGCAGTACCAAATAACTGGCTAACACCGCAGGAAGAAGCGATATCAATGTGAGTAAGGTGTCATAACTCATGTGATGGGGCATCTGAAAGGCGAGCATGCCGACAAAGTGCATACTCCAAATCCCCCCCGCCATAATGAAAGCACCAGAAATCAACGCCACCTGCTTATGTGATGGCGTAACGATGTGCCGAGCGGCAGCGGCGAGTCTCAGTGCAAAGAATGACGCCATCATCGCGAGAAAGATGGAGACAAAAACCAACCAAGGAACGTAGGTTCCTGTCATCAACGTATATGAGCCAACTTCTGTTATGAATAACCTATCGAGCATGAGGGAAAGCACCCACTTTTTGTAATGATATTTTTATCAACTATTGGATGCATAAGGTACTATTTGTATTAATAAATGTGTAGGCATTTATAACCCTTAATTATTAGTGGAATCTCGCTTATCTAAAAACTTGACAGCTATTTCAATCACTTTTGTTTATTTTCCGATCTTTACACTCCCCCTAAAACGCAAAAAAGCCGCAGAATTCTGCGGCTTTTTGATGACCAAAAGGTCAAATTTAGGAGTTATTCGTTGACAAACTGCTGCTGTGGCGCGCGCGATGCGTTGACCAAGAGCACACCAACGGTCAGAACCATGGTGCCACACAAGATGAACAGCAGACGTCCAGTGAATTCATTTGGAATCAATGCCATCGCGAGGATACCAAGACCGGCAACACTGATCAGTTTGCCCAGCATACCACGTTGTTTAGTATCGAGGTTCTGCTGCTCTTCTGAGTTAGCCACCACAGGCGTATTCCAGTTTTCGAACAGTTTTTCTACTTCCGCTTCACGCTCTGGCGAACGTCCTTTGTACACCAAGGTTGTCGCTAAGAAGAAGCCACCAGTGAACACTACGTGCGCCGCAAGGCTCAGTGCCACTTTCAAGTCCGCCCATTCACGACCAGTCAATGCTTGTTCCATACCGAACCAGTTCTCGATATGTTCTGCTTTTAGCGAGATACCAAAGTAGTAAGAGACGAAGCCACCGACCACTAGCGTTGCCCAACCAGCCCAGTCTGGCGTCTTGCGAACCCACATACCCAGTAGTACTGGGATCAACATTGGGAATCCGATCAGAGCACCCACGTTAAGTACGATGTCAAATAGGCTTAGGTGACGAAGTGAGTTGATAAACAGACCAATGCCGATGATGACAAAGCCCATCACAATAGTGGTCACTTTACTTACCACAACCAACTCTTTCTGAGACGCATGAGGGCGCATAATTGGGCTGTAGAAGTTCATCACGAAGATACCCGCGTTACGGTTGAGACCTGAGTCCATTGAAGACATGGTCGCCGCAAACATTGCTGACATTAGTAGACCCACCATACCTGCAGGCATTACGTTTTGTACGAATGCTAGGTAAGCTGCATCGCCACCTACGCTACCGTATTGGTCAGCGAAGTCCGGCATGAACGCCGCTACGTACCAAGAAGGTAGGAACCAAATTAGTGGACCAACAATCATAAGTACACAAGCAAGACCTGCTGCTTTGCGAGCGTTGTCACTGTCTTTTGCACATAGGTAGCGGTATGCATTGATACTGTTGTTCATCACACCAAACTGCTTGATGAAGATGAATACCACCCAAAGCACAAAAATGCTCATGTAATTTAGGTTGTTACCCACAAAGAAGTCGCCTTCGAAGTTCGCAACAATATTGGTGAGACCGCCGCCGTGGAAGTACGCCGCGACTGCACAAGTGATGGTCACCGCCATGATAACGAGCATCTGCATGAAGTCAGAGGCAACGACCGCCCAAGAACCGCCTGTCACCGCCATCAGCATGAGAACCAGACCCGTCACAACGATCGTGGCTTCCATCGGGATGTTGAAGACAGCGGCTACGAAAATAGCAAGACCATTCAGCCAAATACCTGCTGAAATTAAGCTATCTGGCATACCTGCCCATGTGAAGAACTGCTCTGACGTCTTACCGAAGCGCTGACGAATGGCTTCAATTGCCGTAACAACACGAAGTTGACGGAACTTTGGCGCAAAATAGATGTAGTTCATGAAATAGCCAAACGCGTTGGCAAGGAATAGGATAACAACGACGAAACCGTCGCTGAACGCGCGTCCTGCGGCTCCTGTGAACGTCCATGCTGAAAACTGCGTCATGAAGGCGGTAGCTCCTACCATCCACCATAACATCTTACCGCCCCCTCGGAAGTAGTCGCTGGTTGAGGTGGTGAACTTACGGAACATCCACCCAATCGCGACTAAAAAGAAGAAATAGGCAAGAACAACAAGAGTATCAATGGTCATTTTTTCAGCCTTAAAATTAATAACATTAGCTTGTGACAAGCATACCCGAACACAAATCCATTTGTACTACAATATGCCTTTTGTGTGATCTAAAACAGATTTGATCGCACACTTTATTTGCAAACGATTATTTAGTTTCATACATAAGCAAGATACAGAGCACAAATACATAGCGCAGAATGATGCAAAGGTACAACTTCGAGTACTCCCGACAACGACACCCCAAAAAAGTCATACAATTAAACATAAAAAACCCAGCTTACGCTGGGTTTTTTTAACTACTTACAGACTATACTAAGACAGCGAGATTTCAACAGTCTCACCATCAACGGTAAGAATCAGCGACTGCCCTTCTAGCTTATGAGAGACTTCCACTTGCTCACCGGCGTTCTTGTTTGGCACAAGAAGCGTTAGGATGTTGTGCTGTTTTGATGGTTTGAACTGCACTTCAACGTGACGGTGAATTTCAAGATCTTGGTACTCGTATGGGTCAACTTCGCCGAAGCCTTCAACGTTCTTAACAGATTCAATGTTGTCGGCAGACTCGTTGATGAAGTTCACGTCTAGGTGTGCTACTTCGCCACGGATAGTGAACGACTTGTCAGCCACTTCATTTGCGAATGTAGTGTGCATTAGCCAAGTCATGTCTTTCTCTTCAGATAGAGCAGCCTTGTCTTGCATTACGAATACTTTACCCTTCACAAACCAGATCTTACGCTTGTAAGACTCGATTTCTGGAACGAAGTATTTGTAAGATGCTGTTGCATCACCTTCAACCATTTTAACTTCTGATTCTGTATCGAAGTCAGTGATGTTACCGCCCGCTTCAATACAGAAACGATCTTGGTGACCTTCGTAGCCCGTGTTCTTGTTCTCACCGTACTGACCTTTACCACCGAATAGAGGAAGGTTCTTAGAGAACGTTTGACGACGCCATTTAGTGTGCATGTCTACACCGAAACCACCGTAGTAGCCAGTGATCGCTGCTAGCGTTTCACCGAATGCGTGCAGAGTGAACGCGTTTTGGTCACCGTGTGAGTGAGAGATAGAACCAAATGGTGAACACTTGAATACCATGTGGATGTGGTTATCACGCTCAGTCATCTTGTTGTGGAATGCAGCCCAACCAGTGATTGGGAATACTTTCAACAGTGGATCGTTTGACGGTGCTTTCTCTTCTGGTGCATCCCAAAGGATGTTGAAGCGTAGGTCGTCGTAGCCGAAGTCCCACCAACCGAAGTTGTAGAATTTCGTGTGTGCTTCAGTATCACGGCCTTTAAGCTGGTTGTAGTACCAAACGTACTCAGGCTTCTGGTTAACACCTGCGTAGTGCTTGATGTTGTAAGCCAGTTTTAGACCTGGGAAGTCACCGATTGATGACTGGTCACAGAAGCTCGCACGCTTAGAGTGAACAGGCATACAGTATAGTGGGAAGTCACCAGTGTTTTCGTAGAATGTCTTGTTGAACATATCTACGCCACAGTAGGCTTTCAATAGGTCGAATGCTTCGCCTAGGAATGCAGTTTGCGTGTTCCAGTAGTCAGGACCTTCAGCCCAACCTCCGTCTTCACCGCCCCATGGTGGGTAGTGTACTGCGTAGTATTCTAGAGCGTATGCGATGTACTCGCCTGCTTTCGGGTGATCGTGGTAAAGCGCGATACACGTTGGGATGATAGCAGAAGAGATTGAACGTACACCGTGGCTGTTTAGAGGGTTGTTCAGTAGATCAACCGTCACGCGTAAGTGGTGCATGATTTCGTCAAGACGCTCGATTAGTGCGTCTTGAACTTGCTGACGCTCTTCATCAGTGAAGTAAGCGTGTAGCCAGTCGTAACCCCAAGCCATGGCTGCGATTACACGGAAAGCGGCTTCGTCGTTGTAACCACGAGAAGTGACGCCTTCTGGATCGTAAGTCGAGAGTTTTAAAGTCCAAGCTTTTGCTTTCGCGATGAGCTCTTCGTCTTCTTTAACGATACCAGCGATGGCAAGGTTACGTGTCGCGTTAAGCGCCATTTGGCAATCAACGTACATTTGACGCCAGTAAGGACGCCATAGAGAAGCTTTGCCTACCGTCTCTTCTGGGTAAGGTTGAGGCTCTTCAAATGGAGCCGTATCTAAAAACTTAACCGTAGAGTTGTTGTAGAAGTCGTCGAACATGCAGTGAGATTCATCTGCGCGTACCGCGGCTTTAAACGCGTCTAGATCCGCAGACTGAACAAGAAGACGTGGACGCGCTTCGCTTAGGTTGTCGAGGAACGACAAATCAAAATCGCGCTTTTGTACTTCGATTGGGAGTAGATCGACAAGGTTACCTGCTGAAGTGTCATTTTCCAGCTTCATCTTCCTGATCGCATCAAGAGATTTTTGGTTGCTCATGTTAACTCTCTTTGTAGTGAGGGTTTAAAGGGTATGGGCAATAATATAAATCTTATTGTAGGACAATTAAACCTTAAAACGCGAAAAATGGCCTTTTTTGTCATTTCCGTGACCTAAAACAAATCGACAGCTCAGAAACGCAAAAAAGCGAGCACACGGCTCGCTTTCATCATCGATTTGGTATCGGCTTAGTTTACGTGCGCAACCGCCGCCTTCACTAGTGCACCTAGCTCGTCCCACTTACCTTCGTCCATCAGGTTCGTTGGTACCATCCAAGTACCGCCACACGCTAGTACAGAAGGGATAGATAGGTAATCATCCACATTCTTAAGGCTAACGCCACCCGTTGGCATGAAGTTAACTGGGTAAACCGCTGTCAATGCTTTTAGCATAGGTACGCCGCCTGAAGGCTCAGCAGGGAAGAACTTCAACGTACGAAGACCCATTTCCATCGCTTGCTCAACAAGGCTTGGGTTGTTCACGCCAGGAACGATCGCCACGCCTTTGTCTAGGCAGTATTGCACGGTACGAGGGTTAAAACCTGGGCTAACGATGAAATCAACGCCCGCATCGATAGACGCGTCCACTTGCTCGTTCGTTAGAACGGTACCTGAACCGATCAGCATGTCCGGGAACTCTTTACGCATCACGCGGATCGCTTCAATCGCACATTCAGTACGTAGCGTGATCTCTGCGCAAGGCATGCCGTTTTCTACCAACGCACGACCTAGAGGAATCGCGTGCTCAACTTTGTTGATGGCGATAACAGGGATCACTTTCAGGCTTGCTAGTTTTTCGTTCAATGTTGTCATAATGTTTAGACTCTCTCGTTATAAAGCTCGCACAAAGGCGAGCTTACTATTCATTCGATTACAAAGGTAAATCTGGCATTACATCACGAGGAATGATCGCACCTTTGTGCTGAATCACTTGTCCTGCCATGCAGTGGCCGTTGAATGCTGCTTCTTGTGCGTTACCGCCCGTCAGACGTTTCGCTAAGAAACCGGCGCTGAATGAATCACCTGCTGCTGTGGTGTCAACCACGTTGCTGACCGGTTTTGGCGCGACGTAGTTCGCCTCTTCACCTTCAACGACGAGGCAATCTTGCGCACCACGTTTGATGATGATCTCTTTTACGCCCGCTTCCGATGTGCGCTTGATGCACTCTTCAAGGTGTTCATCACCATACAATGCCTGCTCATCTTCAAACGTCAACAACGCAGTGTCGGTCAGAGACAGCATCTTCGAGTACCACTCAATCGCTTCAGCTTGGTCTGCCCATAGCTTAGGACGATAGTTGTTATCGAAGAATACTTGACCGCCGCGCTCTTTGTATTGCGCTAGGAAGTTGATCAACGTCTCACGCCCCACTGGGGTCAAAATCGCGAGCGTAATACCGCTTAGGTAAACCGCGTCAAAGCCAAACAGCGCATCAATCAACGCTTTAGACTCAGGCTGCTCGAACATAAACTTCGCTGCCGCTTCGTTACGCCAGTAGTGGAAGTAACGCTCGCCAGTGTCATCGGTTTCGATGTAGTACATACCTGGGTTTTTACCGTGAATACGCATCACGTTTGACGTATCGATCCCCTCTTCTTGCCAAACCTGTAGCATCTCAGTACTGAACGAGTCTTCACCCAGTGCCGTAATGTAACTGGTGTTTACATCGTGACCTTTGGTCAAGCGAGAGAGGTAGAGTGCGGTGTTTAGTGTGTCACCACCGAATGATTGCTTTAGTTCACCTTCTTTCTTCTGAAGCTCAACCATACATTCGCCGATGATAGCAACATTAATCATTTTCATTGTTTACCTTAGCAATTGAACTGCCAATGAATTACTTCAGGAAGTCTTCACGTGCAGGGTTAAAGACGTCTAGCAGGATACTGCCTTCTTCGAGCGCAACCGCGCCATGAACAAAGTGTTTCGGTGCGATGTACGCATCGCCTGGCTTCAATACTTTTTTCACGCCGTCCACTTCTGCTTCGAAACTGCCTTTCACTACGTAGCCGATTTGATCGTGAATTTCGTGAGCGTGAGGGTGGCCAATCGCACCTTTATCAAACTCAAGGTGAACCGCCATCAAGTCGTCAGTATAGCCAACAATTTTGCGCTTAATCCCGCCGCCAATGTCTTCCCAAGGGTGATCGTCTAAAAGAAAAAATGGATTCATCGTTTTGCTCCTAAAATCTAGCGTAGTGCTGTTGGTTCACATCATACCTCAGTGAGATTAATTGTAATACAATACAAACCAAAAGTGTGACACAAATCAAAAATGAAACTACGTTTCAACTATTTCACCATCAATTATCGAACAAGAAAACGTCGAGTAAATCTCTATGTTCTGGCCCGTTAATTCAGGTCCTCAATGCGAATTCAGTGATTTCGCTCATCATTTTTCCTCTCTACCCTACCATAATAATCAATATTGTATTACTTTATGTGGCAAATAATTTCTCTGCTACACCCAAAGGTGACGAGGACATAACGATGAACGCGCTCTTATTCACGCAAGATGAACTGACACTCCTACGCCAGGAAGTGGGTCAGCCTAGCTTAATGGGCAAGACCATCGACAAACACTGTCGTGAACTTGAAGCGTTTATGCGCTTACCCCTTGAAGTACCCGGTCACGGTGAAGCCGGTGGCTACGAACATAATCGCCACAAACAGAACTACACTTACATGAACCTCGCTGGACGCTTGTTTTTGGTCACACAAGATGAGCGCTACGCGGCGTTTGTTCGTGATTTACTCGATGGCTATGCGGATACCTATTTAACGCTTGATTATCAAGTTCAGAAGAATACCAACCCCACTGGACGATTGTTCCACCAGATCCTTAATGAACATGGCTGGCTTCTGTTTGCCAGCATTGCCTATTCCTGTGTTTCTCACACCATGAGCGAAGCGCAAAGAACGCGCATTATAGATCGCCTCTTTGTGCCAATGATTGAAATGAGTACGGAGAAGTATGCACACCGTTTTGACCATATTCATAATCATGGTGTATGGGCTGTCGCCGCGGTCGGAGCGTGCGCCGTCGCGATTGATAAACCTGAGTACTTGGAGATGGCCGTCTATGGCCGCGATAGAAACGCGACCAGTGGATTCTTAGATCAAGTATCGCATCTCTTTTCCCCATCGGGTTATTACCTTGAGGGGCCTTACTACTCTCGCTTTACTATTCGACCGTTAGTGCTGTTTGCGGAGATCATCCACCGGCATCTACCTGAGGTCGATATTTACCGCTATAAAGACGGTGTGGTGGGTAAAACCGTGCAAGCGTTATTGGCAACCGCTTACCCCAATGGGGTGTTCCCAGCTCTGAATGATGCCTCGCAAAGCATGAGCATCAACGATGCAGGTGTGCAGGTCGCCGTGAGCATCTATGGCGCGCATTATGGTCTGGACGATAACATTCTAGGCATGGCGAAAATTCAACAAGGCGTTTGGATGCATCCTTGCGGTTTGGCACTCTCCAATGCCTTTGAAAAGGCTCAGGCGCAGCGCGAGATTGGTCTACCTTACTGGCCCAGTGTTGAACTGTGTGAAGGTCCAAACGGCGATCAAGGTGCACAAGGCTTTATCCGCATGCAAGATCCAAGTGGCGATGTGACCCAACTTGTGATGAATTATGGCATGCACGGTATGGGGCATGGCCATTTCGATACCCTTGGCATCACCCTGTTCAATCGTGGTCAAGAAGTGCTGCGTGAGTATGGTTTTGCACGTTGGGTCAACGTTGAACCTAAGTTTGGTGGACGCTACTTAGCCGAAAACCCGTCCTATGCTCGCCAGACCGTTGCCCATAACCTAGTCACCGTTGATCAGCAGTGCCAGAACCAATTCGATGTCGACCGTGCAGACGCTCGCAGCGGGACGCCACACTTTTTCGATGCGACTCAAGAGACACTAAAGGGCATGAGTGCATTCGCCAACGAGCATGTAGATGGTTGCGACATGCAGCGCAGTGTCTTTTTACTCAGCCTAGACGAGCTAGAAGCGCCACTCTTGATTGACCTTTACCGCATCGACAACCAACCGGACCCAGCCAATACGCTGCGCAGTTACGACTATACACACCAATATCAAGGTCAAATCATTCGTAGCAACGTGGAGTATCACACCCATCAAGAGCTGCACCCACTGGGCGACAGCCACGGATATCAGCACCTATGGAACGTGGCGGAAGGAGAAGTCGCAGATTGTGCATTGGTCAGTTGGCTTCAGGGCAGCAGCTACTACACTTGGGTTGGCGCGAGTTCAAATTCGAGCAACAAGCTGATCTTTACGCGCACAGGGGCCAATGACCCTAGTTTCAATTTGCGTAGCGAACCCGCCTTTCTGCTTCGAAGTGAAGGCCCGTCGACGGTGTTTGCCTCTGCGCTTGAAACGCACGGCTATTTTAATGAAGAATTTGAACAGTCGGTCAATGCTCGAGGCCAAGTGGAGTCCATCCAAGTGGTTGGCAATAGCGATATGGGGAGCGTTGTGCAGATCCGCACCCGCCTACATGAAATCACCTTGATGGTCAGCCACCAGCAAAACGTGGCTGAGAGTACGCCCCACCAAGTGGCGGACACAGAGAATGCAAACATTTACAGCTGGAACGGTGCCTACGCGTTAGACATCACCCCAAAAAACTAAGTATCGGTCAGGAGACAACATAATGAGCTATCAACCTCTATTAATGAATGTTGAGGAAGCAGCTGAACTACGTAAAGCACTTGGCACGGATAGCCTATTAGGACGCGCATTGGCGCGCGACATCAAAAAAACCGACCAATATATGACACAGGTTGGCATTGAAGTCCCTGGTCATGGTGAAGGTGGCGGTTATGAGCATAACCGTCACAAGCAGAACTATATCCACATGGATTTGGCGGGCCGTTTGTTTCTCATCACGCAAGAAGATAAATATCGTGACTACATTGTCGATATGCTTACCGCTTACGCCAACGTGTACCCAACGCTTGAGAGCAATGTCAGTAAAGATACCAACCCACCAGGCAAGATCTTTCACCAGACACTGAATGAAAACATGTGGATGCTCTACGCATCGTGCGCCTACTCTTGTGTCTACCAGACACTATCGGAAGAGCAAAAGGCGCTGATCGAAAACGATCTCTTCAAGCAGATGATTGACTTGTTTGTTGTCACCTATGGCCATGATTTTGATATCGTTCACAACCACGGTCTTTGGGCAGTGGCTGCGGTCGGTATTTGTGGTTATGCCATTAACGATCAAGCCTCGGTTGATAAAGCACTGTATGGTCTGAAGTTGGACAAGGTCAGCGGCGGCTTCTTAGCACAGCTTGATCAACTATTCTCGCCAGATGGCTACTACATGGAAGGCCCCTACTACCACCGCTTCTCACTGCGTCCTATTTACCTGTTCGCCGAAGCGATTGAGCGCCGTCAGCCAGAGATTGGCATCTACGAGTTCAATAACTCGGTCATTAAGACGACGTCTTACGCAGTGTTCAAAACCGCGTTCCCAGACGGTACTTTGCCAGCGTGCAACGACTCGTCAAAAACCATCTCTATCAATGATGAAGGCGTGGTGATGGCGACGTCTGTTTGCTTCCATCGTTATGAACAGAACGAAACCTTGCTCGCGATGGCCAACCACCAGCAGGACGTATGGGTCCACATCTCAGGTAAAACGCTCTCTGATGCGGTTGCGAATGCCAGCGACATCAAGCCATTCAACTGGGGCAGCTTATACATTACCGACGGCCCACAAGGTGAGAAAGGGGGTCTTGGTATTTTGCGTCACCGCGACGCGCATGACGACGACACCATGGCGTTGATCTGGTTTGGGCAACACGGCTCTGATCACCAATACCACTCAGCGCTCGATCATGGCCACTACGATGGTTTGCATCTGAGCGTATTCAATCGCGGCGTTGAGGTCCTGCACGATTACGGCTACGGTCGATGGGTCAATGTCGAGCCTAAGTTTGGTGGACGCTACATCCCGGAAAACAAGTCATACTGCAAACAAACGGTCGCGCACAACACCGTGACTGTGAATCAGAAAACGCAGAACAATTTCAACACTGCCCTAGCAGAGTCAAAATTTGGTGAGAAACACTTCTTCAACATCGACAACGCCAAACTGCAAGGCATGAGTGGTCGTATCCGTGATTACTATGACGGTACGCAGATGCAGCGCAGCATCCTACTTGCCGAGTTGCCTGAGTTTGAAAAACCGCTGGTGATTGATGTCTATCGAATCGAATCAGAGCAGGAGAACCAGTACGACCTTCCTGTGCACTACAGCGGCCAGATCATTCGTACCGACTTTGAATACAACACACACTCCACACTCAAGCCGCTTGGCGATTCTGACGGTTATCAGCACCTTTGGAACCTAGGCTCAGGTAAAGTTGAAGGCAGCGCGCTGGTCAGTTGGCTAGTGAAAAACAGCTACTACACGTTAGTCACCAGTGCGAATGCTGACAGCGAAGTGATTTTTGCTCGTCTCGGCGCCAACGATCCTGACTTCAACCTACGCAGTGAACCCGCGTTAATTCATCGCCAAAGTGCAAAAGATCATGTCTTTGCCTCCGTCCTTGAGACACACGGTTACTTCAACGAAGAGTTTGAACAATCCGTCAATGCACGTGGTCTTGTCCGTGCGGTGACCGTGGTGGGTCACAATGAAGTCGGCACTGTGATTCGCATCGATACAACGTCAGGTAATCACTACCACTACGCCATTTGTAACCTTGATGAACAGGCACAACATGGCGAGCATAGTGTTGAATTTAATGGTACTGCCTACACATGGCAGGGTGCCTTTGCCCAAATTGATTAGACCGTGTTCGGTTCGCTCGTTGGCTCCACCGACTGAGCGCCCCTCTCTCACATGGACTTATTGATGTAAAAATCTAACTACGATCAAAGCCGAGCATCCCGCTCGGCTTTTTATTTACAAGTTATCATATGACAAAAATAACCATACCTATGATGAGGATTTCATCGTGCTCGCGATCACTAAAATCTTCCTTTAATCCTTTAAATATCTGAGCTGGAGCACTGTTTAGCACTCTCGATAGTGATCAAAATAACACTAGGCCAACTTCTCGTTGTTCACCATTAAAATAATACAATATCATTTGTTTGTGATTAGGACGTAACACGGAATTAATGCCCATGATGAAGGATCACGTATCCATAGCTAAAGATGCCGTCGAACTTGTCAAACCCGCTATAGACAAGCTCTTTGAGCGAACAAATCGTCAGGAGCTGCACATAGTGATCATGGACCCAAGGCTCAAACCTTGGGAGGCAAGCTTCGAAGAGGCCATTTTGTACCAAACCTCTCTGGGCTCTCCAGATGAGTGGACCATTCCTTTTGACCAATTTGCCCGCAATAAAGCCAAACAAGCATGGCGCAGCGGTCAACCTAACCTGGTCAACCAAACCCTGCACACATCATCACTTCAATCGGAGGATCTGCTGTTCTTTGGCTCCTTCGTATACGGCGATGTCGTCGTCGCGTGCAGCGGCGTCGAACAATGGTACGACATGCTCATCAGCGGATGGCTAGCCGTCGCATTTGAGCAACTGTGCATGAGCGAGTACCAAAACAATAAAAGCAACAACCCTACACAAACTTACCGAAACTGAACGTGAAGAGAAGGTCTAAGACTATGAACAAACTACTGAAATCTCTACTGGTTACCGCAGGCATTATGGCGTCAGCGAGCGCTATCGCCGCCGACTATCCGACCAAAAACATTCGACTTGTTGTTCCCTTTGGCGCGGGTGGCGGTACGGATGCCGTAGGTCGTACCTTGGCCAATTCTGCCAAAGATATTCTCGGTCAAAACATTGCCGTGATGAACCGTACTGGTGGTGCCGGTGCCGTTGGCATGAGCTTTGGTGCTCAACAACGTCCCGATGGCTACACACTGACGGTCGTAACACGCGAAATTGCGTCTTTACCTCAAATGGGGCTCATGCAACACGACGCGAGCGATTTTAAATTGATCCGTCTGGTCAACCTTGACCCTGCGGTTGTGTTGGTGCACAAAGACAGCCCATACAACACCATCAACGATCTGATTGCCGAAGCCAAAAAAGGCGATGGCGTCGTGAAGTTTGCCTCCACCGCAGCGCCAAACTTCTACCTAATGGCTCTAGAAAAAGACCAAGGCATCAAGTTAAACGCCATTCCTTACAACGGTGCAGCGGAAGCCATCCCGTCCGTATTGGGTAACCACACCGACGTGACTATGGTTACGCCAGGAGAAGCGATTGCGCAGCTTCGTTCAGGTCAGCTTAAAGCGCTCGGCGTGATGTCTAATGAGCGTATCTCGTACATTCCAGATGTCCCAACCCTCAAAGAACAAGGCGTTGATGTGGTAACAGGAACATGGCGTGGTATTGGCGCGCCAAAAGACACGCCAGATGAAATCATTGAGACCTTAGGTAAAGCCTTTGATGAAGCAATGGCATCTGCTGAGTTCAAACAGTTCATGGAAAAAGGTGCGATGACTATCCACAACATGAACGCCGAAGAGTTTACTCAGTTCGTCAAAGACGATACCAAAGCACTGAGCACACTCATCAACTGATCGACGTCGAGTTATTGGGAGCCTTCTCTTGAGGCTCCCATTTTTTGCTGTATCGAGGTGTCCCTATGATGAACCGTCATGTAATTTTCCCTTCTCTCATGATTGTATTGAGCGCACTGACTCTTGCCGTCATCACTCAGTTTGATCAACCGAGATTTCAAGATGCGAGCGTCAACGCACAATTCTTCCCGAGTGTGATCGCTGTGATGCAAATCGTCATCTGCGTTGCGCTGATTATTCAACACAAGTTCAAAACCACCGCGTCTAACGATGCGCCG
The DNA here is from genome assembly GCF_059834005.1 of Vibrio sp. R12-SW3-ISO1. Classification (NCBI taxonomy): domain Bacteria; kingdom Pseudomonadati; phylum Pseudomonadota; class Gammaproteobacteria; order Vibrionales; family Vibrionaceae; genus Vibrio; species Vibrio sp. R12-SW3-ISO1. Next base: position 28,644 of record NZ_JCBDGK010000041.1, read on the forward strand.
ATTTTCTCCAAAATGGCGTGGTTCGGTTTGGCCTTTCTCATTACTTATGCCGCGCTCATCAGCGTGATCGGCTATTTGTATGCCAGCTTACTCGCGTTCACCCTCTACCTCATCTGCTTTAGAGTGAAAAAACCGCTCTTTTATGCCGTGGCGTGGGTATTTGTCTTTTCTGTCTACTATCTGTTTGGGGAAGTGTTTTACATTGCTTTGCCCGACGGCTACTTCTACTAAGGAGGGCGTATGTTAGAACATCTGTTTAACGGCCTCTTGACGGCTTTTAGCCCTGCTGTATTGCCGGTGCTGATTTTCGGCGTTGTCGGCGGTATTGTACTTGGTGCCCTACCGGGATTGACCGCGACGATGGGAGTCGCCATTTTACTGCCTTTCACCTTCGGCATGGAGTCCACTCCGGCACTGGTGATGCTTATCGGCGTCTACATTGGGGGTATTTACGGCGGCTCTATCGCGGCGATTTTACTTAAGACGCCCGGTACACCCGCTTCCGCCGCGACGGTGTTGGATGGGCATACACTTGCGGCCAAAGGCCAGGCCGCCCGTGCGCTCAGTATCTCAGCTGTCGCGTCCTTTATTGGTGGATTGATCAGTACCATAGTCTTGATAGCCATCGCGCCCCTATTGGCCAATTTCGCCCTGCGCTTCAACGCGCCGGAATATTTCGCCCTCGCCCTGTTTGGCTTAACCATCATCGCCAGTGTCTCGGCACAAAATATTCTTAAAGGGTTGTTAGCTGGCACCATTGGCCTACTGGTCTCTACGATAGGCTTAGACCCTATCAGCAGCGTACCCAGATTCACTTTTGGCGTGATGGATTTATACAGTGGCGTGAACGTCATTCCGGTTCTGATTGGCCTGTTTGCTCTGTCTGAGGCCATCAATCAAATTGAGAAACTCCTCCATGAGAAACGTGCCTCAATCGCCAAATTCGACCACACATTGCTCAGCCGATCTGATTTAAAAGAGATGATGCCGACCGCGGTGAAAAGCGGCGTGCTTGGCACGTCCATTGGTTCTGTTCCCGGTGCGGGTGCCGACATTTCGGCCTTCGTTTGTTACAACGAAGCCAAACGGGTCTCGAAAAATCCTGATGAATTTGGCAAAGGCTCAGTGAAAGGTCTCGCCGCCGCAGAGGCTGGAAACAACGGTGTTACCGGCGGTGCATTGGTCCCCCTATTGACGCTTGGTGTACCCGGCGATGCGGTCGCCGCCGTACTACTCGGTGCCTTGATAGTGCAAGGCCTCACACCGGGTCCACTGCTCTTTGCGCAAAATCCAGATGTCGTTTACGGTGTGTTTAGCTCGATGTTGGTCGCCAATGTAGTGATGCTCATCGTCGGCTTAGTTGGCATTCGTTTTTTCTGTCGCATCATCGAAGTGCCGAAGCTTTTAATGATACCCATCATCATTTTCTTATCGATCGTCGGTGCCTATGCCATCAACAACTCGATGTTCGATGTCGGTATTGCGATTGCATTTGGCCTACTTGGATTTGTATTGGGTAAGCTTGATATTCCATCCTCACCCATCTTACTCGCCATCATTCTTGGTCCTATGGCCGAAACGAACTTACGAAAAGCTCTACTGATGTACGATAACTCCTGGTCATTCCTCTATGAACGTCCAATCGCCCTTGGCTTTGTCTTATTGGCCATCTTCTCTGTCTACTCAACAATGAAGATGAAAAAGAAAGCCAAACTCGAATCCGCGCACCAGTAAGCTTTTCCCTTCCCCAGACTCCCAAGCCTGCTTGGGAGTCGTCACACCACAGTTTGTTACATTATGCGAAGTTGGAATAGCCGTTATTCGTCATCAACAACGCCGGATTTTGCTATACTCACCGCGCAACGCGCCAAACCAATTAAACGACTGATTTAATTAGCTTATTATTAATAAATTAGAGTAATACTTCTCTTCTATTTGCGTTGCTAGTTGATAAGATTTCTGCGCGTTCAAATAGGTACGGTTATGGGCTTTAAACATCGAAAAACGTTTATTTATCAATTGGAAAAACACGATAAGCGCTACTGGATGAAATTCTGTGGTGAGAACAAACGTAATCCATTTAACCGCCTATTCAATCGTCTGATTACGCTGTCAGAAAAAAGCCAAACTTGGCAGTTACACAGTGGCTTCGACACCAAAACGCGCTTTTTGCTTGAACAAAGTCACTTAATTGAGGCGGCAAAACGGTCACTCCCGGTGCCTCGCGTCGTGATGCAAGGACGCGGGTTGTTTGTTACCGAGTGTGCTGGCCAGCCTCTGACCGAGTCGCACACTGTCTCACCCAAACAGCGCTTAAGCAAAGCGATGCGCGGGCTGATTGCCTTTCACCAACAAGACATGATTCATGGTCGCCCAGCGATGCGGGATATTTTGATCAATGACGCAGGACAGGTGACCTACATTGATTTTGAAGAGTCGCGCTTCTCTGCCTGCCAGGCACTGCGCACGCGCGATGTGCTCTTGCTTTTACTCGACTCCTATCGTTTACAGCGAGTCAGCCAAGCCACACGTTTGGCGCTCCTTACTGAGTGGCAGCAGCAAGTGGGACAAGGCAGTGCGCAAAGCCTAGCCGTTGTCGCACGCTTTCTCACCTACAATCGCTGGATAGCCAAGTTAGTGCTGACGTTTAAATCGAACCGATTGTCACGCCAGCTTTTACTACTTGAGCGCCTGTTGAGTCGCGCACTTCGTTAGTACGCTCATCATCTACAAGCGCTCTAGTCATACATCAATTGCTTGGCTTTTTCTGCATCAAACTCATCCAAAGATCGTCTGGCTAAGCGTCTAAACGGCCACGCTTTGACGATTTCTTCAAGTGGCATCACAGCAAAGGCCCAGAAAATACTGCCTTCTAGCCACAGCACGATGGCAGCGCACAGCGGCAGCGCAATCACCCATTGCCCCGTAAAGTTGATCTTAAATACCTCAGTGGTTTTACCCAGCGCACGCAAAACCTGCCCATGCACGGTGTTATAACCGCGCACAATCGGAAGGAAGATATACAAAGGTGCGATCACCGCCAGTGCAAGGTACGTGTCGGGATCCAAATTGGAATACAAATGGGGCAAAAGAACGCTTAATCCTAAAAAGGCCAAGCAAGACAATGCCGAGATAGCCACCGCGACATCAATACTGACATCGACGTTCTTACGTAAGTCATCCAACTGCTTAGACCCAATCGCTTGGCTAATGGTAATAGCCGATGAGACGGCCCACGCCGTGATGAACTGATTACCCGCCTTAACCCAAGGCATAATAATGGTGATCGCCACGTAGGAATAAAGCGGCAACTGCGAAAAAGTCAGCATGTACAGTGTTGCGCCCGTCATCAGCATAGTGACATTAGCCGCCACGGGAAAGATCTCTTTAAAGTGGTTGATAGCGTTGCGCCGCAATGACGCATCCAAGGTGCGCAGCGAGAGACGCACATGACTGCGCTGTAAGCAAAGGACGAGAAACAGTAGCCGAACAGTAATCGCCACTAAGCTTCCGATTGCCGCCCCTTGTACCCCAACGCCTTGCCATGATCCCATACCGTAAATCATCGCGTATGAAACCGCGACGTTAATGGGCGCTTCAAGTAAGTACCCTTTAAACGGCAACTTGGTTTTCCCCAGTGCGTTAAAGAGGGCAATCATCACCTGCGTCGCCGCGTTGATGACCACAATGTACTTCGCCACCGATAAGTAACGCGCGGTTTCTTGCTTTAAAAGGTCATCATTGGTCAGCGCACTAATAAGCGCACTGTCTGCGAGCGACAACAAGGCTAAAAACAGCACAGCAATACAGCCATTAATCAAAATCGCCGCCCAGAAGCCCTTATTCAGCGCACTCTCTTGACCAGAGCCAAACGCGCGACTGAGCACCAATTGCGAGCCATTGGCCAATGAGATTTGAATCCCGAGCAAGAAAGAGACGATGGTAAACGCGATCCCCATCGCCGCTAGCGATATCTCACCAAGCGGTGACACCAACAAGGTGTCGATCATCAGCATGGATTGCATCAGCAATGCATTGAGTGCTAAGGGCCAAGCAAGCGATAGGTTTTTGCGAACGTAAGGATTAAGGGTCATGGTGACGACTCGATTTCCAATGCTTAAACAAACGAAAAAACGTCACCGAAGCGACGTTATTGGGGTGATTCTTTTTCAAACGGCTTGCGCTAAACGCTGGTTCTCATCATTCAGTAGCGTTTGAGAGGCGAGACGCGCCGCATCCGATTTTCCTGCCATGATCGCATCGTAAATGCGTTGGTGCTCGGCCAAACAAAATCGTCCGCCTTCTGCCGACTCATCAATAAACTCGCGGAAGATGGTCGAGAGGATATTGCTAAACGGCAAGAAAAACTGATTACCTGTTGACTGAAAAATCAGTTGGTGAAACAAGTGATCGTTTTCTGTCCACTGCGCCATGTTGTGGCTCTGCGCCGCAAAGGTCATGCGCTGAAAGACAATAGACAGATCTTTACGCTGAGCGACCGAGGCATGTTTCGCGGCAAGGGCGCACGCTTCTGGCTCAATCGCTTTTCTCAGTCCGAGGAACTGCGCAAGAAAACGTTGATTATCCTCTAAATCTTGGATCCATTCCATCAACTGAGGGTCAAGAAAATGCCAATTATTACGCCCTTGAACTCGCGTTCCTACCCGGGGTTTGGACTCAATAAGCCCTTTGGCGGACAAGAGTTTGATCGACTCACGTAACGAGGTTCGACTTACACCAAAAATGTCACACATCTCCAGCTCACAAGGCAGCTTTTCCAGAGGCTGCAATCCCCCCGATAAAATGCGCCGAGCGATCTGCCGCGCGACTTGAACGTGAATTTTACGGCTTGAATCCTCGACTGAGGTAAATGTCGCCATACAGTACTCCCGATGCACCCAATGATGACCAGGTTCACGACAAGGCCATAGTGAGCACAGACACAATGATATAATCGAAACACTCTCAGCGAGAAGAACGCTTGAATTATAAAAAGCCAGTCAGCGTCGACTTTTGGGTCAGACGAAGGGTTGCGTGGAGAGAAAAACACACCAAACACCATTAATAATACAATAATATCAATTTTTAACAACTTAATTTATCAGCAAAATAACCACCTAACAAAATAAACCCCTGTTTCATTTAATATTTGTGAACCAGTTCAAACTCAAGAAATAATGCGCCGATTTAACACGCATTTAGTCACAAAAAGGCGCAAAAAACAGACACAAATCGACCCGCTCTACGTGCTAGATTGAGCCTTTTGAATGATCGCGCGAGCCTTTATGGCACAAAGAGTGTGAGTCAATCGTGCTTTGCAAAAGCAATGGTTGGTCAATGGTGAGAAGAGTGTTATATTTAGGCTTAAATAATACTTATATTTTTAATTGAAACAGGTCGAAGAAGTAGCAATATGATGACTGGAGCTTTTAACTCAATCGCAGGTTCAAAACGTAGCCTGCACGTACAAGTCGCGAGAGAAATCGCTCGAGGCATTTTATCTGGCAAATTGGCACAAGGCTCTATTCTCCCTGGTGAGATGGAATTATGTGAACAATTTGGCATCAGCCGCACTGCCCTGCGCGAAGCCGTCAAATTGCTGACCTCGAAAGGCATGCTTGAGTCACGACCTAAAGTCGGAACCAGAGTGGTCAATCGTGCCTACTGGAACTTCCTCGACCCTCAACTGATTGAGTGGATGGATGGACTAACAGACACTGACCAGTTCTGCTCACAGTTCTTGGGGCTGCGCCGTGCCATTGAACCCGAAGCGTGCGCACTTGCCGCCATCCATGCGTCGGCCGATGAGCGCATTGAACTTTCCGAGACCTTCCAACAGATGGTTGAGATTGCCGAAGCTGACGTGTTTGACCAAGAGCGCTGGATGGAAGTGGATACGCGATTCCACAGCCTGATCTTCAACGCAACAGGTAATGATTTCTACCTGCCTTTTGGTAACATTCTGACCACCATGTTTGTCAACTTTATTGCGCACTCGTCAGAGGAAGGCAGCACTTGCATCAATGAGCACCGCCACATCTACGATGCGATCATGGCGGGCAACCCAGACAAAGCGCGTCAAGCGTCCATCGTTCACCTGCAAGATTCGAAGCACCGCCTCGCAGCAGTGAACTGATCACTAGCACATATTAAACTCAAAGCCCTCGCCGATGCGAGGGCTTTGTCGTTTTCAACACAACTCATCCAACTTACTGCAAGCCTAGCGCACTTCTATCTCGCCTAACCTCCCAAAATTTCGGCAAAGTCTGACTTAAATTTGGACTTCATCCAGTAATAGGGGCTATGATAAGACAATTCATTTTGACTCGTTGACTCACATCGCTCATGACCGAATCTTTACTGCCCAATATTGTCCAATTTATCGCGCAAATTGACCCTTTTGATAAGCTGCCTAAAACCGCAGTGCGTGAATTGGCTGGGAATGTTCAGATTACCTATTTGTGCAAAGGAGACACCGTGGATCTATGTAAGGAGGGCAAAGAAAAATCCCTCTACATGATCCGCACCGGCTCAATGGAGCAACGTAAAAAAGATGGCGTCTTGCGCGCCAAGCTCGAAGCTGAAGATATTTTTGGTTTTACCTTCCTCTCAAAAGATGTCGATAGTAACAGCGATAAAGGCTACAAAGCGATTGCGCTAGAAAACACCCTGCTCTACATCGTGCCTCACTCAGCCCTGAAGGCTCTGTTTAAGGCACACCCTGAATGCGCAGAGCACTTTGCTTCCCAAGCTCAAGTGCGGCTTAAATCTGCATTAGACGTGGTGTGGTCAAACAAAGAGAAAGGCATCTTTATCAAGAAGGTCTCTGAAGTTGCCAGTGGTCGCGTTGCGATTGGTGATGCTAAAGATTCCATCAAGAAAATTGCCAAAGAGATGCTGATCAAACGCTCGCCGTGTGCGGTGATCTACGAGGACGAAAAAATTGTAGGTCTCATCACGGACCGTGACATGACCAAACGCGTCATCGCACAGGACGTTAGCACCGATGAGCCAATTTCCAAAGTCATGACACTGTCGCCGCTGACCATCAGCCCAGATGATCTTGTGATGCACGCTGCCTCTATGATGATGCAGTTCAACATCCGTAACCTGCCTTTGGTCAAAGGCAACAAAGTGGTCGGTTTGCTTACCACCACCCACTTGGTGCAAAACCACCGCGTGCAAGCCATCTTCTTGATTGAAAAGATTAAATACTCAGGCAGTATCAAGACATTGGCCAGTTACACACCGGAAAGACAAGCAATTTTCGAAGCTCTGGTCGAGGGCCATGTCGCACCAGAAGTGATCGGCAAAGTCATGACAATGATCATGGATGCCTATACGCGCCGTTTGATTCAAATTGCTATCGACAAATTGGGACCGCCGCCATGTGAGTTCTCTTGGTTGGTGGCCGGATCTCATGCACGTAATGAGGTTCACATGCTGTCGGATCAAGACAGTGCGATCGTTCTCGCCGACGACGCCACCGACAGTGATAAAATCTACTTTAAACACATGGCGATGATGGTCTCCAATGGATTAGCGAGCTGTGGTTACCCCTTATGCCCTGGCAAGTACATGGCCGCGACGCCCAAATGGTGCCAGCCGCTGAGCGTTTGGAAGCACTACTACAAAAAGTGGGTCGCGAATCCAGAATATGAGCGCCTACTGAATATCAGCGTGTTCTTGGAGATTCGCACCGTCTACGGCAACAAAGAGTTTGAGCAGATCCTCCGTGATGAGTTGCATCGCAACATCCGTGAGAACCATGCTTTCTTAAGTATCCTAGTCAATGATTCGGTACAAACCAACCCACCGCTCGGCATCTTCAACAAGCTCGTTTTAGAAAAATCCGGCGAGAACAAGAAAACACTCAATATTAAGAAGTACGCCATTAACTTGATCATTGATTTGGCACGAATCTATGGTTTAGCGGTGGAGTCTGATGTCTCTGCAACCGACGAGCGTTTTAAAGCCGCGTTTGAAAAAGGCATCATGAGTGAAGATTCATATAAGAACATCTTGCGTGCCTATCAGTTTATTCTCTCATTTCGCTTTAGCCATCAAGTGGAAGCGCTCAAACGCGGTGAGATAGCAGACAACCACATTAACCCCGACAGCTTCGGTAGCTTCGAGCGCAATCACCTAAAAGATGCGTTCCGTATCGTTTCTGAGCTACAAGACGGAGCGAAGATAAGGTTTGGCTCACGATGATTCAGCTCTTTAATCGCTATTTCCATCCGCTGTCCCATCACATTAAAGCGCGCGAGCATTACCTTGCGAATGTTCGTCTCGCCGATGTGTTTTACCCGTTGGTGAAACAACCTGAACTCAATTTGTCGACGCTTGCAAGTGACTACGACTATTTGGTTGTCGACCTTGAGACGACGGGCTTAGACAGTGAAGTAGATAGAATTTTGTCGATTGGTTGGGTCACGCTCTCCGCCGAGTCTATCGATATGACCTCGGCGCACCACTACTATGTTAATAGCCGTTCGCAAATCAAAGCCGAGACAGCAGTCATCAACCACATTACGCCACAAATGCTTGAAGATGGCATTTCGATTCATGATGCGATGAACACCTTCTTTGAAGCCGCACACGGCAAAATACTCGTCGCGCACGGTTGTATGGTAGAAAGCAATTTCATCAATCGTTACTTATCTAAGTCATTTGGCCTGAACGCTTTTCCTCTCACCTGGCTCGACACCTTGTGTATCGAAAAGAAGATGGCAAAAGCGATCAATCACCACGAAGAGATCGACGTGTCGCTCTCAGCCACACGACAACGCTATCAACTACCCGAATATTTCGCCCACAACGCCCTCACGGATGCGGTCGCCACGGCAGAACTTTTATTGGCGCAGAAAAAACGCATCGCTTCCCACAAAACGGTGACGCTGAGCCAGTTGTATAAACTCAGTCATTAACTCGGTTTTCCCGCACCTTAAACACACTGTATGAAAAAAAATGATGTCTCGTTCGCCATCTTCCTGCTGGTTGGCGCAAACTTACTCGCTTCACTGTCTGATGTATCGTTAAAAATCCTCAATGGTGAAGTCCCGACATTTCAATATGTCTTCCTCCGTCAATTGATTAGCCTCACTCTGCTACTGCCCTTTTGGTGGTCACTCCCCAAGCAGCGCCGTCTAATGGGCTGTGATGGCATTACCTTTTGGCGCGCACAATTGATTTTATTGGGAAGCGCATGTGCCATGGTGGCCATTACTCACCTGCCCTTGGCGACCGCGAATGCGATTTTCTACGTTGGGCCACTGTTAGTGTTGCCGCTTTCCATCGTATTTTTGGGAGAGCGCCCTTCCGCGGGCAAAGTTTTTGCCACGCTACTGGGCTTTATTGGCGTTTTGATTGTCTTGCGCCCGGAGCACTTTCACTGGGCGGCCATCATCGCGCTAGGCAGTGCGCTCGCCATGGGGGTGGGTAACATTCTCATCAGACGTATGCCTCAAAATCAGCCCTTGGTGTGCACTCTGTTTTGGACCACCTTGATGACTCTGCCCATCGCTGCCGTCATCGCCTACCTTGAGTGGCAACCTATCGAATGGCACCACGTAGGCTGGATTGTAGCGATCAACCTGTTTGTGCTGAGCTATCATGCCCTTGTTGTACAAGCCTTTCGCCGAGCCCCCGCCAGCCAAATCGCGCTCGCCGAATACTCTGGCCTTGCCTTCGTGACTCTGTTTGGTGTGATGTGGTTTGATGAAATCCCTGATTTGTTCACAGCGCTAGGGATAATACTGATTATTGTTCCAATGATGCCAATACGTTGGAAACGTTGGATAAGAGGAAAGAGAAGAGACGTTGATTTAGCGGTTTAGCTATGGAGTATAAAAAGAGGTGGGAAGACCACCTCTTTTTATCGATTACTGGTCGAGGACTAGCTCATAGAATCGTACCTGTGCATAGTCTTCTGAGTCTGGACCACCATAAGCGCAGCCAGACGACCCGGTATTACACTGGTTGTAAGATCCCGCCTTAAAGTACATCCAGTCGCTACCGTAACCCTGGTCGATTTCATGCCCTTGGTACTGACCCGCGGTCAAATCGATGGTGACGCTTTTCGTCTCTTCATTGTCTAATCCCGGGGATTTGACAAAGTTGAGCGTCATCATGTCACCTTCGACAATCACTTCATAAGAAAAGACTTCATCTAGCGCAATGCCATCAACTGGCTCTGGGTCACCTTGACGCAGATTGTGCTGACCAAAGACATCGTGTCGAATATCTTTGCGCAGTTTTGATTTTTGCTGCTCAAGCGGTGGATTCAGTTCGTAGTTCCAGCTGAGTGAACCCAAGTTGTGTTCCGGTAATTTTCGGTAAATGATTTTTAGTGGCTCATTCTTTGAGCCATGAATCTGCCCAATCACAGTCGCAAATGCACCGTTCTTTTTGTGATCACCACTCGTACTCACCCAATCCACAGCTAAGGTCGCCTTCAAACGCCCCCCAATTGAGCCATACTCGTCGGCTTGAGGATGCGATGCGACGACGAAGTTGTTTTTAGGCTCCCCGTAATGATCAGCAAGCATCGCTCTTAACTCACTGCGCGCATTTTTACTGTTAGGTGTGGTTGGCGCTGTGTTGGGCGCTTTAAACACCATAGCGCCAGTTTCTTTATCGGTATAGAACCATTCTGAATGCTCATAATCCGATAGCTTATCTTTCTGGATTTCTGCCGCTTTTCCTTTGCGGCTCCCCTCTTCTTCCGTCATCGGTAAGGTAATTTTCCAGTTACTTAAGTCGAAGTTTTGCCCTGGTTTTACTTCTGGGTTTAGGTTATCAAGCAATGTTTGCACTGATTCACCGAACGTTGGATTTGGTGAGGACTGCGCAAAAGCGCTGGGTGTTGACGTGAGTAGAATGGCAGTGGTCAGTACGCTGAGTGGTAACTTTTTCATGTTAATCTCTTAGTCTCATTCTTAGTGTAAAAAAAGCTGGGCACGCGGGGCCCAGCAAATTAGGTATTTGATAAGAATTAGAAACTGTAAGTAATACCTACGCGGCTACGTAGTTGGCGGTCTGTGCTGTCATCACAAGAACTGTTGCATTGCACATTACCGAACTCGACGTATGGTCTCCAAGCAGACCCAGACTCTTTATAACCAATCTTCACATTGAAGTCCCACTCGTACTTGCCATCTTTATTTCCTACTGACCACTCGTCATTGAAGAAGTCTTCTTTGTAGTTCGCTTCGAAGCCAAATTGCCATGTGTCCCATGTGTAGTCGACGTTACCAGTAATTTTACTAGCGTTAAGTGAAGAGTGCTCGTTACCATCTCTACCTTCTTTCAATGTCCCTTCTTTATAATCACGGAACTCGTGGCGGTAGCGAAGTTTCGTCGTAATACCTGAGTCAAACTTATACTGAACACGTACTTGAGGTTTATAAGTAACATTATCACTACCGAATGTTACTGGCATTCCCACTGTTACACGCCAATGATCATCTAGGTTGAAGTTATAACCGTATTCAATCTCATTATCCCCTGCTTGCCAGTCAGAGAAAGGCTTCCCTTTCTGTTTGGTTTCCGCACCAAAGTAGTGGTTGCCTGTTGAGCCACTCATTTTGACTCGGCTCGCATAATCGCCGCTATCGTGTTTGTACTCCTGTCGCACATCGAGCGAAGCTGCCGATACGCTTGCCGCTGCTAGAGCACTGGCGAGAATTACAGAGACTTTTGATACTTTGTTCATTGTCAGACCTTTATCGTTTTGTGTTAATGTATGATTATATTATTTAGAAAAGTTCAGAAATGATCCGTGATGAAATTCACTTTACGCGATATAGATTTTATTAAAGTCAATAAATCACAGGACCAAACAAACGTAACATACTGATATATAAACATTTAATAATATAGCCTATTATTTTATTGACTTGTCTTTTTGTGATATAGCGCAAATCACAAACGAGTGAAAACGCTAAATATGTCTTTTTTTGTGTTATTTATGAACAAAATTATGGAAAAATAACTTGTAAATGTACTTACCCATAGTTCGAGAACACTCTAGGTTACCCAACGTTAAGCACTGATGAGACGACCCCGCATTTCAGCTACGCTCCTCTTATAGTCAAATGTAAGTCGTGTATTAAGTGTTGCTTAACGTGTCGCTATACTTAAAGTCCTAAGATCAAGTTGATTGTTTTTGTTTGGATACAAAATTCCGGGGTACGAGGAAGAGTTTTAATTATTCAAATCAACGGCTAATAATTCTTATTTGATACCACCTTTGTCATGCATGCTATCTAACAAGTAAATCTGGTTTTACATCGTTCATATGGGCGTAATTCAAACAGATAAACACCAAGTGGAAGTTGCAATAATCCCTCCCGGAGCTTTTTAGGTCGTCGCTCTTCAAGATCGATCAAGTCAGCAGAATTATGTGTAGGTGGGTCATGTACTTAGTGAACTAGGGCGCATCTGAGATGCACCCTAGTTCACTAAGAATCAATGATAGCTTGGTCATCACTTGGTATGGTCATATGCCACACTGACGATTCCACAAAGCTTATTTATATCTTGAACCTTGTAATTAACGTATCTACCTCACCATTTAAGCTCTGGATGTTGCTAGCTTCGCTGACTTGCTTTTCACTGATGGTGTTTAACTCATTCACAAGATCATTGATCTTGTGAATATTAACATTCACAGACTGAATAACCGTATTTTGCTCGCTGGAAGAATGGGAAATTTGACTATTAAATTGGTTAATGATGTCTATTTCATTATCTAGCTTGTGAAGCATATCCACTGCGTGTTCGATCTCTAAACGCGTGGCTAAACATTGCTCTTTGGTTTGTTCAATCGACAGAACCAGGCTACTCGATTTATGACTTAGCTTGGTTAACGCAAAATCAATCTCCGACGTACTCGTTTGCGTGCGGTTAGCTAACGCACGAACTTCGTCAGCAACAACGGCAAAACCTCGCCCATGTTCTCCGGCTCGGGCCGCTTCGATAGACGCATTTAATGCCAACAAGTTGGTTTGTTCCGCGATGCCGCCAATCACTGTTACAATCGATTGGATACTTTGAGCCTCGTTCGCCATTTCGTTGATATCTTGAAACGTACTGCCAATCAACTTTTCGAGTTCTTCAATGTGGGTGCGAGTCTCGCTGTTGATCGCTTTGGATTCATCACTCAACTTCGTCGCTTGATTGGCTGTCGTCGCCGCCGATTCCGAATGCTGCTCGACGACTTTTGACGTTTGTGCGAGCTCATCCACCGCAGTCACAATTTGGGTCGTTTCACCAGAATGGGTATGTAACACCGAGTGGGACAATTGACAGCTCTGCTCAATTTCAGAGGTACTCTTAGACAAAGAACGCGTAGAACTTCTGAGCTCTTGCAACATACTTTGAATATTGCAAATGAACGTATTAAAACCGTCGGCTATTTCTGCTAGATCACCGTGGGCTCTGACATCGAGTCTTTGTGTGAGATCGCCTTCTCCTCTGGAAAGGTCTTTAACCAACACTTTCAAGTCCGTGATGGGTCGATAGATGTGATGAAGCAACACTAACACGATAAACATAGTGACCAACAAGGCAGCGAGCATAGTCAGGAAGGAGTGTCGACTTGCTGAACTAAGTTCTGAGAGCGCGATTGCCTTATCCATCACCGCGATAAGTTGCCACTGCGAATGTTGCCCCACGTCAATGGAGGTAGCAAACATAAGAGCTTGAGTATCTCCTAGCACCGCCGGCACAAATGCCCCATTTTGTGATGTGCTCTTCAAGCCTTCTAAGTATGGCGCGATTTCACTGCCTGCTATTGAGGTTTGTGCCGCGACGCCATCAATCGTCGACGCAATAATCAACCCTTTTTGATCCACAACCAACGCTCGTGCTCCATTGACACGTTCAAGATCGGTCAATTGTTGGGTGATACCAGAGAAACGGATGTCTCCCAAAATCACGCCATTATCTAACGTATAAGTGACACCTATCATCGGACTTCGGTCACTTTTTGTGAAAAACACGTCACTAAAGCCGAGTCCACGTTTTTTCTTGGCTTCCTTGTACCAAGGTCTGGCAGTTGGATCGTACTTACTTTTGATACCAATCCCATTCGGAAATGATTCTTCAGATGGCCTTGATGTGAATGAACGACCATCATCAAAACCCACCATTATTTTCTCGATACCACCGAGTTGATACGCAAGATAGACCAATTTTTCGTTACGAATGTCTTCGACATAACCGCTTTCGTACTCTTTTGCCAAAGCAACCACCGTATCGATCGTTATTTCAATGTTCGATTCGAGTTCATTCACCTTTTTATCAAGTGCAGTGTGGATATCTGCGACAATTCGACGTTCAACCTGCTCACTAAGTTGAAGATAAGACAGGTAGTGAGTCACCAACAATGAACCCGCCGCCGTGGTCAAGACGGTCAGCATAAGTTTGGCTTTAAAGCCGAGTTTTAACCGTTTATACATGAAGATGTACCGTATAATGAATAGACAACAAAAAGGCCTCGATTAGAGGCCGAAACATGACTAGTAAGGTTGGTAAAGCAACTCAATGTCCCGTTGAGCCCAGACTTCGGCAAGATTTTTCTTGACCGTATGGGCATCAAAGTTAGTTTGCTTGGCGAGGTTGACCCACTCCTGGTTGCCCGTGGCGATGCCGCCTTTGAGGTAAAGGGGGGTCATGCGCTCAACACGTCGAGGGTTATCTTTAGCGGTGTAAGGCCAAGGGGCGGAGGGATCGTGGTAATTGGCCATCAGTTGAATGCCCTTAACTAATGAACCGCCCTTGTCGTTTTGATAGTGCCACAAGTCAATCCCGACTTTATCGCCAAGCTGGGCCAGGCCAACCAATGGATCGAGACTAAAATAGTGATAGTGATAAGCACGCGTGCGAGAGATTTCGTGCGGCTGTGAACCATCGGCGTCAAATTGGGTGTCGACGCGCATCTTACCTTTTTGCACCATCTGTTTCGTCAGTGCTTCATTGCCTAAGAAGTAGGCGATACCACCGACTTGGTAGTCATACCAAGTACCATGATTGTTCGGTGCGTAAGCTTCACCCTTTGGTCCACCCGCCAAATCATCAACGATGAGCCAATCTAAGTAATCGCTGTACCACTGTTGAATGCTTTGCTCATCGCCTTCGGTCCAAACGGACGATGTCGAAACAATCGCGATGGCATCGAGCATGCGATCGGCCAAGGTGCGTGTATCAATAATTCCGCTTCGACGTCCGTCAGCGCGCCCCGGGACACCCTGACCAAAATTCACATTGGGGTTCATCTTGGTCTTAGGGTCGATATACCAAGTGCGAATGTATTCGATTGCCTTTTGAGCATATTGCTCTTCTCGACTGAAGTAGTAAGCCAGCGCCAGCGCTCTAACCGAACGGGTAAAGTGGCCAATTCGTCTTGAGTCTGTCTCATTAGTTTTCGACGCTGGGTTGGTTTTGCCATCATGGCGTATCCAAGGTAAGCCATCAGCTTTAGTGTCATCTGGCCACCAATATGGGCTAATGCTCAAATAGTCATTCTTGCTGCCACTTGGCGGTGTCATTCCCTTATCAACGACTGAGAAAGGTCCGTCTTGCATCGCAAATTCCGCTTCTTCCAGCAGACGTTGATACGCCACTTTCATCGAATCCGGTGCCTCTTGGGAATGGAGAACGGCGCGATTTTTTCGATGACATCCTGATCCAAAAAGACAAAATTCGCTGACAACGCTTGGCTGCTTAACAGAGCCGTCGACACGATAGCGGCAAGACGTAGAGGTTTCACATTAAATTTCATGTTTTTCCTTGTTTTTTACTTATTTGTAGTATTAAAATACTAACAAGGAAGTAAAATGTTTCTGTGATTCATTTCCGATTTTGGTAACAAAGCAGTGACAGACCCATCATCATTTGGGCTTTGATTTTGCTAAGTGACTGATTGTAAGGGGTGATGACAAGAAGTGGCGAATCGTCACTGAAAACAAAATGTGCGATTGATTTGATTTTTATAAAAAACAATTTCATTTTTAATAGTCATACATTACTATACGCAGCGTTGGATGTTGAACAGTTAGCAAAAAAGACGACTGAACAACGCACTAAGGCAGGAATAGCGACCAAACAATGCAAACTTTGACCACCATGCTCAAAGCAAGTTTGATTGGAACGCTGGTATTAACTGCACGTGTGATGATGGTCGCAACCGTATTATTGCTGTTTGTTTCGAAGGTGTTATTGGCATTGTCGATGCTCTCCACTCAGTGAAACAAGCAGCGAAGTGAGTTTTAAGTTCGCTCCCAACCTAATTAACAATAATATTTTCTGGACACAGCCTCGCTCCGGCAGCTTAAACGCTCGAAGATCTGGTGCTGCAACCACGGTTCAAAAGACAGGACATCGCTCACCCCCGTTCCGTCTTTGCGTCTTGGTGTGTATCACTGGTTTAAGTGTAACGACGATGGTGATTATCCAGACGGTACCCATACCGTTTGCGCCCACATATTACAGGCAATATGTGGGCGTTTTTTTATCCTATTCTCCCCCCTAATTTAAATCATACAATTAAAACGCTGTTTTAATTTAACTCCAATGGAGCAACCTCCAACTCTATCGCGATCATTGAATATTTAGAGATTCGATCTCGATCACTTGTATGATTTATTAATCCATCACTCTTCGATCATCGGTCACATTTTTGAGTTATTGTAGTACAAATGAACAAAGAGCTAGATAACATAGTGAGGTGACATTACATAACATTACAAAGGTCAAAAGATGGAACTCAATACAATTATTGTTGGCATCTATTTCCTATTCTTGATTGCGATAGGTTGGATGTTCAGAACCTTCACTAGTAACACCAGTGACTACTTCCGCGGGGGCGGCAGCATGCTGTGGTGGATGGTCGGCGCGACCGCGTTTATGACGCAGTTCAGTGCTTGGACCTTCACCGGTGCGGCGGGTAAAGCCTACGCAGACGGTTTTGCGGTAGCCGTTATCTTCCTTGCCAACGCGTTTGGCTACTTGATGAACTACCTCTACTTCGCACCGAAATTCCGCCAACTTCGCGTTGTTACGGTCATTGAAGCGATTCGCATGCGTTTTGGTAACTTCAACGAGCAAGTCTTTACTTGGTCTGGTATGCCAAACAGCGTTATTTCAGCCGGTATTTGGCTAAACGGCCTAGCGATCATTGCTTCTGGTATTTTCGGCTTTGATATGACCACCACCATTATCATTACTGGTCTGGTTGTATTGGTGATGTCGGTCACCGGCGGCTCTTGGGCGGTAATTGCCTCTGACTTCATGCAGATGGTGATCATTATGGCTGTGACCGTGACGTGTGCGGTTGTAGCGGTTATCCAAGGTGGCGGCGTGAGTGAGATCGTCAGCAACTTCCCGGTACAAGAAGGCGCGTCGTTTGTTTCAGGTAACAACCTCAACTACCTAAGCATCTTTGGTATCTGGGCATTCTTTATCTTCTTCAAGCAGTTCAGCATCACCAACAACATGTTGAACTCTTACCGCTACTTGGCAGCAAAAGACTCCAAAAATGCGAAGAAAGCCGCTCTACTGGCGTGCATTTTGATGACAATGGGTCCACTGATTTGGTTCATGCCGTCTTGGTTTATTGCCGGTCAGGGTGTCGACCTAGCGATGCAATACCCTGAAGCAGGCAAGAAAGCGGGTGACTTTGCTTACCTCTACTTTGTGCAAGAGTACATGCCAGCGGGTATGGTTGGTCTACTGATTGCGGCGATGTTCGCTGCGACCATGTCATCCATGGACTCTGGCCTCAACCGCAACTCTGGTATTTTCGTTAAGAACTTCTACCAACCGATTTTGCGTAAAGACGCGACAGAGAAAGAGTTGGTGCTTGTATCGAAACTGACTTCTACCTTCTTCGGTATTGCGATCATTCTCGTTGCACTATTTATCAACTCACTCAAAGGTTTGAGCCTGTTTGATACCATGATGTACGTAGGTGCTTTGATTGGCTTCCCAATGACTATCCCTGCATTCCTTGGCTTCTTTATCAAGAAAACTCCGGACTGGGCTGGCTGGGGTACGCTGGTTGTCGGCGCTATCGTCTCTTACTACGTGGGCTTTGTGATCAATGCAGAAATGGTCGCAAACTGGTTCAACCTTGAACCACTAACAGGTCGTGAATGGTCTGACTTGAAAGTGGCGATTGGTCTGATTGGACACCTAGTGTTTACAGGCGGCTTCTTTATCCTCACTACCCTGTTCTACAAGCCTCTTTCTGAAGAGCGCCAGAAGAACGTCGACAAGTTCTTCGAAAACTTGGCAACACCACTGGTTTCTGAGTCAACGGAACAGAAGAAACTCGACAACAAACAACGTCGTATGCTGGGTTCTCTTATCGCAGTAGCGGGTGTGGGTGTGATGGCGATGTTCTTACTGCCTAACCCGCTATGGGGACGCTTCATCTTTATTCTCTGCGGCGCCATTGTCATGGGTGTTGGTCTACTGCTGGTCAAAGCGGTCGATCAGAGCGTTGAAGACAAAAAAGAGTCAAAATCTGCGACAGCATAAACGCTCTCTTTCGGCGTAACTCTCTTAATCAAGGCGGCTTCGGCCGCCTTACATACTCAAGGCGTTTTGTGTCACCCCCATTTTGCTCCATCACATAAGACGCTTTGAGTATGTTTCCTTACCCAAAGTAGACGAGTTCAACAATGAAAAAAACTCTACTGGCGGGCGTGATTGCCGCCTCTCTTTCTGTTGTTACTTTGACAGCATGCACGACCACACAATCAAATGAGCTAGCCCTAGATGCACCCACACCCGCCACGTCGGATATCTCTGCACACACGCTGACCCGAGACTACCTTCTTTCAACAACGAGACTCGATAGCGTTGACGGCAGTGCGTTGATTGAACATTCAGCGCAAGAGACCGCAACACTCAAAGCCCAACTGGAAAATGCAGCAGATGGTGACACTGTCACTCTGCCTGCTGGCAAATATGCAGATCTTGGTGTCGTCACGATTTCTGCCAACAACATCACCATCAACACAGAGCAAGCAGGCAGCGCGTGGCTTACAGGCTTAGTGCAGTTTGTCCTTGAAGGTGACGACATCACTCTTGATGGTTTGGTCTTTACGGAAGGTGGTCCAGCCGAGCGCTTTGGTGCAGTACGTATGATGGGCGATCGCAATACCTTGCAAAATTCAACCTTCTACTACTTCAACCATGACTATGCGTATGAGCCAGATGAACGCCGCTCTGAGTACCCGAAGTACCTATGGTTATCACTATGGGGCAAAGACGGTAAAGTCATCAACAACCAATTTGAAGGTAAGCAAAAGCGTGGCACGTTAATCGGCGTTCAAAAAGACGACACGCCGGATAACCACTTGATCGCCCATAACATTTTCCTCGATCAGCAACAGAATCAGTTCAATGAGTTGGATATCAAAGAAGCCATTCGCTACAACGGCAATAGCTGGGAAGCGATTCGCATTGGTGATTCTAAATCGTCTCAGTGGCCTTCGAACTCTCAGTTTGTCGATAACCTGCTGATCAATATGGATGGTGAGCGAGAGCTGATCTCCATCAAATCTGGCGGTAACACCATTGCGCGCAATACCATTTTTGAAAGTGCAGCACTGATCTCGCTGCGTCACGGTAAAGCCAACACTGTCGACAGCAACATCATCGTCGGTAATGAGAAATTGCTGACTGGCGGCATTCGCATTTATGACGAAGACCATGTGATCAGCAATAATTACATCTCAGGTACCCGTGGACGTGATGGATTGATAGAGGGCAATGCCGATTTGCGCGGCGGTGTCGTGATCAACACGGGCATCATTGATGTGGCGAACGGTGAAGTGCTGGACCAAGCGGTCAAAGGGAAAGAACTCAACAAGCAGTGGACACCGAAAAATATTCAGATTCACCACAACACCTTAGTGGATACTGAGTGGGGCATGGTCTATGGCAATCAAACGCACCGCGTGAGCCTGTTTAACAATGACGTCGTCGATACCATCTACACAGGCGTAGATGTCGATTTCGACTCAAACGTGGTCGACAATACGCGCAATCCAGAGTTTGTGAGTGTACGAGCGACCGATGAACACCCACTGGTCAACGCGACCTATCACAATGAATTCTACGCCGGCACAGTCACGGCTAAAGAACAGATCGATGATTACAGTGCGACGCTGCCAAGCAAAACACAAATTGGTGGCTTTTATGCCTACGAAGGTGCAGGTGCGAACGTTGAATCGCTGAGCGTGATCACCGCTGAGGTCGCAGGCCCGAGCTATCGACTCATCAATGCGGTAAAACTTAAGTAACCCATATTGAGACACTCAAGCAAACAAGCTGCGCCCCATCGGGCGCGCTTTCTGCACCTAACAAGCCTGGTGAGAGCACCAGGCTTGACTGTTTTTCACCTTGGTAAGATACCACTATTGTGATCTCGCCAACTAATCGCTATGTTGTGGATTCTTTGCCACTTATTTCTTCATAATCGGATCATGCATGGACGCCATTGTTAGTCAGTTACAGTTCTCACTTTCCATTACCGGCCCTATTTGCTTGATGCTGGTATTGGGTGTGGCGTTTAAGCGCATCGGTTTAATCAACGACAATTTTATCGATGTCGCGTCAAAGCTAGTGTTTCAAGTCTGCCTACCTGCCATGCTCTTTTTGAGTATCGTGGTCTCCGATCACGACTTCGTCTCAGCCGGGCGATTTATCGGCTTTGGTGCCATTGCCAGTGTGGCATTTTTCATTTTCACCACACTCTCCGTCAATGGTGCTTTTGCTGGCTCAGCGGATAAAGGGGTGATTGTCCAAGGTGGCTATCGCGCCAACACCGCCATCATAGGTATTGCTTATGTGGCCAACGCCTTTGGCGATCAAGGCGTCGCACAAGCTGCGCTCTACGTCGCGGCTACAACCTTTATCTATAACGTTCAAGCGGTGATTTGCTTAACCCCTCGCGGGCAGACATCTGGCACCCAGGCAGCAAAAGTGATGGTCAAAACCCTGACCAAAAACCCACTGATCATCGCTATTGTCACCGGCGTGGTGTTTTATCTATTGTCTATTCCCGTCCCCAAGGTCGCCGTTGACGCTGGTGACTATTTAGCGCGTATGACGCTCCCTTTGGCCTTGCTCTGTACTGGTGGGTCGCTCAATCTATCGTCGATGAAGAGCGATCAAAAGCCAACCTGGTTTGCAACCGGCTACAAACTGGTGCTCGCCCCTATCGCCATCACAGGTGCTGGCTATTGGTGGGGATTTCGCGGAGTAGAGCTGGGGATACTGTTCTTTATGAACGCCTCTCCGGTGGCCGCCGCCAGTTATGTAATGGCGCGCTCAATGGGAGGTAACGCAACACTTGCTGCCAACATCATCGCCTTGACGACTGTCGTCTCAACGTTCACATGTACCCTAGGTGTCATGATTCTGATTGGCCTTGATGCGTTTTAACGCCGTTGCCAATGACACTTATAAGGTGACGCTCTCTAATCCCCAACCGTGCTCATGAGCCAGGCGGCGCAGCAGTGACCTCTCTTGCTCTGTTTGTGCCACCAGCCACTCCAAGATTTCTTCACTTAATGGGTCACCTTGATTCCGGTAACAAAAGTAACACCAATGGCTATGTTGCAGCGCCAACCCTTCGGGGCATTGTAAAAAACCACGCTGCAGCTCCGGCAAGACCAACAACAAATCCGTGACGGTCACGCCTTGGCCGGACAAGCAAGCACTGAGGGCCAAATCCAAACTAAAGAACACAGTATCGCGACCTTGTTTCTCGCCATCTAACCCCGCGTTGTTCAGCCAGATATTCCAATCTTGATGCTCCAATGTGGCATGAAGGTGGGGCAAGCTGAGTACATCCTGTTGGGTGATCCGACGCTCAGACATCGATTGTGCATAGACTGGTGCCATGTATTCATCACGCAGAAAGGTGACCCCTTTCTGACCCTGATACTGCTCACGACGCTGGGTGTTGATGATAAGCAAATCGCAATCTTCATGGCTCAAGTCTGGGTCCTCCTCAATAGAGGGAATGATCACCACCTCATGATCGGGGTAACGTTGATTGAGCATTTCCACCTTGGGCAGTAAGACGCGCGTTGCGTAGCTGAGCGCACTTTTAATCACAATTCGTTTTCTTGTCGGCGCCTGCCAAGATGCGATCAAATGAGAGAGGGACTGGTAGTTTTTACGCAGCACCTCAAACAACTCTTTTCCGCGCGGCGTCAATGATATCGCCCGATGCTCACGAACAATTAAGGATGAATTGAGATCATCTTCCAGTTGCTTGATTTGACGGCTTACTGCACTTTGCGTCACATGCAGCTCTTGCGCCGCTTTGGTAAAGCTCATCAACCTTGCCACTGACTCGAACACTTTCAGCGCGTTATGAGAATACGGGAGATTCGGGTAAGGGTGCACACTCTTTACTCGCATGATTTCATATCATAGCAGAGTGACATAAATGTCATTTGAAAACCAGATCAACAACCACTAACTTAGCGTGATAGAGATCACGAACAAAATCATGACAGCACACAGCCAAGATCGAGAACATTATGAATACCATTTTAAAACTGGCGCTGCCCCTTATCGTGTCGCAACTGATTGCGATGGCACTGGTATTGACGGATGTCTGGATGATGTCACGCCTGAGTATGACCGCCATCGCCGCTGGCGGTTTAGGCGCGTCGGTCTACTCGTTTGTTTTTATCGTCGCCAGCAGCACCGTTGGATGTGTGGCAAACCTGATTGCGATTGCTTATGGGCAAAGAATTGCTCGCCCGGAGTATGGCAACCAACAAATTCGCTTCGCGGTGAAAGGCGCGGTGCTGCTCTCGCTCACGCTCTCTGTGCTATTAATGGTCGCCTTCCAATTGGTACCCTCTTTACTGAGTTACGCCAAGCAGCCCGACGAACTGGTTGAGCTCGCCATGACTTACGTGAATACCTTAAAATGGGCGATGCTGCCCTCTTTGATCCTCCTGGTACTGCGTGGTCTAACAAGCGCGCTCGGCAATGTGCGTTCAATCATAGTGATGTCTCTGCTCACCGTCACGCTCAATGTGCCCATCAGCTACCTCCTCGCTTTTACCTTCGATTTTGGTCTCGCTGGTCTAGGCGCAGGCACGGCGCTCTCTGCCTTTAGTGTTATGCTTGGCTATGGCTACTGGGTCTTTAGCAGTGAAAAATATCGCCCGTATGCCCCTTGGCTAAATCGTGATGAGTACTCGCTCAAGCTCATGATTCCCCTACTCTCTATGGGATTACCTATCGCCATTGCAGCCTTGCTTGAGCACGGCTTGATCTATGGCGGTACCTTGATGGCAGGCGCCATCAGCATCAGTGCTCTTGCACTGCATCAAATTCTGCTGCAATGCTTGAGCTTTACATGGAACGTCAATTTCGGCTTCTCCCAAGCCGCCGCGATACTGGTAGGCCAAGATTTTGGTGCGCAGAACTATAGCGGCATTAAACAAACCGCCATACGTAGCTTTACGATCACCACCGTGGCTAGCGTCATTCTGGCAGGCGGATTTATGCTCTGGCCAGAAGGCATCGCTCATCTATTTAATTTGAGTGCAGACCTCAGCGCCTTGTTGGTCTCAGTGCTCTGGGTCGTGGCGCTGTCGTTTGTTGTTGATGCTTGGCAACTGCTGGCGATCAATCTACTGCGCGGCATGAAGATCGTGATTGCTCCGACCATCATGACCGCGCTCGGCTACTGGTTGTTCGGTCTGCCTGCAGCTTGGCTGTTGATGAAACACCATCAACTCGAAGGGATTTGGGCGGGCATCGGCATTGGTCTAGCGGTGACGGGCGTACTGCTGCTCGCACAATTGATGGCGGCGATACGCAAGCAGAGTCAAACCGTTGAACTTGCGCACGCGGTCAGTTAATCGCTACACTCGCGGTTTTCACCCTAATGTCCCAAATCATGACCGATATTGATATTGAGTTTGAACACATCTGGCTGGAAGTATCGGCTGAGCGTTGGATGCACATCGAACGATTTCTACTCAGTTACTACTGCCTTGCTCACGGTTTAGTGACGAGACAAGGAAAAGCAGACTGGGAGCAATTGCGCGCGAGTACCCCTCGCTCTTTGCAGGTCAACCACATCAAAGGGTGTGAGCTAGAACCTGTCGTCCCTTATGCCGTGGTGGTGGGTGAGATCAAACGTAACTGGCGAGACGGTGAGTTGACCAAACCGCTGCTAAGGCGACTACTACAAAGTTTGCTGCATTTTGTTGTCATCACCAAAGCTGAAAAGAACCGATTAAAAAAGGCGGGCCTGCTAAACGCCATGCCCGCCGAGTGGTATCAAAGTGATAAACAGCACCTAGATTGCCGCTTTACGTCAGCGGGTATCTCGATAATGGATTTTGGCCGCTAGGCTACGCTGCAACTCTAGGGGCTCATCACTCTCAAGTAACTGTTTACCACACTCAAACAGTGCCAGTGCAATTTGCTCACAATCTTGCTCAATGGAATCGATCGTCAGCGGTAAACAATCAAGGATTGAATAGTTATCGAATGTCGCGAGACGAATGTCGGCATTCAATAGCTTGTGTTCACTGAGATAACGGAGCACGCCTTCCAAAATGGAATATGAGGCGGTAAAAACCGTTTGGGGCAAGCGGCCCATAGACTGGTGCGCCTGCTCAATCAGCTCATAGCCACTTTGAGGTTGATAATCTTTGATCAACACATGCTCTGGCTGATAATCGAGCCCTGCACTGATTAATCCTTGTCGATACCCCTCAAATCGTTCTTGGCTAGTAGAGAGCGTAAGCTGCCCGCCGATATAAACGCACTCGCTGCGCTCGTGACACAGTTTTGCCACCACCTGCTTTGTGGCGGCAGTCGCATCACTTTTCACACCACAAAGTGAGCTGTCTTCAAATACGCGGTCAAAGGTGATGACGGGCGTGTGTTGATTCACATCCAGTAAAAAGTCGGCATTTTTCGCTGCACTGGCCACCAGCAGTAGGTCTACTTGGCGCTCCAGCAAGTGTTTGATGACGGTTTGCTCCATATCGGCATCGTCTTCTGAAGATACTATCAAAAGTTGGTAGCCCACTTCTCGGCTTAGCTGCTCAAGCCTTTTGGCAATAGTGGCGAACCCCATATTGAGGATATCGGGAATCACTAAGCCGACGCTGTAGGTACGACTTGATTTTAACGCACGTGCGTACAAATTGGGGGCGTAGTTGTGTGCTTTGGCTACCGCTAGTACTCTTTCAACCGTCTCTGCATGAATTCGGTGTTTCTTTGCATGTCCGTTAAGCACAAAACTCACCGTCGATTTCGACACCCCTGCCAACGCAGCGATATCTGCCAATTTGAGCCTTTTGCTCATCACCCTCAGCCTTTCTTTCCTCAAAATCGGACCTTATCTTACCCCGCTGGGAAGGAAATACTATCTTTACTCTACCTGGGCCGATTTTTGTCAGAAATTAAACGATCTAAACCACAAAACAATCCGTTTAGCGTTTAGCTAAACCGATTTAGCTTTATAATAGGCCAGTATTTATTTATGCGAGGAACAGAACATGAGCATGATTTGGGTGACAGGTGACGCGGTTGTTGACCTGATTCCAGATTCCGACACCACCTACTTAAAATGCCCGGGTGGTGCCCCCGCAAACGTGGCGGTTGCCATCGCAAGATTAGGCGGCAAGAGTGGATTTTTCGGCCGTGTAGGAAACGACCCACTGGGCCGATTTATGAAAGAGACCTTAACCGCAGAAAAGGTCAACACACAAGGCATGCGGCTTGATGAAGAACAGCGCACATCGACTGTCATCGTAGATCTGGACGACAGCGGTGAGCGCAGCTTCACCTTTATGGTCAAACCCAGCGCCGATCAGTTCTTGATCCCCAGCGATATTCCTGAGTTTGCTGCCGGAGATTGGCTGCATGTCTGCTCTATTGCACTGGCGAATGAGCCGAGCCGCAGTAGTACCTTGGAAGCCATGCGTCGAATTAAACACGCCGGGGGCTATGTGAGTTTTGACCCCAACTTGCGAGAAGAAGTGTGGGCTAACCCTAGTGAGATTATACCGGTTGTTTGCCAAGCGCTTGGGCTGGCAGATGTGCTTAAGTTTTCTGACGATGAACTGACGTACCTCACACAGACCCACTCACTCGATGCCGGATTAGAGGCGATTAAGGGTTACAACAACCGCTTGGTGGTCGTCACGCAAGGCGCGAAAGGTGCGTTAGTGGTGTTTGAGGGAACACAGACCCTACAAGCTGGAAAGGCAATTCAACCCATCGATACCACAGGCGCAGGCGATGCGTTTGTGGGCGGCCTACTGGCTAAACTCTCTCAATACGATCAATGGGATAACCAAGAGGCTATTCATCATGCCGTTGAGTGGGCCAATGGCTGTGGTGCGCTCGCTACAACCCAAAAAGGCGCGATGACCGCACTGCCTTCCGAAAGTGCGCTACGCGATTATATCACTGCACTCTAAGCGCCTTTGATGGAGGATTCATCGCCCCGTTTGGCTCTTCTGAGCAGATGGGGCGATATAATGATCATTGATAGAAATACTAATCGGGCTGCACTGAAAGCTCATTAAGCCACATTGACGCCTCAACATTGCAGCCAATGATATCTTGGTCATTCACGTCTAGGGATCGACGAATCTGATCGATCTTATCCCACTCTGACGCTTCAATATATTCAAATAAATCAATTAACTGCCCCAAAGTCCCGCTTCGATAAATCAATGCTTGCTTAATGGTGCTATCTAAGTGGATATACTGCAAAGCTTCACGCATATCTATATCGAGAATGCCATCGATCAGAGACAGTAAACCGCAGAGGTATGCAAGATTTTTTAAGCTTGATCGACGCATATAATGCACCAGTAATTCCGCCATTTTTGCTCTGTGTAATGACATGAGAAACAAAGCTTCTGGTTTTCCGGGCGCGAGTGAGGAGATCAATACGTAAGTGACAAACTTCTTCAACTTGTCTTCACCAAGATAAGCGACTGCCTGCTTAACGGATTGAATCGGCGCACGAAGCTTGCAACTACCATTGATGAAATTCAGAAGTTGAAGTGATAGGACCGGATTTTTCGCCACAATCTGGCTGATTTCGTCAAAATCAATAATATCTGCAGAGAGTTTCTCAGATAACGACATCAAGTCGGTAAATGACGCGTTAATTTTTCGACTCTTTATGATTTCCGGCTTAGTAAAAAAGTAGCCTTGAAAAAGTGTAAAGCCACACGCTTTAGCCCTTTCAAACTCCTCATTTGTCTCCACCTTCTCCGCAAGAAACGTGATATCGAGATGTTTTAAACCCTCAATCATTAGCGCGCTTTTGGGCATGGAGGTTTGCTGAATGTCGACTTTAATAATATCGATAAGGGGGTAAAACCGTTGCCAGTTCGAATCGAAAACATGATCATCTAATGCGATGGTATAGCCTGCTTTCTTAAGCTTGCTCAGCGCTTGAAACAACGTTTCGTCGGGCTGACACTGCTCTAATACTTCCACCACTAAAGAATCGCTGGGAAAGTCAAAAGGAACACCATCTATCAAGCAACTTTGGCTGAAATTGACAAACCCTTTGTAGGATTCCAACACTCTCGCTTTGTAACTGAGGAAGTGCTCCGCAAGCAGCTTTCGTGTAGCCAAAGAAGAGTCCATATGCACCGGAAAACCGTTATGCTCACCGTCACGGTACAAAAGTTCAAAGGCATGAATCTCTCGATTACTATCTAAAATGGGCTGTCGTGCTATAAATGAGTAACTTGCGGATGCTGGACCCTGATCTTGTTTTTCCTTCGGTGCGAGGTATTCCGATACTGCCATTGGTCGCCCTTTATCAACTTCGACGAACCGCTAAACAAATGGCTCCGTCGTTTGGTTTATATATCTCAGTTCAGCACGGGTTGCCGCTCCCGTCACCGAAATGCCCGTTGACTGAGCATCGACAAACACTCTTGAGGTCATCACCGCCTCACCGCCGTTAATGAATATTTCGACACTGGACGTGTCGACTAAAATCAGTAAACGAACGCTATCACTGGTCAGCGGTACTTCTCGACGTTCATCTTGAGCGCGGTTTTGCGTCTCACGGCGATCTAGTACTAACCGTTGGTGGTTGGCGTCTGCAGTCAAAGCTACCTTTTGCCCATGACCTTCGAAAAGGTTTAACGTCTGCCCCCATTGCAGTTCAACTTCTAGTTGATAGCTGTTTACGTCGAGACGCTGAGTTACATTAGACAATGTTAATGTACTGGAGATTATCATTAGCTGCATCAATTCTTCAACAGGCCATTGATACAATTTCCCATCCCTGTAAGTGAGCTCGCGTGGCGCCGTCAGTTGATGAACCCAACCGTGGTCACTGGATGGCTGATCCACCTCATCAGGTAAGCCCATCCAGCCACACATGACACGTCGACCATCAGGTGTTAACAACGTTTGGGGCGCATAGAAGTCAAAACCGTAATCTAGGTGTACAAAATCCGCCAACTGCAATTGCTGACCATCCCATGATGCGCGGGCAATGCCGTTATGGTGTGGAATGGTATTGAGAGGCGAGAACGATTCGATCCCCTGCGGGCCAAGCACAGCGAACGTCTCCCCACCGAGATCAAACCAATCAGGACACTCCCACATATAACCAAAATCGCCCAACTCATCACCATGCAAAGCGGAGAAAGTCCAGTTGCGCAAGTCATCAGAGCGATACACCGCCAGGCGACCCTTCAGCTCGGTGGTTTGCGCGCCGAGCAACATCAACCACTCTTGCTGGTGACGTATCACTTTGGGGTCGCGAATATGGGCAGTCACGCCTGGTGGCAGCGATTCAATCACTGGGCCATGCTTGATAAAATGAATGCCATCGGTTGAAGTCGCAAGACACTGCGTGGTGTGCCGATCCCGCTGCTCATCAATCCGGGTGTTACCTGTGTAGAACAGCATTAATGTCTCATCATCACTCAGCGCATGACCCGAGAATACGCCATGACTGTCGAACCAATCCGATGGCGTCAATGCCACTGGCTGCCAATGCCAATTGACTAAGTCTTTACTGGTCAGGTGAGCCCAGTATTTGTCTTTGTGCACGCAACCAAACGGGTACCATTGATAGAAGAGGTGGTATTGCCCTTGATGATAAATAAAGCCATTTGGATCATTGAGAAGCCCTTGCGGCGGAGAAACGTGCCACTTAGGACGATATGGGCACGCGACAGGCACCATGGCCTCGCTGAGCGCTTGTTGCTGACGCTTTGCTATCTTTTGCCCAAGCTGGAGAAGCTCGGCTTCTATGTCTGAGGGGCGAACAAAAGTCACTTGCCATTCATCACCAACACGGCTTATGGCCTTGGAGTCGAGTTCATCTGACAAACAATCGCTCTCTTTCACCGCAAAGATCAACCGACTATCGGGGATCAGGACTCGCAGGAGATTCTCTTCACCGCCACACAGCGCAACGTAGTATTCTAACGACATGGCTCAACACCTAAATTTTTGGGAACGTTTGCAAGATTAATCAAAAATGATGGTTTGAGCAAGCAATGAGTCCGTCATGAACCGCACTTCAGTGGTCGTTTTAAGGCTAAGTGCTTGATAGCATGTGTCCCAGTAGCCTAACTGAAGATAAAAATCTGAGTATCAAGGGATCAGCACGTCTCTCGATCAACCCGATGAAACGTTAATACCACTTTACTCATTTCTTGAGGTTGGCCTTCAATCAAATCGAGCAGTAGCTTGGCACCTTTTTCTCCCGCTTTATCAAAGGCATAACCAAAGGTAGATAAACTCGGTGACACCACATAGCCCAGTTCATCATTCCCCACTCCGAGCACTTTGATTTGCTCGCCAACTCGAATGCCACGCTCTTGCAAGGCCTTGATCGCGCCAACGGCAATGCGGTCCGTCGCACAAAATAGGCCATCCAATTGAGGGTATTGCTCGATAAGCGACGGGATCTGCGCATAACCCGAATCAACCGAAAACTCTCCATGACTATGGAACAGCAGAGGTTGTGCGCCGCGCATGCTTAGGGCTTGCTCTAAGCCTTGCGAACGCAAGCTATCGACAGCGATATCGGAGTCTCTTACCCCCATAAAGCCGATGTTTTTGCAGCCCACATCCAATAAGCGGTGACCCGCTTCAAAGCCCACGCGCAAATCATCGTGTACCACACTGGGTATGTTGAACAGAGAGCCATCTTGCCCGACAAGTACTACGGGAACGCGAGAGGCGCGGATAGCATCGACCAATTGCATGTCAATATGGGTCGCATAGAGCACAATACCCTCGACCCGCTTTTGATTAAATACCTGAATGTATTCAATTTCTTTTTCTGACAGCTGTTGAGAGCTCGCCAACAACACGTGTTTTCCTGCGGCTTCAAACGCCGCGCTGATGCCATCAACACCGAGGGAAACAGCGTTTGATGACATACGAGGAACGATGACGCCCACCAAATTGGTTTTCTGCGATTTGAGATCTTTGGCGACCTGATTCACCACATAACCGACCTCTTCGACTGCCTTCATCACTTTTAGCTTGGTGGCCTCTTTCACGCCATATTCATCATTAATGACTCGGGATACCGTCGATTTAGAGACGCCGGCTAACTTCGCGACGTCATGTAGGCTCGCCATCGGAATTCCTTGGGTTAACTTATTGGGATTGTTTGCAAAAATTAGCAAAAAACACCGCAAAAATCACTCTGCTCAAACGATTTAGCAAAAAATATAAACCGATCCATCTCACATAAACATCCAATATTCTTTGACTGAATAGGTTAAATCTCCAAAAATCCATCTTGCAAACGTTCCCAAAGAGAACAAGCGAGAATTGTATATAATCAACAGTAACGAACCAAACTGGGGTCCGGAATGAATTATCCTAACATTGCAAAAGAGCTGCTCACGCTGCTAGGAGGCAAAGATAACCTCCAAGCACTCGCCCACTGCGCGACTCGTCTTCGCCTAGCATTGAAAGACGATTCGATAATCGATGAAGAGGCTATCGGCAATCTCGATGGCGTCAAAGGTCAGTTTAAAGTGGCAGGGCAATACCAAATTATCTTTGGCTCAGGCATCGTCAACCAAGTCTACGCAGAAATGGCGAAACTGACTGGCATGAGCGAAATGTCGACGTCGGACGTTGCCTCTGCGGGTGCACAAAAGCAGAACATCGTCCAACGCGCTGTTAAGGGGCTATCGGACATTTTTGTCCCTATCATCCCTGCCATTGTGGCGGGAGGTCTGTTGATGGGTCTGTTTAATGTGCTGACCGCGACGGGTCTGTTCATTGAAGGACAGTCACTCATTGACGCAAACCCAGGCCTCGCCGATCTTGCAAGTATGATCAACACTTTCGCCAATGCGCCTTTTGTTTACTTGCCAGTTCTTCTCGCTTTCTCTGCCAGTAAGAAATTTGGTGGCAACCCTTTCTTAGGCGCAGCACTGGGTATGTTGATGGTCCACCCAGATTTGCTCAATGGTTGGGGTTTTGGCGGAGCGAGCGTTGCAGGTACGATTCCGACTTGGAACATCTTTGGCTTTGAGATTCAGAAAGTCGGCTATCAAGGTTCGGTTCTACCTGTACTCGTGTCAGCGTTCATCTTAGCGAAAGTCGAAAATGGCCTACGTTCGTTTATCCCATCTGTGTTGGATAACTTGCTGACACCCATGCTGGCAATCTTTATTACGGGCTTCCTGACGTTCACACTCGTTGGACCCATTACCCGCGATATCGGCTTCTTGCTCGGTGATGGCCTCAACTGGCTCTACGACTCGGCTGGCTTTATTGGCGGCGCGCTGTTTGGTTTTATTTACGCGCCGTTTGTTATCACCGGCATGCACCACAGCTTTATCGCTATTGAAACTCAACTATTGGCAGACATCGCTGTGACCGGTGGTACCTTCATCTTCCCGATTGCGGCAATGTCGAACGTCGCACAAGGCGCAGCGGCACTTGCGGTCGGCATCACCACCAAAGAGACAAAACTGAAAGGTATCGCAATGCCATCTGGTATTACAGCTCTGCTCGGTATTACCGAACCGGCAATGTTTGGTGTGAACCTCAAGCTACGCTACCCCTTCATCGCTGCCATCATTGGCGCAGCGGCGGCGAGTGCGTTTGTCACCTTATTCAATGTGAAAGCACAAGCATTGGGCGCAGCAGGACTACCGGGCATTATCTCAATCACCCCTGATAAGATTGGATACTATGTCGCTGGCATGGCTATCTCATTCGCTGTCGCCTTTGGTTTGACATTGGTACTCGGTGCACGAGACAAAGCCAAAGCGGTGGCCACCGCGACGGCCTAACCTAACCCCCGCAGTCAAAGCATGTTTTTGACGCCGAGCCTCGCCTGAGCGGGGCTCTTTTTTTGTGAGTTGAATGTCTTGAAGAACAAAAAACGCCCCATATCACTGATATTGGGGCGTTTTGCTTTTTCAGTTGTGACCTACAGCCACACGAAATTAAGCGCTGATAGGGTATGCGTTGTCAAAGTTCTTACGGATAAACAATGCATGGCAGTAACTTTGAAAGCCAAAACTGCAATAAATCGGGCGCTTGAATTCGTTGCACCAACGAATCCAAACATTGGTCTCTGTGCCTTGATTGTCCACCACGCCATCCCAAAGGAGCGTCTGCGAATTTTCTTGAGTTGGGGTGCAAGCTAACCCCAACTGTTCTAATGCTGTAAAAAACTTTTCCACAACTAACCCTTAATATTCAATTATCTGTATCTATTTCTGTCTTATCACCTTGGTGCAAACGTTTGCTTTTTTGGGCAAAACTATTGCGTCACCGATCTCATCGATACGCAACAACACACTTGGGGGGAGTGATAGTGTAACCTTCACTGAAGCACGAAACTCACGCTCAGCACACATATTTTGTCATACTATACAACATTATTGACAGTAATTTTTTCTGCTTCCGTTGAGATGCAGAGCGATAGAGATAAAAAAGCCCGAAGCGAAGAAGTCGCTTCGGGCTCTCTATTACTCAGTCAATACGGACAATTAATCGCGCAAGCTCGCGCCAAACTTATCCGAGATGTGCGCGACGATGGCGTCAACCGCACCGGCGATGTCCGCATCTTCGAGCGTACGCTCAACCGACTGCAAGGTCAGAGCGATGGCTAGGCTCTTCTTGCCTTCTTCAACGCCTTTACCAACGTAAACATCGAACAGTTTCGCGCCTTTCAAGAACTCACCACCTTGCTCTAGACATGCGGCAACGATGTCGCCAGAAGCGACGGCTTCGTCAACAACGACCGCGATGTCACGACGGTTTGATGGGAACTTAGAAAGCGCTACCGCTTCTGGAATCACTTTGGTGTTGATTGCAGACCATTCCACTTCGAATACGATAGTACGGCCGTTTAGACCAAACTTACGCTCTAGCTCTGGGTGAACGGTACCAATCACACCAACTTGCCTTTCTGTTTCAAGACCAGCATCAACGATGATCGCTGCAGATTGACCAGGGTGAAGCGCTGG
The DNA here is from genome assembly GCF_059834005.1 of Vibrio sp. R12-SW3-ISO1. Classification (NCBI taxonomy): domain Bacteria; kingdom Pseudomonadati; phylum Pseudomonadota; class Gammaproteobacteria; order Vibrionales; family Vibrionaceae; genus Vibrio; species Vibrio sp. R12-SW3-ISO1. The sequence goes on from NZ_JCBDGK010000041.1 coordinate 62,165, forward strand.
GTTCGCAGCTTTATCTTCAGCAGAAAGCGCTGCGAAAGAGTAAGCGGCTTCGTTAGCTGTTAGCTCAAGCACCGCTTCTAGGTCACCTTTAAGGTCAAAGAAATCAACTGTGTTAGTTTCGATGTCCCAATGCTCTTCGCTGCGAGTACCTGCGATAACACCAGCAAGCATTGGCTCTTGGCGCATACCGTTTTCAGCCGACTCACAAGGGATAAAACGTAGGCCGTATTCGAATAGACGAACACGTGGCTGTTGACGTTTTTGGTTGTGAACCACAGTGTTGAGCAGGCCTTGAATTAGACCAAGACGCATTGCTGACATATCCGCAGAGATTGGGAATGGCAGGATGAGTGGCTCAACACCCGGAACGATCAGTTTTTGCTGCTCAGGCTCAACGAAGCTGTAAGTGATCGCTTCTTGGTAACCACGGTCAACAAGTAAGTTACGAACGCGTTTTAGCGGAATGTTCGCTTCAACGTGGTCGTGCATCTTAAGTGCTGCGGCTGGGTTTTGGTTAGGGATGTTATCGTAACCGTAGATACGACCGACTTCTTCAATTAGGTCTTGCTCGATAGCGATATCAAAACGCCATGTCGGTGCTGTTGCTGTCCAACCTGCGTCTGTTGTTTCAACCGCTAAGCCAAGACGCTCTAGAATCTCAACAACATCGCTATCAGCAATGTGGTGACCTAGTAGGCTGTCTAGCTTAGTGCGACGTAGAGCTACTGTGTTTGCTTTTGGTAGGTCAGCTTCTGACTCTACAGCAACAACAGGTGCGACTTCACCGCCACAGATCTCAACAAGAAGTTCTGTTGCACGCTCCATTGCGCTAGCTTGTAGTGCGAAATCCACACCACGCTCAAAACGCATTGAAGAATCCGTGTGTAGACCGTAGCTACGAGCGCGGCCACGGATGTGGTCTGGCGCGAAGAATGCACACTCAAGTAGTACGTCTTTAGTCTCAGTCGTTACACCAGACTCTTCACCGCCAAAGATACCCGCAATAGCTAGAGCTTTGTTGTGGTCTGCAACCACTAGCGTATCTGCATTTAGCTCAGCTTCGTTACCGTCTAGAAGAGTAAGCTTTTCGCCCTGCTCTGCCATACGAACTACGATGCCGCCTTCAATCTTAGCAAGATCGAATGCGTGCATTGGCTGGCCTTGCTCTAGAAGCACAAAGTTAGTGATGTCTACTACTGGATCGATAGAGCGGATACCACAACGGCGCAGTTTCTCTTGCATCCAAAGCGGCGTTTCAGCCTGAACGTTAACGTTTTTAACCACACGGCCAAGGTAGCGTGGACACGCCGCCGGCGCTTTCACTTCGATAGAGACTTGATCATCGATAACAGGAGCCACTGGGTTCACCGCTGGCTCAGTTACGTCAGCGCGGTTGAGAACGCCAACTTCACGCGCCATACCACGGATACTGAAACAGTCCGCACGGTTCGCTGTTAGGTCTACGTCAACGGTTACATCGTCAAGACCTAGGAATTCTCGGAAATCTGTACCGATGACTGCGTCTTCTGCTAGCTCCATGATGCCATCAGATTCAACATCAATACCGAGCTCAGAGAATGAACACAGCATGCCGTGTGATGGTTGACCACGCAGCTTGGCTTTTTTGATTTTGAAATCGCCCGGTAGCACAGCGCCAACCGTTGCGACAGCCACTTTGATACCTTGGCGACAGTTCGACGCGCCACACACGATGTCTAGCAGCTCTTCTGCACCAACATCGACTTTAGTCACACGCAGTTTGTCCGCATCTGGGTGTTGACCACACTCAACCACTTTACCTACTTTAACGCCAGTGAAAGAACCAGCAACAGGTAGTACGTCGTCTACTTCTAGACCCGCCATTGTGATTTGGTGAGTAAGTTCGTCAGTCGAGACTGAAGGGTTTACCCACTCACGAAGCCATGATTCGCTAAATTTCATAGTGATGTATCCCCTGGATTACTTGAACTGTTTAAGGAAACGAAGGTCGTTCTCAAAGAACGCACGCAAGTCGTTGACGCCGTAGCGCAGCATAGTCAAACGCTCGACACCCATACCAAATGCAAATCCAGAGTATTTCTCCGCATCGATACCAACGCTGCGAAGTACGTTCGGGTGAACCATGCCACAACCGAGAACTTCCAACCATTTGCCATTTTTTCCCATTACATCCACTTCCGCTGAAGGCTCAGTAAACGGGAAGTAAGATGGACGGAAACGTACCTGAACCTCTTCTTCGAAGAAGTTGCATAGGAAGTCGTGCAGGATGCCTTTTAACTGAGCAAAGTTGACGTTTTCATCCACCAGCATGCCTTCCACTTGGTGGAACATTGGCGTGTGCGTTTGGTCATAGTCATTACGGTAAACACGGCCAGGTGCAATGAAGCGGAAAGGAGGCTGACCGTTTTCCATTGTACGAATCTGTACACCCGATGTGTGAGTACGCAGCATCAAATCAGGATTGAAGAAGAAGGTGTCGTGATCCGTACGTGCTGGGTGATCCTCTGCAATGTTCAAGGCATCAAAGTTGTGGAAAGCGTCTTCAATTTCAGGACCAGACTCAACATTGAATCCTAGCTCACCAAAGAACTGCTCGATACGCTCAACCGTACGAGTCACCGGGTGCAAACCACCGTTTTCGATGCGACGACCAGGGAGTGTCACGTCGATGGTTTCAGCGGCCAATTTCTCTTCTAGCTCTGCGCGTTGAAGGGCATCTTTACGCGCCGCGATAGCTTGTTGAACCACACCTTTCGCTTTGTTGATCTCTTGACCCGCTTCGCGACGTTCTTCCGGTGGCAGTTTACCTAGGCTTTGAAGTTGAGCCGTCAGCTCACCTTTTTTTCCTAGGTATTGAACACGCACTTCATCAAGTGCGACGAGCGATGTCGCAGCATCAATGGCTGCGTTCGCATTAGCAATGATCTCTTGTAGATGTTGCATCGTTTCCTCATTACCCTATGTCGGTCAATCACAACCGCCATAAGTGGTAGTGTCCATAAGGTTCCCAAAAGGGATTGTGGGCATTTTCAAATAGCTGTACATAGTAACGAATGCCAAGGTCAAATCCAAACCGAAATCGTGATAATTACTGCCTTTGAATGAAAATTCGCCCCAAGCCTTGATAAAACTCTATTTAGGCCTATCGTAGGTAACACGCATTTAAACGGACAAGGAATCAGAATTGGACACACCGAGCTATACCACCACTCAAGACCATACCATCACCCCAATCACAGCGGAACATAACGACGCAATCTGCCATATTATCAAACGTGTCGGGCAAGAGTTCGGTGCCATTGGGGAAGGCTTTGGCCCTTCCGACGCCGAAGTGCTCGCCATGAGTGAGCACTACCGACCGAGCGAACGCAGCCTCTACTTGGTTGCTCTCTTAGATGGCAAAGTCGTTGGTGGGTGTGGTTTGGCGCCGTTTGGCCAATCCGCTACGCGCTGTGAACTGAAGAAATTGTTTCTTTTGCCTGAAACTCGCGGTCTCGGAATCGGCAAAGCGTTGGCGTTGCAATGTTTGGCGTTCGCTCAATCCGCCGGATTTGAAGAGTGCTATCTCGACACACTCGCAAGCATGACGCAAGCCATCGCTCTGTATGAATCCTTAGGCTTTACACACTTAGCCGAGCCAATGGACGAAACAGAGCACAACGGCTGCGACGTATGGATGCTAAAATCATTCATAACGGACTAGTTTTCGGCTCTAACTCAGAGGACGATGTATGACCAAGCTATTTCTCACACGCGCTTTTTTAATCTATACACTTGCTTCACTGAACGTCACTTACGCCACTGCGCAAGTGTCAGAGAAGGAGTGGCAAGCCAATCTTATCGTCTCCGGGCTCAATGTCCCTTGGGGAATCGCCGCTGTCGATGACACCACCTTACTTATCAGCCAGAGAAATGGCGAAATCGGTCAAGTGAATCTCAACACTCAGCGCTACACGGCCATCCATCAAGTCAGCGATGTGGCGGTGTCAGGACAAGGTGGATTGTTGGATGTCGCCCGTTCACCTTTCGAGAGCGATCGCTACTACTTTACCTTCACTAAACGTGTCGGCGATGCGCTTGAAACCGCACTGGCAACTGCAACGATTCAAGCGGGTAAACTCAACCAGTGGCGTGAACTGCTCGTGACAAAATCTGGCTCTGATACCGGTCGCCATTTTGGCAGCCGGATTACCTTTGATGACCAATACCTTTACCTCTCCGTCGGCGACCGTGGTGAACGGCCCAATGGTCAAGATCGTTCCACGCATGCAGGTTCGATATTAAGGCTTCATCCCGATGGTACAGCCCCAAGAGACAACCCTTTTGTTACCGAGAAGGATGCGCAAGCAGAAATTTGGAGCTATGGTCACCGAAATCCCCAAGGACTGTTTTACGACGGCCCGAGTCAAACACTTTGGTCTATAGAGCATGGGCCACGCGGCGGCGATGAAATAAATCTGATAGAAAAAGGCGCGAATTATGGTTGGCCTATCACATCGCACGGCAAAGAGTATTGGGGGCCGCTTGCGGTAGGTGAAGCTGAAGAAGCGCCCGGCGTGACGTCTCCCCGAAAAGTGTATGTCCCGTCTATCGCACCTGGCTCGTTAGTGCTGTATCGCGGCGAGGCCTTTCCTGAGCTGGATGGCAAACTTCTCGCTGGGGCGCTAAAACTCACCCATATCAACGTCTTGACCTTGCAAAACAACAACATCATCGAAGAGACGCGCTTACTGGAGCCTTTAGGTGAACGTATTCGAGATATCGAAGTGCTCCCCAACGGAGGCATCGTGTTTAGTACAGACAGCGGAAAACTGTTTCAACTGACTAAGCCTTAGAGCGCTGGGTGCCTGCGCCGCAGCTAAATCGGCTACAAGTTAAGACGGTGATAATATTCACTGGCAAGGACGATCACCAAAAACCAAAAAGCCCCAGCATTTCTGCTAGGGCTTATAATTTGGAGCGACACACGAGGTTCGAACTCGTGACCTCAACCTTGGCAAGGTTGCGCTCTACCAACTGAGCTAGTGTCGCATAGGTTTGCTAATAACTTAGCGTTAGATGGTGCCCCGGGCCGGACTTGAACCGGCACAGCGCGAACGCCGAGGGATTTTAAATCCCTTGTGTCTACCAATTCCACCACCAGGGCACACAAATCTAAATTTGTGATGCCGTTACGGAAACGTAACACACCATCTAGATATCGAATCATCGCTATCTGAATATTTGGAGCGACACACGAGGTTCGAACTCGTGACCTCAACCTTGGCAAGGTTGCGCTCTACCAACTGAGCTAGTGTCGCAAATGGAGGCGCGTCCCGGAGTCGAACCGAGGTCCACGGATTTGCAATCCGCTGCATAGCCACTCTGCCAACGCGCCTTCGTCGTACCAAGTTAAGCTGCTTGCTTGCTTGCTGCCTTCCTCTTGGGTACGGGATGCATTCTACGGATTCGAACTTGTTCGTCAACACTAATTTTTATTTTTTGAATCGTTTGTCTAATTTACCGCCAAAACTTTCAAAATTAACTATTTTCTGTTCAATTTCCGCCAATTCTTTACCTTGTTTCTGTCTGTTTCGTTGTCAACCAAATCGACACCAACTGTGCGCTAGGCCCCGTACCCTCTTGCACAGAGCGTGAGCCAAGAAACAAAATCTTGCTTTGCTGCTCGTTCGACACTGAGTTCTATATAGAATGAAGTTCTAAAAAGAATATGGCGGAGAGAAAAGCCCCAATGCAGCGACCAGACAACCTTATTCCAACGCGACCGACGCTGGGTATCATCATGCCGGTGCTGAGTGGATTTTACATGGGTGAGATAAACGCGACCCTCAGGCAGCTTGCCTTTGAGAACAATATCAACCTGATGTTTATTCGCAGTGGCGATCATCCAGAGTTCGATTTACCCGTCGGTTTTCTGCATTTAGATGGCATCATTGTATTGCTCGGTTGCGCCAGTGAACGTTTGGTTGAACATGCCCTCTCTCTCAACATTCCCGTCCTTTCAATGGGTGGGCATTATTCATTGGACGTTGAACACTTTTTTAGCGACCAAGCTCAGGGAATCACCGCCCTCTACCAGCATCTCACCTCACTTGGTCACCGCCAGATAGGCTTTTGTGGCGATTTTACCGTTGATGACATTCGACAACGTTTCTCTGCCTATAAAACCATCCAACAGGCCTATGGTCACCCTGCCAGTCAAGCGATGATCTTCGAAGTCAACAACTGCTCGCTGGCCGGTGGCCGTGAAGCAGCGGTGCTTTATCAACAGCGCCAATCACCGTGTAGCGCGATTATTTGTGCCACCGACCACAATGCGATTGGAATGATAGAACAGCTTGAACACAAGGGCCTAAAGGTACCGCAGGACATCGCGGTGGTTGGTGTGGACAATGTCTTTCTTGGCGACCACACTACTCCACCGCTCACCACTGTCGACCAAAGGCTTGAGACGCTCACTCGAGATGTTTTCTTTCGAGCCCTTAAGCGGATGCAAGGTGCACCCTATTCAAGAATCAGCACATCGCTCGAGCAACAGTTGATTGTGCGGCGCTCTTGTGGCGTTGAGCCTCGCGAAGATCGCAAGGCCATCGACCCCACCCTCGGCTCCCCGATTCGCCAAGCTTTACTGACCAATGAAGGGCGATCGTCGTTTGAGATTTTCGAAAACTTTTATTCCCTCGCTCAAGAGGGCTTTTCTGCCATCTTAGATGCCCAGAGTATCTATAACAGTCCGCTCGCTTGGGCATGTTTAGCCACAGGGCGTCATGGTGAGTACCACGTTGACAGTTGGGCTGAGAAAGGGATGACACATCCTAGCACGTTGGATAGTCAACATCGTATCAGCGACGGGATCGAGAGTTTTCCGTTTATCCAACACGATACCCACTACATTGCCACCATCATCCCGATCGCCACCGGAACCCAGCAGCAGTGGAAACTGGTGTCGGTTGTGGACGCCATCAGTGACGAAGTCAACATTCACTCGATGGCGATGTTCAATAACTATTTAGATATGCTGGCGCTGTTTATCGAGCGTGACGCACTGATTGCCACCAGCAAACATAACGAGCAACAATCACAGCAACTGCTAGAACAACTCGAAGTGGTGTCCAATAGCTCAAACGATGGTATTTGGGAGTGGGACATCGCCGCTAACCATTTTCGCCTCAATGGTCGTTTACTGGCGATGGTGGGTATAGAGAGCAGCCGAACCAGCGGCGTCTACCCTCTCGAACAGGTCATCGACTTAGCTCACCATGAAGATAGAGAGACGCTAAAGGAAGCGCTCAAGCAGCATCTGCGCGATCAAACCCCTTTCAAGTTGGAATTTCGCTTAAAAAGTTCGAAAGGTGAGATATTGTGGGTCAATGCGGCTGGTTCCGCCCTATATAATGCGCAGGGTCGCGCGGTGAAAATGATCGGCTCAGTCACCGATGTCACCGAGCGCCGAGTGAGCGCGGAAAAAATCCGTCAAATGGCCTATTACGACGCTCTAACAGGCGTAGCGAACCGCCGCAAGATCATTGAAGTCATGAACAGCCAACTTGCCGCCCTACCTACACAGCCCAAAGCGGTCATGTTGATGGATTTAAATCGCTTTAAATTCATCAACGATACTTTTGGTCATCATGTCGGTGACGCCTTGTTGCAACACGTCACGCAACAAATCCAAAGCACATTAGCCGCGACACATCGCATCGCCAGACTCGGGGGTGATGAGTTCTTACTCTTTTGCGATGTGGCAAACCGCGAACAAGCGCTGGCGCTCGCCAGTGATATGTTGGACGTCATCAAAAAACCGCTGCACTGCGAAGAGATTGAGCTGGTCGCCAGCGGCAGTATTGGCATTGCCATGTATCCGTGGGATGCGACAACGCCCGATGATCTCATCAAGCGGGCAGACATTGCCATGTACCAAGCCAAGCGCCAAGGTGCAACACAGCCCGCCTGCTATCGTCAACAAGACGAAGAATCCCTGTTTGATAAAGTGACCATGGAGCATCACCTCAAACTCGCGATTGAAAACCGCGAAATCGTCATGCACTACCAACCGCTGTTTTCCCCAACGGACAATCACTTTACCGCTGTGGAAGCCTTGGCGCGTTGGCACTCTCCGCAGCTTGGACACGTTGCGCCGCATCAATTCATTCGTCTCGCAGAGGAAATCAACCTGATTGGTGCTCTGGGTAAGCATCTGATTCATCAGGTGTGTCGCGACATCAAACAGTCCGTCAGCCTTAACCGCTACCAGCATGTCTCTGTCAACTTGAGTGCAAAGCAGTTAATCCAACCCGACTTCGCCCATGAGCTGCTCTCCATCATTCATCATCACCACCTTCCTGTCAGCCGCTTTTGTTTTGAGGTCACAGAAACCGCCGCCATCACAGATTTCGACGCCTGCTTACAAGCGCTCACCACCTTGAGCCAAGCGGGCGCGAAAATCTCACTCGATGATTTCGGCGCCGGCTTCTCCTCTCTCTCTTTACTGCAAAAACTGCCGATTGATGAGATAAAAATTGACCGCTCGTTTGTCAAAGACATCGTGTTTAACGACAACGACCTAAACTTTGTCTCGACCATCGTCGTGATGGCGAGAGGGCTTGGGCTGCGCGTCGTGGTAGAGGGCGTGGAAACCACCGCGCATTTGGATAAACTCACCAAACTGGACGTGGATTTCTTGCAAGGCTACTGTTTTGCGATGCCGAGCCCTATAGAGCAACTCAGTCACTACGTTCCGGCGCAACAACCCGCCTTGACTGAACCTTCAGCATTAGAAACAACACAGCCCGTCGATTGACGGGCTGTGTGCGTGAATAATGAACGTAATGGATTAATGATGTTCTTCGTCGAGTAGATCGTCTTTGGCGGCCAACAAATATTGCGCCATCGACCAGTAGGTAAGAAACGTCGCGACGTATAATGCCGCGTAGCCGAGCCAAATCATCCAATCATCGTAACGCCAAATCAGAACCCAAAGCGCAAACATCTGGCTCACCGTCTTCACTTTGCCAACCCAAGAGACGGCGACACTGGCGCGTTTGCCAATTTCCGCCATCCATTCACGTAATGCAGAGATGATGATCTCTCGGGCAATCATGGTGACAGAAGGGATGGTCACCCAAATGGAGTGAAAGTGCTCGGTAATCAGAATCAAGGCGGTTGCCACCAGCACTTTGTCCGCAACAGGATCGATAAACGCCCCAAAACGGGAAGTTTGACCCAGTTTTCGCGCCAACATGCCATCTAACCAATCGGTGAACCCTGCCACAAAGAAAATCATTGCCGCCGCGAATGGAGCCCACGCGTAAGGAAGATAAAATGCCACGACGAAGATGGGAATCAAGAAAAGTCGCAACAAAGACAGTAGGTTCGGAATGTTTAAACGCATATTTATTTAAGGCTCTTTTTGTGTGCGTACGGCTGGCAATCCGCCGTTTTGGCGGGCTCTTATGTTGCGGGATTTTTCTTATTGTTTCAATGCTTGATAGATGTTTTCTGCCAAAGAGTGGCTGATGCCCGGAACTTTGGCGATTTCTTCAACAGTTGCACGTTTGAGCTCTTGTAAACCGCCCATGTATTTCAGCAGCGCCTGACGACGTTTCGGTCCGATGCCTTCAATGCCTTCAAGTGCACTCGTACGGCGTGTTTTACCACGTTTCGCACGATGCCCGGCAATCGCATGATTGTGGCTCTCATCGCGAATGTGCTGCATCAAATGCAAAGCAGGCGCGTCACCGGGCAAGTTGAACTCTTCACCATCGGTGGTGATTAAGGTTTCTAGGCCAGGTTTTCGTGTCACCCCTTTCGCAATACCAATCAGTTTGGGTCGCTTTGGCCAATCCCCCCAGTATTGCGAAATGATGTCATGAGCTCGGTTAAGCTGACCTTTACCACCGTCAATAAAGACAATGTCGGGGATTTTTTCGACATCAAGCTGCTTGGCGTATCGGCGCTCAAGGGCTTGCCCCATCGCGGCGTAATCATCGCCACCGGTGATCCCGGTAATGTTGTAGCGCCGGTACTCTTGCTTCAAAGGGCCTTCGTGATTGAATACCACACAAGAGGCAATCGTACTCTCACCCATGGTGTGTGAGATATCAAAACACTCCATTCGGGCGATCGTCTCCATACCCAATACCTCCCGAAGTGCTTTGAAGCGCTGGGAGATGGTCATTTTATGGTTGATCTTGGTGGTGATTGCCGTCAGTGCATTGGTGTTCGCCAGTTTGAGGTAGCGACTCCGTGTCCCTGTCGGTTTGGTGTGAAAATGGACTTTACGACCTAACCGCTCACTGAGCGCAGTTTGCAACGCTTTGGTTTCGTCACTTAACCCCGCATTTAAGATAATACGCGTCGGTACGGTGCGTGCTTCATTGTGCGCGAGGTAGTACTGAGTCAGGAAACTGTGAAAGACTTCTTGTGCATCCGTCTCTGCTGGGATCTTAGGAAAATGGCTTCGAGAGCCAAGTACCTTGCCTTGGCGAATCATCAAGATGTGGATACACGCGATGCCTTTCTCTTGAGCAAAACCCAGTACATCCATGTCGTCCATCGAATCTTCAGAGACAAATTGCTGCTCTTGCACACGGCGGATGGCTTGAATCTGATCGCGAAACTTAGCCGCATCTTCAAAGCGCAGTGACTGACTCGCCTGCTCCATTTTTTCCACCAGCGTCGAGAGCACTTGGCTGTCTTTGCCTTGTAAGAACAAGCGCACGAGATCAACCAACTCTTGATATTCCGCGTCAGAAATAACGTCACTGACACAAGGTGCAGCACAGCGACCAATTTGGTACATCAAACAAGGGCGGGTGCGATTGCTGTATACCGTATCCTCACATTGACGAACCGGAAAGATCTTCTGAATCAGATGCAACGTTTCTCGAACAGCACCAGAGTCAGGATACGGACCAAAATACTCACCTTTACGCTTTTTCGCCCCACGATGCATTGAAAGCCGCGGGTGCTTATGACCACTAACAAAAATGTACGGATAGGATTTATCGTCACGCAATAGCACATTGTACTTAGGCAAATACTGCTTGATGTAATTGTGCTCAAGAATAAGGGCTTCCGTCTCCGTGTGCGTAACGGTGACATCTATCTTGGCGATATGACTAACGAGCGCACGAGTCTTCTCGCTATCCACATTTTTGCGAAAATAGCTAGAGAGGCGCTTTTTGAGGTCTTTAGCTTTGCCGACATAAATAACCTCAGCCTCGGTGTTGTACATGCGGTACACACCGGGCTGATTGGTCACAGTCTTAAGGAAGGTTACCGAGTCAAACGTTTGTGTCACTAGAGGGTCTCGGTGTCGAGCATTCCATGTCGTATCGCTAGGTGCGTCAATTCAACATCGCCACTGATGTGCAGCTTATTGAACAAACGGTAGCGATAGCTGTTTACCGTTTTGGGGCTAAGATTGAGTTGTTCGGAAATGTCCGTCACTTTTTGCCCCTTGGTGATCATCATCATGATTTGCAGCTCACGCTCTGATAAATCAGCGAATGGATTTTCAGAGGCGGGTGAGAATTGGCTTAATGCCATCTGCTGCGCTATCTCTGGTGAGATGTAACGCTGACCACTGTGAACAACGCGGATCGCGTTGACCATTTCATCAGGACCTGCACCTTTGGTTAAGTAACCGGCAGCTCCCGCTTGCATCACTTTCGTTGGAAACGGATTTTCCGTATGAACAGTCAAAACAATGATTTTTACATCTGGATTGAATCGCAGGATTTTCTTTGTCGCTTCTAAGCCACCAATACCGGGCATATTCATATCCATCAAAATGACGTCTGCATGATTGCTACGACACCATTTTGCTGCATCTTCACCGCTTACAGCTTCCCCTGCTACGTTCATTCCACGGACGTCTTCAATAATACGTCGTATCCCTGTGCGAACCAGCTCGTGATCATCTACAAGGAAAACATTTATCAAACTTGTATCTCCACACTTTTAACTTGGCTCTGCACCCACTTATACAGTGGATAACAGCATGGCTGCCTAGTTTAACTCATTTTGGTTTTTATTGCCTGCACTGAATATGTGCCCAAACGCAAAGTTTAGCAAGAACTTATTTTCATAACTGTTGGACTGCACTTAATTAACCTAAAAATCAATAGTTTGACACTATTTAAAACGATAGATTCTCAACATTTGGAGCATGAATACTTTATTCGTAGCTATGCATTGAAAATGCAATCAATTTCAGCTATTCATAAAAAGGATGTAACGAATTGCGTTGCATAACCTTCGTTGGCATTAAGCTGACGAACCATAATGATATAAGGATATGGTATGAAAAAGCTTCTCGCAGTGGCAGCACTGGCTTCAACTCTTCCTCTCTCAAACGTCGCAATGGCCGATTCTGATATCGGTTGTGGTCTAGGTACCATGATTTTTGATGGTCAATCTGGCAAAGTCTTCAAAGTGCTAGGCGCCACAACAAACGGTACGTTCGGTAACCAAACCTTTGGTATTACATTTGGTACATTGGGATGTGATGGCAACGGCACGATCAACTCAGCCCAGAAATTAGCCCTGTTTATCGATGGCAACATGGACAATCTTGCGCGTGACATCGCGAAAGGCGAAGGTGAAACGCTCGCGACACTTTCTGAAGTGTGGGGCATCCAAGAATCAGATAAAGGCGCGTTCAATACGCTAGCGCAAGAGAACTTCTCGCAAGTATTCCAGTCTGAAAACGTCACCTCTGAAGAGGTGTTCACCAACCTCAACGCCTTGGTCTCAAGCGACCAAACACTGGCCAACTACGCGATTTAATCCTCGCTTAAAAGGCGCTGCACGCTTGTGTGGCGTCTTTTATCCTCTCAAACTTGTATTGAATATCACTGTAACACTCGTATTATCAGCATGTTGGCGTTAAAGTCATCGCAAGCCGATTTAGGATCTCCCCGACCAACTATGAAAAAACTGATGCCACTCACTGGCGCTTTACTTGCACTTTCTTCCCCTCTTTGCTTGGCGCAAGCCGAGTCGCCGACCGAGGTCACACTAGACATCGCGACGTTAGCTCACTCTTCATATTGGCATAAACTGGGCCACTATCAGAGCAATTGGTCTGGCCGTATAGAGAGCCAAGTGGATTCGGACGAATTCTTTTTCTCTGCGCAAGGTAAGCGATCGCCAGAGCGAGAGCTTGAGGCGACTATTCATGCGTTCTATCAGCAGGAGGAAGCACAAGCCCACATTGCAAGGTGCCAATTTCCCGCACGCTTTACTTGGCTTGAAGAGCAACAAGGACGACGAGCGACGCTCGACTGCCCGGAGTTGGAGACATGGAAGGCGGTACTGGATCCTCAAGGACTCACACTGGTGTTTCCTACTGCTTTTATGAATAACCCGTCCTCCATGTTTGGCCACACCCTGCTGCGCGTCGACGCCAAAGACCAGACGCGTCATAAAGAATTAGTGGCGTTTGCGGTGAATTTCGCCGCGGAGCCGGAAACGCAAGACAACGCAGCACTCTATGCGATGAAAGGGTTGTTTGGCGCTTATCCAGGTCGCTATACCGTGATGCCCTATTACAGAAAGGTGAGGGAATACAATGACATCGAGTCGAGAGATATTTGGGAATACCCCCTCAACTTAACAGAAAATGAAGTGGAACGGGTCTTACTGCATCTCTGGGAAATGCAGCAAGCTCAATTTGATTACTATTTCTTGGATGAAAACTGCTCTTACCAACTGCTCGCTCTTTTGGAATTGGCTCGTGAAGATCTCTATTTAGTCGATCAGTTCCCCGTTCAGGCCATTCCTTCGGATACAGTCAAAGCCCTCGCGGCGCAAGATCTGTTAGCCGCGCCCCAGTATCGTGCGGCCTTTGGTACACGCTTACTGCATCAATCGCAGTCGATGAGTGATGAGCTCTTTTCTGCGGCGCAACTTGCAAAAAGAGGCATCTACCCAAGCGCATCAGAATACAGTGATGCAGAACGTGCGGCGATCCTTGAATTCGCCTATGAGTGGCTTAACTTTGAGCTCTACGACCAAGGGTTAGAGCGCGACCCTACCGCCAAACAGCTCACCGACCTCTTGTATCAACGCAGTATCATTAAAACCCCCTCACCCTTCAGCGACGTCCCCGTACCTAGCGTATCGCCTGAACATGGGCATGGTTCTGCGCGTGTCGGGCTAGGCTACCGCTACTCCGATCTCAACCGTCATCGGCTGACCTTAGATTGGCGCGCCGCGTATCATGATCTATTAGACTCGCAAGCTGGATTTATTCCCGGCGCACAAATTAGCTTTCTTGATGCGCAAATGAGCCTTGATGACAACGGCACAAGCCGGTTAGAGAAGCTGTATATTATTGATGCAATGGCGCTTGCGCCGAGTAATCGCGTCTTCAGCAGTTGGGCATGGAATATTCGCACAGGCTTTGACAGACAGCCCGATAGCACCAACACGTCCGGACGCTGGTTTGGCCAAGGGGGAGTGGGAAAGGCATGGGGGGATCCCAATCTCGTACACGGCTATGCGCTGCTCTCCGCTGAATTAAGTGGTGGTGCGCTGACCGACTACCAAGCTACCCTCGGCGCAGGGGCCGAGGTGGGTCTGCTCTATCAAATCAATCAGGCGCATAAAGTGAGCGTGCAGGGCCAGTACCTCAGTCTGTTCGATTCTCCTGCCTCTCACAAAGCGCAAGCCAGTACCCACTGGCATTGGTCCATGACGTCAGATTTCGCCCTTCGCAGTGAAGTAAGCTACCGGCACTGGCATCGTGACGAGCTTCTCGCGCAGTTGACGGCTTACGTTTATTACTAGCGTTATCACTTAGCCGCCTGTGCTACACTGGTCGAGCATGGCCCATCACAGCATCCAATTGGGGTTATCATGCTCACCAAGGAACACGCTTTACTATGACCATTCAACACGGTTTTTTACTGACACGCCAAGCACGCGATGTTGGACGCCGCACTCAAATTGACCTCTGGCTCTCTACCGCGCAAGGGCCGATGCAACTGGTCATTGTGGGCGAAAAACCCGTGTTCTTTATCCCGCAATCGCATATAGACCAAGCGCGCGAGATCAACTTACAGCATGGGTTCGATGCCACTATCCAACCCCTCGAACTGAAAAGCTTTACCCACACCCCTCTCGCGGCTTGCTACAGTGCCACCATTCAAACGGCGACGGCCTTCAGCCAACAGTTGAAGCAGCAAGATGTCCTCGTTTTGGAAGACGACATCCGCCTTGCGGATAGATTCCTCATGGAACGATTTATTCAGGGTAGCGTAGAGTTTGTCGGTCACGTAGAGCAAAAGTCAGGCTATGTTCGAGTCAGCAACGCCAAATGTCGCCAAGGCCAATACACCCCAACACTCCATGTGGTGTCGCTTGATATCGAATGCTCCGAAAAAGGCCTTCTATATTCGATCGGGTTAGACAGCCCCAAAGACAGTCGCGTGATTATGGTGGGAACGCCACAAGCCGCCGATACTCCGATAGAGTGGGTCAGTGATGAGAAAGCCCTCCTCCAAGCTCTGGTTCACTGGTTCCAAACCTATGATCCCGATGTGGTCATCGGATGGAACGTGATTGATTTTGACTTTCGCTTGCTCGATAAACGAGCCCAATGGCACAAGATGGCGCTCTACTTAGGGCGAGGCAACCAAAAAGCCTACTTCCGCTCATCTGCATCGACCGGCCAAGCGTTCATCTCGATCCCCGGTCGCGTCGTCATGGACGGTATCGACACGTTAAAAACCGCGACTTATCACTTTCGCAGTTGGTCATTGGAGTCCGTTTCTCAGGAGCTTCTTGGCGAAGGGAAACAGATCCACAACGTCCATGATCGCATGGATGAAATTAACCACATGTTTCGACACGACAAACCCTCTCTCGCCCGCTACAACCTGCAAGACTGTGTATTGGTCAATAAAATCTTCGCCCATACCCATTTGCTCGATTTTGCCATCGAACGATCGCGGTTAACCGGTGTTGAGTTGGATCGCGTCGGAGGCTCTGTCGCCGCATTCACCAACCTCTATCTACCGCAGATCCATCGCGCCGGTTACGTGGCTCCCAACTTACAGCCTGAGAACTGGCTAGCCAGTCCCGGGGGCTATGTGATGGATTCAATCCCGGGTTTGTACGATTCGGTGCTGGTGCTGGATTTTAAAAGCCTCTACCCTTCGATCATTCGCAGCTTTCTGATTGACCCAATCGGGCTAGTCGAAGGGCTGAAGCTTGAGGTAGGTAAAGAGGCCCACCAAGCGGTCGAAGGCTTTCGCGGCGGCCAGTTCCACCGCAGCACCCATTTTCTGCCTACCATGATTGAAACCTTGTGGGCCGCACGCGATAGAGCGAAGAAAAACAATGAAAAGGCCTTTTCTCAGGCCATTAAGATCATCATGAACTCCTTCTATGGTGTATTAGGCTCGTCGGGCTGCCGCTTCTTTGATACACGCCTCGCCTCTAGCATCACCATGCGCGGCCACGAAATCATGAAGCAGACCAAACGCCTGATTGAGTCCCAAGGCTATCAAGTGATCTACGGCGATACCGATTCGACCTTTGTGTCACTAGGGACAAGCTTAAGCCAGCAAGAAGCTGATGCGATAGGCCAGCAACTGACCACACACATCAATGCGTGGTGGAGTGAGCATCTTAGCCAAGAATACGGTTTAACCTCGATGCTTGAGCTGGAATACGAAACCCATTACAAAAAGTTTTTGATGCCAACGATTCGCGGCCAAGAAACAGGATCGAAAAAACGCTACGCAGGATTGATTGTCACCGAGAGCGGCGAGCGCCTGGTGTTTAAAGGATTAGAAAGCGCCCGTACAGACTGGACGCCACTGGCACAGCGCTTTCAAAATGAGCTCTATCGCTTAGTCTTTCACGGTGAGGATCCGTGTCAATACGTTAGAGATTGTGTCGAGCAGACGTTAGACGGGCGCTTTGATGAGGAGTTGGTGTATCAGAAAAGGCTACGGCGCAAACTTCATGAGTATCAAAAGAACATTCCGCCTCAAGTGCGAGCCGCTCGAATGGCGGATGAAATAAACGCGCAACTTGGTCGACCTTTGCAATACCAAAACAAAGGCCGAATCGAGTACCTCATCACCACACAAGGGCCTGAACCCAAAGAGTATCGAAAGAGTCCGATTGATTATCAGCACTACATTGATAAACAACTCAAACCCGTCGCAGATGCAATTCTGCCCTTTATCGGGCTCGACTTTGCACGCTTGAGTGAGCCTCAACTTGGCTTGTTCTAACCGATTTTAAATTCCGTCTTTTGGTACTGTTTGACCAACCAATCACCAAAGGAATCCAACAGACCCACCACAGAGCGTTTAGGGATAACACGCCCAGACAGTAAAATCCCCAAGCGCTCAATGTCGAGCTGCTTTTCAGGATGGTAGCGTAAGAATTGCTGGCCGCACTCAATGGGATCATCGAACCACTGTTTGTCTCGAACCATCACCAATGAGTAGCTTGCTCGGAGCAGCTTTTTGGCGATGATGATTTGAGCATGACTTTGGTCTTCGGGTTTGTTGCTGCGCGCAATTCGATTGCGGTACACGGCAATCCAATCCTCGACGTCCATGTTCCACTGCTTAGCGATTTCCCAACTCGGCTCATAATCGCCAAAGCACTCCGAGAGATCTTCACCATGAATACACACCGCGCAATGACGCAATAAAAATCCCCAAGAAAGAATACCCTCTAAACTCGCCACCTCACTGGCTAAACCAGTTTTAAAAGCAACCCCAGTAATAAACGGATAACGCTTTTGAAAGTGAAATTTGATGGTATTAAACAGAGATGACCGCGAATCGCTAAAAGAGCGATGCGTAATCACGATGACATCCATATTGGACTTCCCTTCGATCGCCGTTTTACGCGCCACACTGCCATAGAGATAAACGCTGTGGAGATTGTCACCCAGTCCACTTTGTAAATAGGCCATCAGCTCCCCTATTGCAGGCTGATAACGAGCTTGGAACGGTTGAGTTGGGTCGATAACGGGAAGAGGCATGTGGTAACAGTCTGAACTTATTGTCAATCAATGGTGACTTTAATGATCGCTCACACGCTCTGTGCAATCAAGTTATTCCTTCTCAAAGAATAACTGATATATAATGCGCCAAAATACACCCATATAAAGGAAAACGTTCATGCCTAAGGCAAGTGAGCTAAAGAAAGGTTTTGCGATTGTATCTAACGGCAAAACGCTACTCATCAAAGATATTGAAGTGACGACTCCTGGCGGTCGCGGCGGTTCAAAAATTTATAAACTGCGTTGCACTGACCTCACGACTGGTGCTCGCGTTGATGAGCGCTACAAGTCCGATGACGTACTTGACACTGTCGACATGTTCAAACGCGCCGCAGCATTCTCATACGTTGATGGTGACGAGTACATTTTCATGGACAATGAAGATTACACTCAGTACACCTTTAAACGCGATGATATCGAAGATGACTTGCTATTTATCACTGAAGAGATTCAAGGCTTACACGTGGTTTTAGTCAACGGCAACGCGGTTGCACTTGAACTGCCCGCTTCAGTTGAACTTGTGATTGAAGAGACCGACCCATCGATCAAGGGTGCGTCAGCATCTGCTCGCACCAAGCCTGCTCGTTTCTCGACTGGCCTTGTCGTGCAAGTACCTGAGTACATAGCCACTGGCGATCGCGTCATCATCAACACTGCTGAACGTAAATACACAAGCCGAGCGTAATATGTCTGATCTAATTTCTTACGATGACACCATTGACACGGCCTACGACATCTTTCTAGAGATGGCTCCCGATAATCTTGAGCCCGCAGATGTGATTCTGTTTACGGCGCAATTTGATGACCGTGGTGCTGCCGAACTGGTTAAAACCGGAGAAGATTGGGCGGGCCATGTTGGCTTTGATGTCGACAAAGAGACGTATGCAGAGGTTCGGGTTGGACTCGTCAATGAAGACAATGACGTGTTGGATGACGTATTCGCGCGTCTATTAGTCAGCCGCGATCCAGAACATAAGTTTTGCCACATCCTGTGGAAGCGCGACTAACCCCCACTCTTGTATCGCCATGGCATAAAAACAAAAATCCCCGAGTCAAAGACTTGGGGATTTTTTATGGAATTCGGACTGCCATCATCGCACAGGGCGCTGTTTGTCAGATCAACCTTCTGTTTTCACGTTTTCAACTCGGGCTTTCAGTTTTTGCCCAGGACGGAAGGTGACTACACGGCGTGCACTGATAGGAATGTCTTCACCAGTTTTCGGGTTTCGACCTGGTCGTTCATTCTTATCACGAAGATCAAAATTTCCGAACCCTGACAGTTTTACCTGTTCGCCACTTTCTAGAGCTTTACGAATCTCTTCGAAAAACGCTTCAACCGTTTCCTTGGCATCCCGTTTACTGTATCCAAGCTTTTCAAACAGGTTTTCAGCCAAATCGGCTTTTGTGAGCGCCATAAAACTTTCCTCAAAGCTGTGTTAAACATAGTTGCGCCAAGGCAACACCCAGTACTTTCGGTAAGCCAATCAACAACATATCGGCGTTACTTTGAAAAGTGTATGCCAAGCTTCTGATTTTCGCCAACTTTTTTATCTATCTGCCTATCACTTGGCGAGAAAGTCAACGGTAACGAAACGCTAAGCATCAGAATTATAAATAGATTTCACCGCAACTTAGCAATCAATCATGCCAAAATTCTGTGAAAAAATCGTCCGATTTTAGTGAATAATGTCATTTTGATAATTAAATCAACAACCCAACACTTAAATAGCGTTAGGTCACAAAATTATCGCAAGCCAGATTTTGTTGCATCGCGCATCGAACCACGCTCATCATTTCTTGGAATTAAGATCCAACCAGAATATTAACCAAGTTGCATTAGTGTGAATTATGTGCAACAACAAGAGTGTTCACATAAAAATAAATACGACAACGTCATGGCGACCAACCGCTCCCGAGCAAACAGCCCCCTATCGGTGAGACCAATTTCTGCGTCCGTCTCTAAAGAGGAAGCAAAACATGCTTGGTTTTATCAGGTAGAAGAAAACTATGCCGAAGAGGCGAATGTGTTTTTTCAAAAAGCACTGGATTGTCGTGTACGCGCTTTAAAACGCAGCCTTTCGTATGATGGATCACCAACCCTAGAGCAACAACTATCTTCCCGCGCTTATTTTGATTCACTCGCCCTCCCACAAGGTGAACTGAGGTACTATGATTACCAAAAACTAAGCACTCCAGAGCTCTCCAGAACAGACGCGAATCATCACAATCAGAGCGGTCATCGATACTGCCAAACTAACGATAAAAACAACGCACAATCACAACAACGTCAACCCATGGTGAAATCCAGAACTCATGCTTAATTTTCTCCTTCAAGAGCTTATGTACCCCAAGGCCATAGTGCTCTTTATGACAGCGATTTTGGTACTAACTTGGTCTAGTTACTTCTGTTACTCACTGTATAAAAAGTACGGTGCAAGCAGTCTTAACAGTTATCTTTACTATGTGACCTACACGTTTGGCTTGTTTATTTGGATTCTTAGTAACTACTACTTTCATACCGGATTGCTGCCATTGCTCGGTGAGAAAGCGGCGGTCTTAATGGCGATTGTCGCCAATATTTCTGCGCTAGTCGCCTTTGTTTCTGCGTATCATTTTACCGCTAAGCTGCGCACCTATTACGCAAGTAAACGCGTACCCGTGTTCCAATCCATTGTGGCATGGAGCGTATTTGCTTTTGGTTTGGCTTGTAACCTTTTACCGGACTTGACAGTGCAAGGCGCCTCTATTTCAGGCCCCAGTCAGTTCGTATTAGAGTTTGGTCCGTATACTCAGCCCTTTTTCCTCGGTTTGACCACCTTGGTGGTGCTGACGTTTATCAATTTGCTCTCTCTAACGGCAAGTGAAAACCGTATTCAAAGGACTCGAATCAACTACATGATTCTTGGCATGGCCATTTTCATGTGCTCAACGGCGGTCATTCAGCTTGGCTTTACTTATTTCCTCAATGACTTCTCGTTGACTTGGCTACCACCTGCACTGTCTGTCAGCGAAATGCTCTTCATGGGTTACGCGCTGCTCACCTCTCGCTTTTATAGCTCGCGCTATATTCTGTATATCGGTTTGAGCTTCGCCGTGACGCTGTTCGTCTATTTTTCTGCCATAACCTTACTGCCCATATTTGATGATTCACACGCGTTTGAGGTGGTCACCATAGTCGCGATTGTTGGCTTATCTTGGCCCAAACTTTACCGCAGCTTGCAACGTTCCATTAGCTATATTGTGTATGGCGATCCCGTGTCTCCAGTGGAAAAAATCATCAAGTTGGAGAACGAATTTCATCACTCACCAACACAAGCGATGGACAAACTCGCACGCTACCTCGATGTACCTGAAAATAAACTGCGCTTGTTGGATGACTTTCAAGGAGCAAGCTTTTACCGGGATTACTTTGAAACCCACACCGCACCACTTGTGCTCGATGAGGTGGAAGAAGCGATGGCGAAAAGTGGCAGTAGCAAACTGAGTCAAGTTCGCTCAGCGATGAAAAAGACACAATCCGCCCTAGTTCTGCCTATTTACGAAGGTCGAAATAAACTGTCGCATGTTTTGGTCTCAAGTGAGAAAGATGGCGGATTAAACTTCTCCTATGAGGAACTTGAAGCGCTGCAACGGGTGCTCTCCAAAGTTCAAGCGCACATCAACTACGAACGTAAGGTCAAACAGTCTCAGGCATTAGCCAATTCCATTGCACATGAAATGCGTAACCCACTCAGCCAAGTGCAGTATGAGTTTGAGCATCTCAATTTAAAAATTCGCCATTTGCCCGCCCATTTTGAATTGATGACACACGTCGACAACGGCAAGCAAGCCGTCCTACGCGGCCGTCAGCTGATCGATATCATATTGCGAGAGGTGAACAGTGCCTCGCTGGATCAAGAGCCCGCGTTGGCGACATCGATCAGCGCCTGCGTGCGCAGCGCTGTCGAAAACTATGGCTTTGACGATGAACCCACTCGCCGCCGTGTCCACCTAAAACTGAATCAAGATTTTGTCGCTAAGGTAAACGAGACACTGTTTAACTTTGTGATTTTCAATCTCCTTCGCAACGCCATTTACTATTTTGACTCTTACCCAGATAGCCACATCACCATTGAAACCGTGCCTGGGGAGAACGACAACCGACTCGTTGTTACCGACACAGGCCCAGGTATTCCCGCAGATCTTCTTGAGCGTATTTTTGATGATTTCTTCAGTCACCGTAAGAGTGGTGGTAGTGGGCTAGGTCTAGGCTATTGTCAACGCGTGATGAAAGCGTTTGGTGGGACAATTCATTGCCGCTCAGAACAAGGCAAATTTACCGAGTTCACGTTGAGCTTTCCCCCCACCACGCAAAAGCCTGTCGTCACGCCGAATAAATCAACGCCCGCCACTGAGCCTCCAAATAAAGTAAAACCGCCTGATCGCCAAGTGGTTTCGAGCCCTACCGCTCCGGGTGCGCCAGTGGTGTTGGTGGTCGATGATAAAGAAGTGCAACGTGCGTTAGTCAAACTGTACGTCGAACAACTGGGCTATCGAGTGATTATGGCGAATAATGGTCGAACCGCGCTCGACATCATTCACGATAATCCCGTTGAGTTGGTGTTTATGGATATCCAGATGCCGATCATGGATGGCTTTGAAGCCTCGAGACGCATCAAGGAGTCTTACCCAAGCATTCCTATTATTGCGCTCAGCGGAGAGGCAGAGAGCGCCAGTGTAACGAAAATGGCCAAGCTGATGGATGGTCGCCTCACCAAGCCAGCAACCAAAGAGGCCTTGGCGAGTGTGCTCAACCGTTTCTTTAACAAAGAAGAAGTGTTGTAACGATACGCAGTGAGGCGTTCTCCCTCACTCACCTAGACGCTCAAGCACTTTTTCACATAGCTGCTTGAGCATCACCATCTCTTCTAGGGGTAAATTGATTTTACATGACAGCGCAGTGGGCACGGTAAGGGCTTGCTGCTTCAACGCTTTTCCGTGCGAGGTGAGATTGAGGACCCGCACGCGCTCATCACTCTCACTGCGCGCTCGTTCTACAAACCCTTTGGTTTCCAAACGTTTTAACAGTGGCGTCAAGGTCCCTGAATCGAGG
The DNA here is from genome assembly GCF_059834005.1 of Vibrio sp. R12-SW3-ISO1. Classification (NCBI taxonomy): domain Bacteria; kingdom Pseudomonadati; phylum Pseudomonadota; class Gammaproteobacteria; order Vibrionales; family Vibrionaceae; genus Vibrio; species Vibrio sp. R12-SW3-ISO1. The sequence goes on from NZ_JCBDGK010000041.1 coordinate 85,297, forward strand.
TATAACCGAGCACCCAGCTCTTTGACACTGACGCCATCCTGCTCCCACAGCACCATCATCACTAGGTATTGCGCGTAGGTGAGATCCAATGCATCCAGTAGCGGTCTGTATGCTCGGCCAACTGCGTTAGCCGCACTGTATAGTGGAAAACAGACTTGATTCTCGAGTTTTATTTTATCCTCATCACTCAAGGGGGGCGTCACATGACAAGTGTCCATAGCATTCACCTTAAAAATAAATTGCGCACAATATAGTTGCAAAACAACTTGGGTTCGATATATGATTGCAAACAATTATATTGCGCACAACTTAAATAACCAAGGAGATACCCATGAGCACACTCTACAAAACTCAAGCCACCGCATCGGCAGGCCGTAATGGTCAGGTTCAAACTGACGACGGTCTACTGTCGCTTAGCCTTGCTTATCCGAAAGAGATGGGTGGTACCGGTGCAGCGAGCAACCCAGAGCAACTATTTGCCGCAGGTTATGCAGCGTGTTTTTCCAACGCTCTGCTCCACGTTGCGCGTGAAGGCAAGGTCACATTGAAAGAAGCGCCAGTGACCGCTGAAGTCGGTATCGGTCCAAATGAGCAAGGTGGCTTTGCACTCACCGTGAGCTTGAACGTCGCACTCGCTCTCGACGATGCACAAGCACTAGAGCTGACGAAAATCGCTCACCAAGTGTGTCCATACTCCAACGCCGTTCGTGGCAACATTGACGTTCATGTCACGGTGAATGGTCAAGCACTGTAAACCAATCCCTACGACAACAACGCCGACCCATTTGGGTCGGCGTTGTTGTTATAGAATGTATATTAAATCAACTTGGACGTCTAGATGTTTACACGCCCATAAAAAACGAGTAAGTTAGTTTTACTCATCTGAGATAGGGAAAGGTTGAAATAAATTAATGATCGAGCTGAAGCATCTGAAAACATTAGTATCACTGCGAGATACCGGATCACTCACCGCAACCGCAACGTCACTGCACTTGACCCAATCGGCCCTTTCTCATCAAATCAAAGATCTGGAGTCTCGCATTGGCAGTCCGCTCTTTCTGCGTAAGACTCGTCCGGTGAAATTCACTTCTGAAGGACAAATCTTACTTCGTGTCGCCGATGAGGTTCTGCCCAAGCTAGCGCGCGCAGAAAATGAGCTGGCAAGCCTCAAAGAAGACGTCAACGGACGCCTGCACATGGCGATAGACTGTCACTCCTGCTTTCAGTGGTTGATGCCAGCACTACGTGAGTATCAAATTGCGTGGCCCAGTGTCACACTCGATTTTTCATCGGGTTTCTCGTTTGAACCCCTACCCGCATTGATCAGTGGTGAGTTGGATCTGGTTATTACTTCAGATATTCAACCGCGCTCTGAAATTCACTATGAACCGCTCTTCGACTTTGAAATGCGCTTAATCACCTCAACCACGCACCCGCTTGCAACAAAAACCCGTATCGAGCCACGCGAGCTTGAAGGCGAAACCATGATTTCCTATCCAGTGCAGAAAAAACGCTTAGATGTAGTGAAACACTTTTTGACTCCGGCGGGGGTGGAGCCGGCAAAGTGGAAACAAGCAGACAATACGCTGATGTTGGTACAGATGGTGTCCGCGGGGCTCGGTATCGCGGCGCTACCTAACTGGGCAATCAGTGAATTTTCTCGTCAGGGTTTGATCACCAGTATTCCTTTGGGAGACGGACTGTGGCGTCGACTGTTCGCGGCGACCAGAGACAGTGATAAGGGCAAACGCTATTTACAAGCGTTTTTCCACACCGCTCGGCAACAGTCGAAAAGTCATTTAGAGGGCATAAAAACGGTGTAACCTCTAAAGGTTACACCGAGACAGTTCGTCGCGCCGATACCTGGCTTCGCTGTCAGGTATTGAACCGACATCGACGCTGAATTGAGTGGAGTCCTATCGTTGGTTCGACTTGAACTGGTTGGTGAGCGGGTCATATTGGTAGCCAAGCACATCCAATTTGCCAATCACTGTCTCTGCATCCATTTCATAGGTGCTTACCAACTCTTCGAGACTGTCACACTCCAGTCTCAGTTTCTCGTTCACGATACCAAGTAAAATCGTGCTATCGAAACGGCCAACATTACTAAGATCCATCGCTGCGCTCCTTTGTCGTGTTGATAACACAAGCTTAGACCTTCAGCAGAAAAATAACAGTGACCGAGACTAAAGAACGAATAAGCCCTGGTTAACCGTCACCGCACTCAGCAACATCACCAGTGCAACCGCCAACTGCGGCTTAGTGATGCTTTTACTGAGCAACATATGCCAGCTCCAGACCACCACAGCACTGATGAGCAGCGCAAAGCTGACCAACAACGGCTGCGTTGCCATGGTGAGCGTCTGCTCGTCCAATGCCGATGCTTTAAGCAACACAGCAATGCTCATTATCATTGCAGAAGCCACCCCCGCGACAGGTAAAATTCGATGAAACGCTTGCAATCTCGTTTTTGCCACCGTCAACAGCAAATGGGCAAACAATCCGCCTAGCAACACAATCTGAACCAAAACACTCAATCCAGCGGCAAAGCTCGATTGTTCAGTTATCATGATTCCAACGTAAGCCAGCGCTAAACCGTTCGCCAAGTACATCACCCATAACGGTCCTTGCACTCGTGTTTTCTTAGTTTGAACCTGAGAATAGAAATAGCCGATAGCGAACACCACCATCATGGCTTCAATACGTAAGGAGGCGACCGCTAACCACAAAATCGCGATCGCGGGTAATACCTTATGAATACGCCCACGCTGGCCCGGGCAGATGTCCCCTTTAACGAGAATAAGGGTTAAGATCAATTGCGCGCCGAGCAACATCGGTGCGAAAGAGGCAAGCAAATCAGGAATCATAATCTGTCAGATAATTGAATGAACAAGGCGCGAATCATAACAGACTGGTGAGATGCTTCAATACAGTGCGCTGCTCGACAATGCCTTTGAACGCGCCTTCCTTGTCGACCAACACCCAGGGAAAGTGCGGGTACTGCTCCAACAGTGCCGCCATACTATCGAGCGGGGTTTGCCAATAGATGATCGCCGCAGGCGGCGACATAATACGGTTCGCGGTTTTCAGCCACATGTTGCGCTCTTTGCTGCTTTCTAAATCGGTGCCCATGGTGGGCGTCAGGTGTAAATTCATCGAAGCACGCTCTATCACACCCAGACATTCCCCTTCATCGATCACAGGTAAGGCTTGTATCGTTTTGTCCTGAAATTTCTGATAAATCAGTGACAGCGCCACCGTAGGGCTAAGGTGGCTGACGTTGGGCGATACCAAATCCGCTAATGATGGCTCACCGCTGCTTGAACGTGGCGCATCGGGCAATTGGCAGTAGTCCTCAACCAATCTAAGGTCATCAAGGCTCATCGGCTTTGAAAAGTAGTAACCTTGAACATAATTGACGCCGAGACTGGCAATCACCTGGTACTCTTGTTCCGTTTCCACCCCCTCTGCCACGACCCTGAGGCCAAGCTTTTGTGCTAGCTTAGTGATGGAAGCCACTAAATGGTACTTACGGCTGGTTTCACTGATACCACTCACAAACACCCGATCAATCTTTAACACATCAAAATAGCTGCGATTGAGATACTCAAATGACGCACTGCCTGTGCCAAAATCATCTACGGCGATGAGCACACCTGCCTCTCGTATCGCCGACAACATCGATTCTTGATAGCTGTCACTCTCAAAATAGGCGCTTTCGGTAAACTCGATGGTTAATCGATCAGGGTCAATTTTCAATCTGTCCACCATCTGCACCGTACGGCCCAAGACTTCACCAATATCGTGTTTTGAGTTGAGGGAGCGGTTAACAGACAAGCCCACTTGAGCGCCAAAGCGCTTTTGTAATTCGGGCAGCATCGACATTGCTCGATGGCAAATCATATCATCGAGCTCAACGATCAAATCAAGGTCTTCAATGACACTCACCATCTCTTGCGTATTAGTGTTCAATTGATCATTGATTGGAAAACGGCACAGCGCTTCAAACTTATCAATCTGACCCGATTTAATATCCACCAAAGGCTGGAAGTGGACATCCACCAGACCACCTTTCACGCACTTGATCGCGAACTCCTCCAACGCTTTCTTGCGCTCTTGCGCTTGATGCATCTCTCGGTCGAAAAACGCAATACGTTTGCCTTCACTCTGGTTCAGCTCCAGTAACGCCTGAGTCGCATGTGAAATCAAACGCGAAGGGTTATTCGCATCGACACCCAACACCGATACCCCGGTTAATCCGTCACGCAATGCCAAGGCAATTTCTCCTTGGGCACGCTTGAAAAGGTGAAAAAAGTTCTTCACCGCTTTGCGTACTTCTCGAATTCGCTCTTCGGCGATGGATTCCGCTATCGACAAACACACCGCAAAACGACCATTACCCAAATAGCCGCAGCTTGCCACTTTGGTGCTCTCAATCAAATAACTGGCAAATTGCTTTTTGACTTGATGCGCTTTGTCGGCAGGAAACTTTGGCTGCAATACCAACATCACCGCATTCAACGCATCCGGCGCTTGCTCACATTGTTGCTCCAGTTCGGCAATGAAACTGTCTCGAGAGGGTAATAAGGTCAGTAGATCAATACCATCGGTTTCCAAGCCATCAATTTTATCCAGCTGCTTGGAGAGATCTGACGTAACGCCAATATAGATACGCTCGCCACTGGCACGCTCAATTGCCGTAATTGAGAGCTCTTGTGGCACGGTGGAGCCATCCGCTTTCAAGGTGATGATCGGTCCGCTCCATGCCCCACAACGATTTACACTCGCCCACATCGCTTCATAAAATTCGTCACTCAGCTTGTCGGCATTAAAAATACTGGTTTTCAAGCCCACAATTTCATTGAGTAAATAGCCAGTATTTTGTTCAAAGCGACGATTACACGCCAAAATGCGAGTTTGCGCGTCGGTGATGACCACACCGCGCGTCTCACTTTCAAATGCAGAGCAAAACAGGTCACTGGCGTCCGAGCGGGAACCGATCACCAGACGTGGAGAAAAGCAGCCTGAAAGCACGTTGGTCGCTTCTCTGTTGACGTCAAACTCAACGTAAGCAAACACGGCATGAGGGATCAGCAAACAACAATGGAACCTGTCCATCTCACCGGTTTTCAGTACCGACTTGAACACACTCTGACAGCGCTTACGGTGTAACGTAGGAAGCAGCTTGAATAACTGCTTCGCCGAAACGCTCGCCACATTCTGGCCAAACAACAGCTGCATCGCATCGGGATCGCAACTAAAAGTCTGGTTGTTAAGGTCCAAACGCCAATCAAACGTGCTGTACTTGGGGTGATTAGAAGGCTCTGCTGTGGTTTCAAGCGCATGCACTTGAAAATTATCTTCCATGCTCGTAAACACCTGTGTGGTTTATGTTGATGAGGTTAATTTTAGACTGGATGCTCGAAATTATCCGTTAACCTGCCGTGTTTATACGTAAAAAAATGAGGGCTATGTTGAGGTAGATAGATGAATGACAAGCCGCTATAATTCGCGCTCCCTGGCACAGAGAGCAAAATATGTTCAACGATATTACCCCGATTCACCAACACAAAAAGTACTGGGCCGAGTGTTTTGGCACCGCGCCATTCCTTCCGACCAGTCGCAAGGAAATGGACGCTTTAGGTTGGGATAGCTGTGACATCATCATCGTCACAGGCGATGCCTATGTGGATCATCCCAGTTTTGGTATGGCCATCATCGGGCGTCTTTTGGAAGCCCAAGGGTTTCGTGTCGGGATTATCGCTCAGCCAGAATGGCAAACCAAAGATGCCTTTATGGCGCTTGGCAAACCTAACCTTTTTTTCGGCATCACCGCCGGCAACATGGACTCGATGATCAACCGTTACACGGCGGATCGCAAATTACGCCATGATGACGCTTATACCCCAAACAACGAAGGGGGCAAGCGCCCAGATCGTGCCACACTGGTCTACTCGCAGCGCTGTCGTGAAGCCTACAAAGGTGTGCCTATCGTACTGGGGGGTATTGAAGCCAGCTTACGTCGCCTTGCGCACTACGACTACTGGTCAGATAAAGTGCGTCGCTCCATTTTATTTGATGCTAAAGCCGATATTTTGCTGTTTGGTAATGCAGAGCGCGCACTGGTTGAAGTCGCGCACCGTTTAGCCGACGGCGAAGCTATCGCGGATATGACCAATATTCGTGGTACCGCGGTGAACTTGGCGGCCGAGCCAGAAGGTTACACCATCATCGACTCATCACGTATTGAGAAGCCCCGAAAAGAGGCGTTTATTCCGCCAAACCCTTACGTGGTGGAAGAGCAGTGCGACACCAAAGCGAAACAAGAAGAGACAAAGCCACAACCGATCACGATTCGCCCTTCGCGCCACGATGCGAAAACCACCGCAGTGCGCCTGCCTCATTTTGAAAAACTCAACAATGACCGCATACTTTACGCGCACGCCAGTCGCATCATGCACCTAGAGACAAACCCGTACTCAGGACGTGCTCTGATTCAAAAGCACGGTGACCGAGAGCTGTGGGTCAACCAAGCGCCAATTCCTCTGACCACAGAAGAGATGGACTACGTGTTTGGTCTGCCTTATGCACGCGTGCCTCATCCGATGTACGGCAAAGCAAAAATTCCTGCCTATGACATGATCAAGACGTCAGTCAACATCATGCGTGGCTGTTTTGGCGGCTGTTCATTCTGCTCCATTACCGAGCACGAAGGCCGCATCATTCAAAACCGCTCTCAAGAGTCTATTTTGAATGAGTTGGAAGAAATTCGAGACAAAGTGCCCGGCTTTACCGGAACTATTTCTGATTTGGGCGGCCCTACGGCTAACATGTATCGTCTCGGCTGTAGCGATCCGAAAGCGGAAATCAACTGTCGTCGTCCATCGTGCGTCTTCCCTGGCATCTGTAATAAACTCAATACTGACCATAAGCACACCATCGACCTTTACCGCGCGGCGCGCAAAGTCGAGGGGATCAACAAGGTGATGATCGCCTCTGGTGTGCGTTATGACTTGGCGATTGAATCCCCAGAGTACGTTAAGGAGTTGGTTACGCACCACGTGGGCGGCTACCTGAAAATTGCACCAGAGCATACCGAGAAAGGTCCGCTTGATATGATGATGAAGCCGGGCATGGGTGCCTACGACCGTTTCAAAGAGATGTTCGAAAAATACAGTGCAGAAGCAGGCAAGAAGCAATATCTGATTCCCTACTTCATCTCCGCCCACCCTGGCACAGAAGATGAAGACATGCTCAATCTCGCCCTTTGGCTGAAAAAGAATGACTTTGAGTGCGATCAAGTGCAGAACTTCTACCCATCACCGATGTGTAATGCGACCTCAATGTACTACTCAGAGACGAATCCGCTCAAGCGCGTTAAATATAAGCAGCGTGAAGTGGTGCCCGTTGCGAAAGGAGAGCGCCAGCGTCGTTTACACAAAGCTCTGCTGCGCTATCACGATCCGCAAAACTGGCCACTGATTCGTGAAGCGCTGATCAACATGGGTAAAAAGCACCTGATCGGTGATAAGCCGAGTTGTCTCGTTCCTGCTGAAGACAGTTCCGCCCAGACGCCTGCGCAACGCAGAAAGTCCGGACGTCACGGCTCCAATCGCTTTGCTACTAAGCACACGAAAACTCAGCCTGGCTTTGAAAAAATGCATGGCAGTGAAAAAGGTAAAGCGAGTAAAAACAGCGGAAATAAGAAAGGCAAAGCGCCAGCGGGTAAAGCCTCACGCGATCATGTGATTGCAGAGCAAGGCCGATCCAATGGCCAAGGCAAGCGAAAACCCAAACACCGCTAATAAATGATGATCAAAAAAGGGGCAAACGCCCCTTTTTTAATCTCTATTTTAAGCAACGCGGTGGAAATACCGTTATGCGTTGGCTTTTTCAAACTCAGCCATAAAGTCCACCAAGGCTTGTACACCCTCGAGCGACATCGCGTTGTAGATCGATGCACGCATCCCACCGACCGCGCGGTGACCTTTAAGTGCCACCAAACCTCGGGCTTTCGCTTGCTCTAGGAACAGACTGTCCAACTCCGGTTTTTTGAGTTGGAAAGGCACGTTCATGCGCGAACGGTTGTCGGAATGCACGTTGTTGATGTAAAAGTCTGACTGGTCAATGTAGTTGTAAAGTGTCGCGGCTTTTTGTTGGTTGATTTTCTCCATAGCTGCCACGCCACCTTGCTCTTTCAACCACTTAAACACCAACCCAGAGAGGTACCAAGCAAACGTCGGCGGTGTATTAAACATCGACTCTTTTTCCGCCAAAATTTTGTAGTTTAAAAAGCTTGGCAACACGTCACTGGCAAGCTCCAGTAAGTCATCACGTACAATCGCGATACAGATACCGGCTGGGCCAATGTTCTTCTGCGCGCCTGCGTAAATCACCCCATATTTCGACACATCAATCTCACGTGACAAGATGTTGGAAGACATATCTGCCACAATCGGCTTGTCAGTCACGGGCAGTTCGCTGATCTCAATACCATCGATGGTTTCGTTAGGACAAAAGTGGACATAAGCACTGTCTGCATCGATACGCCACTCGCTCGCGGCGACGACAGCAAGTTTGCCGTCTTTCTCTGTTTTTGCAGAGAATGCGTCAACATCACAGTACTTCTGCGCTTCTTCTATCGCACTTTGTGCCCAGTAACCGGCATCAATGTAAGTGGCTTTGCGCGCACTACCGAGCAAGTTAAGCGGCACGGCGGCGAACTGAGCGCGCGCGCCACCCTGGCAGAAAAGGACTTTGTAGTTGTCTGGGATATTCAGCAGATCACGTAAATCCTGCTCAGCTTCCTCAGCGACTTGAATAAACTCTTTACTGCGATGGCTGATCTCCATAACCGAAGTGCCAAGCGCGTTCCAGTTAACAAATTCTGCTTGCGCTTTTTCCATCACGGCTTTAGGTAGCGCCGCTGGACCTGCACTGAAGTTATATACGTTGTCCATTTCACATTCCTTGATCATTCTGAGAGATTGCTAGGATTAATAACACGTTTTCTGCGAGATAAAAAGCAAGAAAAGAGGTGTTACGACCTCTTTTCTTGCTTAGTGGTTTGTTTTCCTAACTATGGCTGCATCATTGCAGAGAGAAACAAGGTCATCAAGGGTATTTTCTGACCATTGTTAAACACCAAATTCCCCTGCTCAAGGGTGGCTTGGATTTGGTAGCCTTGCTGGGTTTGTGAGATAAACTCCATCACAATCGCTTCATCAACACCCTGCTTAATAAACGGATACTGTTCAACAAGTTGGTTGGAGAAAAAGGTATTAATCTCGCCCGTCAACGCTGGGATTACCATCATAGGGTTTTGTGAGATGCCAGATGTACCTTCTGGTACTGCCACAGTCCAAGTAGAATCGAACACTGCGCCGTCACCCAAATCGACATCCAATTTGTTCATAGTGAGATAAAACCCTTTGGTAAACAGGGTCTCAACTTGTAAAATTGCTTGCTCAATCTCATTTTCACTGAGAACAGGGTTGTTTTGATAGATATTCACTAAATGGTTGAACGATTCCATATCTAAACCACCAAAAGTCAGATCAAAACCAACACTTTTCACTTCGCCCTCTTGACCGATAACATCGTTAAGACGAACAACATGCTGACTGCTGACGGTTTGATTCACTTCGTCCATAGAGCTGGTGACGCGGTATTGACCTTGCTTGAGGCCAAGCCACACCGCTTGAGCCGGATCCGTCAACGTCACTTCATCGACAGATAGGGTCTGCTCACCTAACCAAAAGCTGCCCTGTTTCTTACCACTTCCACTGCCTTTTAAACCCACAATATGCAGCGACTCGCCGTGGTTAAAGTCGATATCCGCAGCGGGCATATCCAGCTCGTAGCTCACTTCACCTAGCACAGTGACCTGACCGCTCAGCGTCGATGGTGACATCGACAGCACCGCGTTATCAGCGCCTTGCGCGACATAATTCCAACTGTCCATAGATACGGTATAACGAGTATTGCCGTTGAGTTGGGTTGAGGTGTGCAGCGTCAATGGAATGGCTTCTAGCCCTTCGATGACCGAATCGGCGTCAAGGCTCACCAAGCCATGAGTCAAATCACTGTGAACGATAAACTCACTGGGTAAGCCATCTTGAGCCATTTGGGCGGCGAGCTCTTGATCGTGAATCACATAGCGGGTGGTCACCTTAGAGGAAAGGTAGCCTCTATCGTAACTGACGACGTCGGCACTCATGGCCGCGCTGTTTAGGTGACGAATGCCATCTTGAATAACATTTTGACCAATTTGCCCCACGGCCAATGGCCAACAAAGGGCGAGAGAAATGGCACCACCGATGGCGCCAATCTTTTTAAGCTGATGCATGTACGTGTCCGGTATGGAGATTTGTCCCAAGTCTACACCAAAAAACATTGAGATAAATCAGAGTATTGTCTTTCTCTCGATTTTGGCAAAGATTCTATTACTCAGCTCTCAACATGGTTTGGTAAGGCTTGTTACAGTGGATCATGTGTTGGTTTCCAAAAAATGAAAACGCCGTGAATCATTACGCATTATTGTGCCTCGACAACAACCCTGTGAGCGTTGAAATCCTGCGACGTGAACTTGCGACCTTTGCGCCTAAATTCGACATTTACACTGCCGATACCATCGAGGACGCCCACTCGATTCTCGAGTTCTGTATCGAAAGGCAACAGGAGATGGCCTTAGTGATCGCCAGTCACCATGAGCAGTTTGATGGCGCCAGCTTCTTGATTCACCTTGATAAGTCACCTCAAACACGTTTAGCAAGAAAAGTGCTCGTCAGTTGTGGGCAGGATATTCAAGCCATTTTATCCGCGGTCAATGATGGCCGCCTTGACCACTGCTTAACCAAGCCTTTGCAAGACAACGTGGTTGAACGTACCGCATTGAAAGAACTGACCACATTCGTGCTCGAAAACGATCGCGATAACCTGCTCAGCTATAGCCAAGTTCTCGACCAACACCGCCTACTTCGCGCCCACATCGATCAGAAGATGCGAAGCTATCGCGAGGGCTTTATCAGCGATCACCACACCCTGACCGACCAACAATTAGCAGAACAAGTGACCGGTGCTCTGCGCGAGTTTTTTTCTGACCAAGATGATACCAACGCATGTCGTACCTACTCCGCCGACCATCTGTTAACCAAAGAAGGCGAGGAAAACCGCTTTCTGTGGTTCATCACCGAAGGCCAAGTGGCACTGTACAAAAAAGATGAGCTCGGTATTCAGCGTGAAGTCGTCCGTCACAGTCAAGGCAGCATCGTGGGCGGGATGTCCTTTGTCACCGGCGAAACGTCATTCTCGACCGCCATAACTTTGACGAAAACAGAAGTCATCAAACTCGATCGTGACGTCTTCGCCAAAGTCATGCACTCCAATACTGCGCTGCTGCCACTATTTACCAATTTACTACTGCGCCATTTCAATCGCCGTTTGCAACGCAGCATTACCACCAAACTTGAGTTGCAAAAAACCCTGGAGTCGCTGGAACTGGCCCACCAACAACTGATCGAAAGAGAAAAAATGGCCATGTTGGGGCAGCTAGTCGCAGGCGTTGCCCATGAGCTCAATAACCCGATAGCCGCAATACTGCGCGGCACAGATACCATCACTGACAAAATCCATCAGTTGATCGCCCATCAAGGGGACGAGCCGATACAAGCATTGGGGAGCGAGATTCTCACTCATGGCTTGACCGCACGGCCCCGCTCAACCTCACAAGAGCGCGAGCTCGCCGCCGCCGCTGAAAAGCGCGTCTCTGATCGCCGCGTGGCAAAAAAGCTGGTCAAGCTAGGGCTTAATGAGGATGAAGAGTGGTTAACGCGCGCAAAACGTCACCCGCAGCAGACGCTAAGCCAACTCACCGATCTCGAAGCCTATCAATTGACGGGGGCTACCCTGCGCTCAATCCACGTCTGCGCGCAGCGCATTGCAGATATGGTCAAGAGCCTGAAAGGTTACGCGAGACCCGATGATGAATCTTTTCATTTGAGTGACATACACGAAGGGTTGGAAGACACCTTAGTGATCTTTGAAAACAAATTAAAATTCCATCATGTTGAAAAGCACTATGGCGACATCCCTCTCATTTCCTGTCAGCCTATCGCGCTGCAACAAGTGTGGACCAATCTTATCTCCAACGCGATTGATGTCTTTCCTGCCAAAGGTGTGTTGGAGATCTCCACCACCCTTCATGACGACAACTGGCTAGAAGTGGCGTTTAAAGACAACGGCTGTGGTATTCCCAAAGCGCAACTGGATAAAATTTTTACTCTCAATTTCACCACCAAAAAAGAAGGCAATTTTGGCCTAGGTATTGGCTTATCGGTCTGTCAGCAAATTGTCCTGCAACACGGTGGCAGGATAGACGTGGCCTCACTTACCGAAGAGGAGTGCCACCATCACCCAGAGTTGGCCCCCTATACTAAGATGTCGGTTTGGCTGCCAGTCAACCCCATGTCTCACATAACAAGGACTCATGTATGAACAACTATCTCATTTTGTGCGTGGATGACGAGCGAGAAGTCCTCGATAGCGTAGTGCAAGATTTGGATTGCTTTGAAGAGACGTTTGTACTCGAGGCGGCAGAGTCGGTCGCAGAAGCCAAACAGATCATTCAGTCGTCGGCTAAAGAAGGTACCCGTTTGGCCCTGATTCTCTGCGATCACATTATGCCCGAGCAGACCGGGATCCAGTTCCTGATTGAATTAAATGAGCAAGAAGAGACGAAGCCGACGCGAAAATTACTTCTCACCGGACAAGCGGGGCTAGAAGATACCGTGGAAGCGATTAATCACTCGAGCCTCGACTTTTACATCGCGAAGCCCTGGCGCGGAGAGGAGTTGCGGAAGGTCATCACAGAGCAACTCACCCAATTTGTTATCGACAACGAGCCCAATCCGCTCCACTGGGCATCGACACTCGATACAGAAGCGATCTTTGCCGCGATAGCGAAAAACCGTTTGGACTTGGGTGAATAGACGACCACCTTAGCCATTCACTGGCTAAATCTTGGCATATCACTTGCTAAATGCTAGATATATCGACAAAACAATGACATTTAGTGTAGTGGCATTCGCTATGATGCATTATTATGTTGACACATCGTCATAGCGACACTCTCGCTAAAGACCAAGGAAATTAACAAGATAAAGGTTTATCGTCCATTATGCGTAAAACAATTTTAGCAGCGGCGCTAGTGCTTGCATCTGGCCAATCATTTGCTGAGGATCCAAACAGCCCAGCGGTTATGAGTAACTTCAGTTACGACTACTTCGAAGCTCGTATCGGCGCAAGCCCAGTGACCTTCGGCGGTGGCGTGAGCAAGTCCATCCACCCTAACGCACACTTTATTGCTCGCATTGATTCAGAGTTTGAAGGCGATTACGACTCAGCGGTCGGTCTTGGCTTTCACGCACCGATCAACAACTGGGCGGATCTGACCGGTTCGATGCTCTTCCGTATGGTGGATTTCAATGGCCGCAACAATAAGAGCACTGAAACAGGCATGCAGCTTAACTTAGGCGTTCGTCAGTGGCTTGGGCCACAACTTGAAGTCGGCGGTGGCGGCGGTTACTTATCGCTCGACGACAAAGACCAATGGTTAGGCTCTGTCTACGCACGTTTCCACTCCACCGAATTGTTCTCTCTCGGTGCAGAGGCTCGTATCAACGACTTCTACGGCGACCAATTGATGTTTACCACGCGCTTTAAGTTCTAACGCATCACGATCATCAACGTGTATTGATAAGCAGCGCCCAAAGCGCTGCTTTTTATTGTCCGCAAGTTTTATTTCCAACGCAGCGCCTTGATTTAACCCACATTTCTCTTTCGCTCGTAAAACTTTTGTTTTTTTTCGTTCATAATGAATGAATCGCAATGCGGCTCCGGTCTACTTGTTTATCGCAACCATTCAATACGTTCATCAGAAAGGATACTCATGACAAGGTTTATCACACTCTTCACCTCGCTTCTTGTGGCGTTCAGTAGCCTAGCGGCCGACAACTGGACTCAGGTGGTTGAAAAAGCCAAAGGGCAAACTGTCTATTTTCATGCTTGGGGTGGCAGCCAGGAGATCAATAACTACTTGCGCTGGGCAAGTTCTGAACTAGAGCGTCAATACGGCGTGACATTGAAACACGTCAAAGTGACGGACATTGCCGAAACCACGACTCGCCTGATTGCTGAAAAAGCGGCAGACAAAAACAGCGGGGGCAGCGTTGATATGGTGTGGATCAACGGTGAAAACTTTAAATCGATGAAAAACAACGCTCTGCTTTATGGTCCATTTGTTGAATCGCTGCCCAATTGGCAGTATGTCGATAAGTCACTGCCCGTTGACAGTGATTTTTCAGAGCCAACACTTGGCCTTGAAGCACCTTGGGGGGTAGGACAGCTGGTGTTTATCCATGACACCACCACACTGAATAATCCGCCCGCCTCTTTTAGTGAACTGCTGAGCTACGCCAAGGCCTACCCTAATCGTGTCAGCTACCCTCGCCCGCCCGAATTTCACGGCACAAGTTTTTTAAAAGCGCTGTTGATTGAACTGACTAACAATGATCCATCGCTCACCAAGCCCGTGTCTGAGGCCCAGTTTGATGCAGTGACGGCATCACTTTGGCAATATCTCGATGAGTTTCATACGGTCGCGTGGCGTCAAGGGAAACAATTTCCATCAGGTACCGCAGAGACTTTGCAATTGCTCGACGACGGACAGTTAGACTTGGCGATTACCTTTAATCCCAATGCGGTTTTTTCCGCTCAAGCAAGCGGAAAGCTTGCTCCAACCACGGCGGCCTATGCGATGGAGAGCGGCGCCCTGTCTAACATTCACTTCTTAGCGATTCCTTGGAACGCCAATGCGCCCGAGGGCGCCAAGGTGGCGATTAACTTCTTACTCAGCCCAGAAGCGCAATCACGCAAAGGAGATTTGAATGTGTGGGGCGATCCGTCAGTGCTTAAGAATGAGGTGTTACAAGGCAGCGCGAAAAATACAACGCTGTTTAAATCTGTGGCGGAGCCGCACCCAAGTTGGCAATCCGCACTCGAAGTCGAGTGGCAGAAACGCTACGGCCAGTAGCCAGCAAACCAATACGAGAGCCAGATGTTTAGAGCGACGTATTTCATTGTTTTACTAATCTGCATCATGCCCATTATGCCCGGCATATTGGGTGTGATGCTCTCTTCTTTGGGGTATATGCCGGTCATCGGCTTTGACCAAATCACATTAGCTGCGTATGACACTGTGTTGCAATGGCCGGGAGTGGGACGCGCCATCGGCAGTACCCTGACCAGCGCACTGGTGAGTACCTATCTTGCCTGCGCCATCACCTTTGCCATCTTACAAAGTTTGTGGATGAACAAACATTGGCGTAAGGTAGAGTTGCTGCTCTCCCCCTTATTGGCGATGCCCCACGTCGCGTTTGCCATTGGCTTTGCCTTTCTCTTCTCACCGACCGGCTTGCTGGCACGATGGGCGAATCAATGGTTGATGATGAGCAGTGATACGCACAATGCAGCCTGGTTGATCCATGACCCTTACGCCACAGGCCTAACGATAGCTCTCGCACTCAAAGAGGTGCCCTTCTTCCTCTTAATGAGTATCCCGGTACTTGGCCAGCTTAACCTTCCTAAGCTCGCCCAGGTGTCTCATTCGCTCGGATATTCGTGCGCACAAATGTGGTGGAAAGTGGTGCTACCACAATGGCTGAGAAAAATGCGCTTCCCTCTGTTTGCCGTGATCGCCTACGGCGTATCCGTAGTCGATTTAAGCCTGATTTTGGGGCCCACCAACCCACCCACCTTTGCGGTGATGATTTGGCAGTGGTTTAACGATCCTGATCTCAACGTCTTACCTCGCGCCGCTGCGGGCGCCGTCACCCTGTTTGCCATCGCATCAAGTTTGCTGCTTGCCGTGGTCGTGATTGAAAAAGCGATCACGCAATTCTGGTCTGGCTGGCAATATTCTGGCCGCGCCGGATTGGCTTTACCTGGCAAATCTGTGTTCACACTAAGTGCACTGCTTGCCGCGTCAATGCTGCCCATCATGCTGGTGTGGAGCGTCGCACAGCGTTGGCGTTTTCCGGACCTATTGCCCACGTCTTGGAGTGGCCGATTTTGGCACAATGAGTGGCAGAACGTGTTGCCAACCATAAGCGATAGCTTACTCCTAGCGCTTACCGCAACCACCATTGCCCTAATAGCCGCCTTGGTGTGCCATGAGTACCGGCTGCGATCGCGTTTGCATGTGCCTGGATTTGTCATCGCCTTGCCGATGTTGGTCCCACAGCTCTCTATCTTGTTCGGCTTACAAGTGGTCACCCTATCGATCAACAGTGACCTCTACTGGGTATGGACAGTCTGGGCACACGTGTTCTTTGCGTTTCCTTTTGTCTACCTCGCCCTCGATGGGCCTTGGCGAAGTTACAATCTCAACTATACCAAGGCAGCGTTGTCACTCGGCAAATCGCCACTGAGCGTCTTTTTCACCATCAAGGCGCGACTGCTGTTTCCTGCAATCTGTTACGCTTGGGCGGTGGGGGCCAGTGTCAGCCTCGCCCAGTATTTACCGACCTTGATGCTCGGCGCAGGTAGAATCGCGACGATCACCACCGAAGCTGTGGCGCTTTCCAGTGGCTTTGATCGCCGTGTCACCGCCATTTACGCAATCTGGCAAGCCTTACTACCCTTTGTCTTTTTTAGTGGTGCCTTGCTGTTGAGCCGCGCTGTCACCCGGAGAACAACACGCCGAGTATCAGAAAGCGCCGTAAGCGCCACTCTCACATCCAATGCTGTAAAGGAAGATTCCACTCATGACGCTCTATCTCAAAAACCTCGCCATCCATAATCGACAAGGAGAGGCACTACTGCATGACCTTGATTTAACGATAGAAAATGGTGAAGTCGTCTGTGTCATGGGCCCTAGCGGCTGTGGAAAGTCGACGCTACTGAATTTGATTGCGGGTCACCTCAGTGATGACTTTCAGGCGCAAGGAGAGATCATTCTTGATGATCGTGAGCTCAATCAGGTCGAGGCCCACCAGCGAGAAGTAGGGATTATATTTCAAGATGACCTCTTGTTTCCTCACCTTAATGTTTGGCAAAACCTCGCCTTTGCTCTGCCCAATCAAATTAAAGGCCAGCAACGAAAAAAAGACGCACTGCAAGCCCTTCAGAGTGTCGGCTTGGACGCGTTAGCGAACCAATATCCTGAGCATATTTCTGGTGGTCAGCGTGCTCGTGTCAGCCTGATCCGCATGTTGCTGGCTAAGCCTAAATTGGCGCTACTTGATGAGCCGTTTAGCAAACTCGATCAACAGCTCAGAGTCCAGTTTCGTGACTGGGTGTTTTCACAGCTAAGCAAAGCGCACATCCCTACCCTACTGGTCACCCACGATGAACAAGATGTGCCGCCCGAGGGACGTATTTTGCATTGGCGTTGGGGGAAATAATCATGCTCGATAGAGTGAGTATTCGCGTGATACGTGCACCGCTAACCCTAGCGGCTAAGGGATTGGATAAGCTTGGTGTGACGGCCAACCAAACCACACTATGTGGATTTTTGCTTGGCGTTTTGGCTTTGCCAGCGCTGATCGTTTCTCGCTACGATGTGGCGCTGTTTTTCATCGTCCTCAATCGACTCTGTGATGGCTTAGATGGCGCGCTGGCACGCAGACAAGGGATCACCGATGCGGGTGGATTTTTAGACATCAGCCTCGATTTTCTGTTCTACTCTTTAGTGCCATTTGGTTTTGTCTTGGCCAACCCAGAGCAGAACGCCGTTGCGGGAGCCTTTTTGATTTTCTCATTCATCGGCACTGGCTCTAGCTTTCTCGCCTTCGCCGTTTTGGCAAGTAAACGAGGTATTGAGAACCCGATCTACTCTCACAAGTCGCTCTACTACATGAGCGGGTTAACAGAGGGCACAGAGACCATCGCCTGCTTTATTCTGTTCTGCCTATTACCTGAACACTTCGCCCTGATAGCCTATGTGTTTGGCGCAGCATGCTGGTTTACCACCTTCACACGGATTTATTCTGGCTTCCATACACTGAAATCAGCGCCATAAAGCAGACATCTTGAAGTCATCAACTCACTGCTAACCCTCGCTTGAAAATCAGGGCTTATACATCCGCTTATTGTTCGATGACTTGGCGTTAGCGAAAGCGCAGTACCTTCAGCGCGGCCTCATCGTCGACATCGGTAAATTCAGGTGGGTTCGCTAGGCGCTCAACAAACGATAGTTGCGGCGCCTCACTTTGCATACCATCAATAAGGAATTGGCTTGTGACTTGCGGTGAGTTCACACACGCCAGCACCTCACCGTCTTGCGCCAATAAATCGGGCAAGCGACGCAAGATCTTTTGGTAATCTTTCGTCAGTGCGAAACTGCCTTTTTGAAACGACGGTGGATCGATAATCACTAAATCATACGGACCACTTTTCTTGATTTTTCCCCACGATTTGAAGATGTCATGGGCCAAGAACTTCACTTGATTAAGATTGTGGCCATTGAGTCTGTGGTTATCTCGTCCTTTGCTCAATGACGCCTTGGCCATATCCACGTTGACCACTTGATCGGCGCCGCCTTCTATCGCGGCGACGGAGAAGCCACAGGTATAAGCAAACAAGTTAAGCACGTTTTTATGGCGCGCGTTCGCTTTGACCCAATCCCGGCCAAAGCGCATATCGAGAAACAACCCGAAGTTTTGATTTCGACCAATATCAAGCTGATACTTCAGTCCAGATTCCACCACCACAGGGTGACGGTCTAACTCACCGAACAACACTTCCGTAGGCGCACCTTCACTGTATCGGTGTTGAATCACCACTGAACGCCCGCATTTTTCACGCCAAACATCGCGCTCGGTCATGGCGATAAGCGCCGCTTTAAGTGCCTGCAAATTCTCGTCGCTGACAGGTTTAAACAGGTTCACCATCAACTGACCATTGACCCAATCACAGGTGATTTGCTCTAGCCCTTCATACTGACGTCCGCGACCGTGAAATAGACGTCGAACTTCATCGCTCGCTTCTGACAACGCATGGGTCAACTGTGTGATCAATGATTCAATGGGCAGTAATTGCATAGGTCGTTATCCGTTATTTGATTTGCCGTTATTTAATGGTTGGCCAGTTGAGTGTCCAAGGCGTCAGCCAAGCGTCGATACTTTGTGATACTGGTGCCTCACGCCATTTATTCCCCAGCGTCTCGTACTCGCGTGGGTCACAGACAAACTGGTAGCGCTCACCTTGATAGTCAAAGCCGAGCGCAAACGCGTGTAAATAGCCTCTATCTGCTTTAGAGCTGGCATTATAGATTGGATCACCCACAATGGCCGAGCCAATAGATTTTAGCGCTACCCGAATCTGATGAGTTTTTCCAGTATGTGGCTTACACAAAAACAGACGCTCGCCAGGCATCGCCGCGGCAGAGAAAAACTGTGTCAGCGCAGGGTTACACTGTGTATTGATTAACTTCCAACTTGCTCGACGCGATCGCGCCATATCACCACTGATCAATCCCTGCTTCTTTTTTGGTTTTTTGCTGCCGATTGCCAGATAAAACTTACTCACCGTTCGTTTCGCAAACAGCGCTGATAGCTCACTCGCGGCCTGACTGTTTCTACCTAGAAGCAATAACCCGGAGGTCATCTTGTCAAGGCGATGGATAAGATAGAGTTTGTCATCCCCCGAGAGACTCGCGATAGCTTGCAGAAGCAGCGTATCACCGTCGTCTTTGTGTACAGAGACACCGGGGTGTTTGTTGATGATAAGAAAGTCTGGGTGAGTGTGTAGAATATCAAACATAGATGGGCCTTTACTTGGAAAGGCGAGTATACCGATTTGAGGCGAAAGCGAAATAGCAAAAAACCTCCCAGAGGGAGGTTTTTGTTTATCAGGTCAACGCTTAGCGATTACAACTTCTTAGAGAAGATACCCGCCAATACGATGATACCGATACCCAGCAGCATGATTTCGCCTTTACCGCTATCAAAGCCAGATTTGATACCCATGAAGGCAACAATCGCGATAGCAACAGGGATAACGAATTTCACTAGGTTGTACCATAGACCGAATAGTGGGAAAGACACTTCGCCATCGTTGGTGATTTCTTTCTTCAGGTCGTCACGGTTCAGTCTCCAGCCTGCGAAGATACAGATCAACATACCACCTACTGCTAGGAAGATTTTATCCGTTAGTAGATCGAAGATGTCAAACGCACCAGTATCAAACAGTGTAGGACCAACGCCACCAAGAGAAAGCGATGCGATGATACATAGTGTCGCCATTACAGCGCCTGAACCAATTACCGCTGTTGAACGCTTCAGACCTTTTTCATCGATAAGGTAAGACACAACCACTTCAAGTAGAGAAACGGAAGAAGTCAAAGCCGCTACTGTTAGACCAATGAAGAACGCCAGAGCAAGCAATAGACCTACGACGCCGCCCATTTCAGCAAACAGTTGAGGTACAACGACAAATACTAGACCTGGGCCTGCAGCTGGTTCCATACCGAAAGCGAACATTGCTGGGAACATGGCGATACCAGCAAGGATGGCAACGCCGGTGTCCATCGCAGTAACGATAGCCGTGTTCTGTACTAGGTTCTCTTTCTTCTTCAAATAAGAGCCGTACGTCAGCATTGCACCCATACCCAAGCTAAGCGAGAAGAACGCTTGACCTAGTGCTGCAAGTACTACGTTGCTGTCAACTTTCGAGAAATCAGGGCTAAATAGGAACTCCAGACCCGCTGTCGCACCTGGTAGCATAAGACCACGTACCGAAACCACGATGAGGATTAGGAAAAGCAACGGCATAAGAATTTTGCCTGCTTTTTCGATACCACCAGAGATACCTTTGATAACGATCATGATGTTTAGGAAAAGGTAAACCGCCATCCAAAGTAGAGGCTGAACAGGATCAGAGATGAAACCACCAAAGCTGCTGCCAATCGCGTCCGGTGTGCTCAGTAGACCACCACCGACTTTAAACACGTATGCTAACGCCCAACCACCAACGACTGGGTAGAAGCCCATGATCAATAGACCACTGAACACACCCAATACGCCGGTAAAGGCCCAGCGACGGTCTGTTGACTTGAACGCGCCAACCGCAGAAAGACCCGTCTTACGACCGATCGCAAATTCTGTCAGCATGACGCTGAAACCGATAACAATAACGAACACTAGGTAAATCGCAACGAACGCGCCGCCGCCGCTTTCCCCAGCAGTGTAAGGAAACTTCCAGATGTTACCCAAACCAACAGCAGAACCTGCTGCGGCCATGATGAAGCCTAATTTAGACCCCCACGTATCACGGGCTGATGAACTTGATGTAGCCACGGTTACTCCATTAAAACTTGATTGATGTTGTGTATGCTTCTGTTAGGCGTCTTTAAAAGTTATGTGTATATTATTTTTTACACTTTTAAGAATTTTGAGTGACGCTAACGTTGTGGTAAGTAAACCAGTTTACCAGTAAAATTGGAAGCCCTGCCAAGTACAAATTACCAACATATTTGTAACCTGCGCAGTTAAATGCTGCTTTTTTGACCTAGCGCGCATGCTTGTGTCTTCATTTTACAATTCTCTAACACAATCGTTCTGTTTCGCTATACGAAACCAGTCTGGTATATAAGCCGTTCTCTACCCTATTACGCATTCATAAATGTTATGCATTTATGTCCATTGCAAACTTTCAAACGCTTGTTGGAAAACGGGGCTCGAAGTAAGATGGACAAGCTATTGCAGTCTTAGGTTAATTGATGGATAAATTTTACCAGTTCCTTACCCTCGCGGGGATCGTACTCTATTGGATACTTGTTGCTGGCGTCACGCTTCGTGTCGTCCATAAACGGCGCGCTGTCAGCGTATCGTTAGCATGGTTGATGATCATTTATATTCTTCCCGTGGTGGGCGTTGGGTGCTATTTCTTATTTGGCGAACTTAACTTAGGTAGAAAACGCGCCGAACGGGCGAAAGAGATGCTCGCTCCCTTTGCGACTTGGTTCTCAAAACTCAATGATTGCCATGCGCACTCCCCTGAGATGTTTGGCCGCCACATCACCCGCATTGACGAACTGTGCAATAATCGCCTCGGTTTGCCCGCCTTATCAGGCAACTCATTATCTCTGCAGAGTTCACCCAATGAGATATTGCGCTCCATCATAGAGGATATCGAACACGCTCAATCGAGCATTCGAATGGTGTTTTACATCTGGCATCCCGGTGGGCTCGCCGACTCTGTCGCCTCTGCCCTTATTCGCGCGGCAAAGCGAGGCGTAAATGTCAAAGTGTTGCTCGATTCCGCAGGCAGCCCGCGCTTTTTTAGCAGTGATTGGCACACCATGATGAAACAAGCGGGCGTCGAGGTGGTTCAGGCGCTCGAAGTGAGCCCGTGGCGTATTTTTCTGCGTCGCCTCGATTTGCGCCAACATCGCAAGATCATCGTTATTGATGAAAAAGTGGCGTATACCGGTTCGATGAATCTGGTCGATCCTGCCCATTTCAAACAAGATTCCGGTGTCGGTCAGTGGATCGACATCATGATCCGCATCACTGGCCCCACCGTCAATGTCCTCTCTGCCATCCATTGCTGGGATTGGGAAGTGGAAACCGGCCAGCGCAGCTTACCCTCCATTCCAGAATGCCGAATAGATGACAGGCAGACCCAGCACCCTGTGCAAGTGGTCCCTTCTGGTCCCGGGATGCCTGAGCATTTGATCTCCCAAGTTTTAACCTTGGCGATCAATCAAGCCAACCAATCCGTGCGCATTACGACGCCTTACTTCGTCCCGAGCGCCGATTTGTTGGAAACCTTGAAGATGACCGCTCAGCGAGGCGTCAAAGTAGAACTCATCATTCCACACAAAAATGACTCACTGATGGTGCAGTGGGCGTCACGCGGTTTCTACGCTGAATTGATGCAAGCGGGTGTGGAGATTTTTGAGTTCTATGGCGGGTTATTGCACACCAAATCGGTCGTGATTGATGAGCAATTCTGTTTAGTTGGCACCGTCAATATGGACATGCGCAGCTTATGGCTTAACTTCGAGTTGACCCTCGCCATCGATGACGTGGCGTTTACTAAAGAGATGTATTGGTTACAGCAAAGCTACATCGAGAGTGCCTATAAGGTGGAGTTAGAGCAGTGGAACGAACGCTCTCTCTATTCCCGCTTCCTAGAGCGTGTCTTCTACTTATTTAACCCACTGTTATAAGGCTTGATCATTGCCGCTCGCCATGTTTTAAATAGAGGTTCGTTTCATTGGCAACGCAGCAAAGACAAGGACTTAAGATGTCAGAGGGCAAACAAACAAAATTCGTCACCGCAGGTCGTGACAAAAAATGGACCAACGGCGTGGTCAACCCACCCGTGCAACGCGCCTCAACCGTGGTGTTCGACACCGTTGCGGAAAAACATCACGCCATGGTCAACCGCGCGAACAAAACCCTCTTCTATGGTCGTCGTGGTACTCACACCCATTTTGCCTTTCAAGATGCGATGGTTGAGATTGAAGGCGGCGCAGGGTGTGCGCTGTTCCCCTGTGGTACGGCCGCCATCTCCAACGCGATCCTCTCTTTTGTCGAGACGGGCGATCATATTCTTATGGTGGATACCTGTTACGAACCGACACGTGATTTCTGTAACACCATCATGAAGAAGATGGGCGTCTCGACGACCTACTTTGACCCTATGATCGGCGAAGAGATCGAATCACTTATCCAACCTAACACCAAAGTGCTATTTCTCGAGTCTCCAGGCTCAATCACCATGGAAGTGCAGGATGTCCCGACGCTCGCCGAAATTGCGCATAAACACGATATCATTGTGATGCTCGACAACACTTGGTCAGCGGGCGTCCACTTCTCACCGTTTGAACATGGGGTCGACATTTCGATTCAGGCGGCAACCAAATACATCGTTGGTCACTCGGACGTCATGCTAGGTACCGCGGTGGCAAATGAAAAGCACTGGGATCAGTTACGTGAGCAAAGCTATCTGATGGGGCAATGTGTCTCGCCGGATGATGCTTATCTGGGTCTGCGCGGCATTCGCACGCTGGATGTGAGACTAAAACAGCATGCGCAGAACAGTCTGAAAGTCGCCCAGTGGCTGGCCAATCGTCCAGAAGTGGATCACGTTCGCCACCCTGCGCTCGATACCTGTCCGGGTCATGAGTTTTTTGCCCGTGACTTTACCGGCGGCAACGGGTTGTTTTCCTTTGTACTCAAAACCAGTTACCCAAGAGCCACCACCGCCCTACTCGATGGAATGACGCATTTCAGTATGGGCTACTCATGGGGTGGATTTGAAAGTTTGATTTTAGCCAACGAGCCAAAGAGTTTTAACAGTTTACGCACGGTAGCCAACCCGAACTTCACTGGCACCTTGATTCGTGTCCACATTGGTCTTGAAGACGTTGACGATCTGTTGGCCGATCTGGAGGCGGGTTTTCAGCGCTACAATGCTCTCATTGCCGAAAAAGCGGCTCAGTGACAAATACCAAACAGCCAACATGACAAAAGCGCCACGAAGGCGCTTTTGTTTTATGGATGATGCAGCGAGAGTGATTCACTAAGAGTGTCATCCTTGGTAATACATACAAATACGATTGCCATCGACTTCACGAATCGTGAAAGGCAGCTCGTAAATATCACTTAATACCGACTCTTGAATCACTTCCTGCGTTGGGCCGCTTTTCACCACATGCCCCTTTTTCATCGCAATAATGTTATCCGAATAGCAGGAAGCGAAATTGATATCGTGAATCACAATCACAATCGCTTTGTTATTTTTATGCGCGAGACGCTTCAATGACTGCATCATATCGACCGAGTGTTTGATGTCGAGGTTGTTCAGTGGCTCGTCTAAAAATACGTAGTCGGTATCTTGAGCGACGACCATAGCGATGAACGCCATCTGGCGTTGCCCGCCTGACAACTGATCGATAAAACGATCTTGAATATCAGTGATCTCCAATTGCGCCAACGCATCGTCAATGACCGACTGATCCGCTTTGGTCAAGCGTCCTTGTGAGTAGGGGAAACGGCCAAAGGCGACCAACTCACGCACCGTAAATCGCATATTAATGTTGTTGGATTGGCGCAGCACTGCAAGATGCTTAGCAAGCTCCTGGGTTTCCCATTGATTGAGTGGCTTGTCGCCAATCACAACCGTTCCAGCATCACTGTCCGTCAAGCGGCTCGCCATAGCAAGCAGCGTACTTTTTCCCGCCCCATTTGGGCCGATAATGCTCGTCACCTCCCCGAGAGGGAACAAAGCATCAGCATTGTTGACCACATACTGTTCGTCGTATTGTTTACTTAATCCACGGATGGTAATCATTTTGCTCGCCTTAACTGAGTTTTTCTCTGCTCAACAACATTAAGAAATAGGCACCACCGACAAAGTTGATGATGACACTAATCGTGGTTTGAAAATCTAATAGGTTCTCAACCATCCACTGCCCACCTACCAACATGACAATCGACAGCAAACTGGCACCAACCAGTAACACTCGATGCTGATAGGCGCGAAACAACTCGCGCGTCAGTGCCACCACTATCAGACCAAAAAACAGCACCGGACCGACCAACACTGTGGAAATGGAAACCAAAATGGTGATGGCAAACATCACCCTCATCGTCAGCTTTTGGGTATCGACACCGAGACTTTTCGCGTTCGCCTCACCAAGCCAAAAAACGTCCAACTGTGGAGAGAGATAAAAGAGGTACGCCGCGCTCAAAGAGAGAGGCAACAGACTCCAGTAGACCAAGTCACCGTTGATGTTATTGAAACTCGCGAACATAGACCCCTGAATCATGATAAATTCATCGGGATCGACAATCATAGTGAAGAAGCCGGTGACGCTGCTAAATAGACTGCTCAACACCACGCCAATCAGCAGCAAGGTAAACAGGTTTCGCTGCGCCTTTTTGAAGTAAAAGCCAAACAGCGTCATGGCGAGCAACAACATAATCGACGTGGAGAGCAAAAAGTTGATGCCGCTGTTCACCACCCACACACTCATACTGCCCAACGTCACCACCAGCAAGACCTGAATCATCACATACAGCGAGTCGAAGCCGAGAATACTGGGGGTGAGGATTCGATTGTTGGTGATGGTCTGAAACACCAAAGACGACGAGGCAATCGCCACCGCCGCAATCACAATCGCCAGCACTTTAGGGATGCGACGCGACAAGAAAAACTGATAGTTGTCGACGGTCAGACCTTTCCCCAAAAAGTAACCGATAAACAGCAGTGACAAGGCCGTCAGCAACGCCATTTTTACGCCATTACGCATTGCTCTTATCCCTTAGAATCAGTGTCACGAAAATGGCTCCGCCTAGGATGCTGATGATCATCGAAATCGGTACCTCATAAGGGAAAATGATCACTCGTCCTAGCACATCACAGATCAGCACAAGCAACACACCCCAATACGCTGTCCAGGGTAGATTTCGGCACATGTTATCGCCCATAAACAGTGACACCACATTCGGTACAATCAAACCTAGAAAGGGAATCACACCGACGATCATCACCACAGAAGAGGACAACACCGCCACCAGCAGTACGCCCACAGTGACGATTCGTTGATAGTTGAGACCGATATTTCTCGCAAAGCTCTCCCCAATGCTCGCCGCGCTAAACCGACTCGCGTAGAGATAGGCCAAAATCGACGTCGGGACAGCAAGATAGAGCACTTCATAATTGCCTTTGAGAACGGAGGCGAAATTGGCCACTGTCCATGAGCCTAGGGTTTGCACCAAATCGTATTTGTAAGCAATAAAAGTGGTCATTGAGGAGACGACATTGCCGTACATGATCCCAATCAATGGCACCAGCATAGCGTTCTTAAATTTCAGCTTTTGAATAAAACGGACAAAGATCAGCGTTCCAAGCAGAGCAAAACTCATAATGATGGTGAGATGCAGCCAGCTTTGCGCCTCGGAGAACAGCACTAGTCCGATAATGTAGCCGAGCATAGCGCAGTCAACCGTCCCCGTGGTCGACGGGGCAGCAAAGCGGTTTTGAACAATCTGCTGCATGATCAAACCCGCCACACTAAGCCCTGCGCCCGCAAGCCCGATCGCCAACAGCCTTGGCAGCCGACTGGTCACAATGATGTCGAGCGTGTGACTGTCACCAGCCATCAGAGACGACAAATTGATCGTCGCCACACCCACAAATAAAGAAGCAATACTCAGTGTGCACAAACCAAGTATTGCGAAGAGAATTTTGTTATTCATTACATAAGGTAGACGTATGGCCGACACCATCCGTCGCTGTCTCAATGATAAAATTTAAACGTCAGAGGCTCAGTGGAACACTTTTTCGACGTCGGCCACCATGGTTTGCGTTGAGTGGTATCCCCCTGCGGTCAAGTACCACGCAGCAGGGTCCAAAAACACAATGCGGTCGTGCTGGGCGGCCGGTGTGTTGTTGACCAAAGCATTATCAAACAGCTGTTTAGAGACATTATTGCCCGCGCCAATCGCCTGTTGTCTATCAAGGATAAACATCACATCCGGTTTGGCGTCAGCGATGTATTCAAAGGAGATCAAGTTGCCGTGTGTCGCAGCGACGGTCTCGACATTTTTGCTTTCGTTGGTATGGAAACCAAACTCGTCATACACAATCGAGAAACGACTTTGACGACCAAACATAGAAATGCGATTGCCATTGTTCATCACGGTCAGCGCGCTGAACTCACCAGACTGCGCTTTCTTCGCGACGGCATCAAACTGCGCTTGCACGTCTGCGATCATCTGCTCAACACGCTCGGATTGACCAAACACATCCCCCATCACACGCCAGTGATGCTGCGTCGTTGTCCAGTAATCTGCACTGTCAATTTGGTACATATAGGTCGGCGCGATGTCAGACAAAGCAGAGTACATTTCCGCTTGGCGCCCTTCAGCAATGATCAAATCCGGTTTCGCCATGTAAATGGCTTCAAAATTGGGTTCTTTCAAACTGCCCAGCGACGCATATTGCTCCGCTTGGTATTGACTAAGGTGCTCTGGGATCAGTTGCTTCACCACACCCACCACTTCAACATTCAACTCATCGAGCAAATCCAACGCGCCGTAACTAAGCACCACCACGCGTTTGGGCTGACCTTCAATCTCAATGCTACCCAAATTGTGTTCGATTGTTTTCGCACTTGCCCATGTACTTGCCAGCGCAACTGCACAACCCAATACGATGTTCCAAGAAAATACCATGTTTAAAGAAAAAGCCTTAAGCCTTGCCATACGGAGGTTCCACCTTTACCTAACCACACTCAATGACAGGATGTATCACTGAGGATTCACGACATCACCACGTTTAAGGTGTTGTTCCATATTCAAATATTGAATCATTCTTCTCACCAATAGTTGGCAGCTAAATGGCCATATCGCAAATAGTAACAAGAATGATTCTTGATTATGATTGAGAATATCAGCTAATATCAATCCGTCAATAGGATAGTTTCCATACTGGTTATGCAGAAAATGAATTTAGATAAGGTTGACTTACGGAGCCACAAACGAAACGTTAAAAGTATACCGATACGATAAAGGGGCTTGATAGCCCCTTTGCTTATTTACGTTACTCCGTTCACTTTTGTACGTTACTGAGTTCACTTGGCTTATGCGTGTTGAATCGTGGTTTTCTCCCGGCAGAAACAGTCCAAATCGTGATCGAAGACTACCCCAACCGCTTGCAGATACGCATAAAGCGTCGTACTTCCCAAGAACTTAAATCCACGCTTTTTCATCTCTTTAGACAGTTGATCAGACAACGGCGTGGTGGCCACAGGGAGACGCTCTTCACTGCGATTATCGACGGGCACTCCTTGGACGTATCCCCAAATAAACGCACTGAATGAGCCAAACTCCTTTTGTACCTCAAGAAAGCGCTGAGCGTTGTTAATCGCTGCTTCAATTTTCGGCCGGTGGCGGATAATGCTGGCGTCTTGCATCAGTTCCTCAACCTTTTTGGCATCAAACTGTGCGACCTTCTGCGGGTCAAAGCCTGCAAACGCACGGCGATAACCCTCGCGACGCCTTAAGATGGTGTACCAACTCAACCCTGCCTGCGCGGACTCGAGAATTAAAAATTCAAACAACACCTTATCATCATGGACAGGCACGCCCCATTCATTGTCATGATAAGCCACGTAATCTGGCTTTGATTCATCCACCCAACGGCACCGTTGCATGCACTCTCCTTTTCTTGGTTGTTATAACTGCGAGTTACTGAGTCGCCTCTTGCATACCCAGTGCTGAAGGGTCACTTGGCTCCCGACCATTCGGCACACGTACTGAGTGGAATAGGCGATACAACACGGGGACCACAATCAACGTCAGCACGGTGGCAAACCCAAGACCAAACATAATGGTCACGGCCATCGGTTTAAAGAAGATGTCCGGTAGCAGCGGTATCATACCTAAAATGGTAGTGATCGCCGCCATACACACCGGACGTACACGACTCAGCGCCGCATCCACCACCGCGACGTAGGGATCTTTACCCAGTTTCATCTCTATCTCGATCTGATCCAGCAGCACAATGCCGTTTTTCAATACCATGCCAGACAGACTCAAAAAGCCGAGTAGCGCCATGAAACCAAACGGTGTATCGAGCAGCAACAGGCCACTGGTGACACCAATCAGGGCCAATGGCACGGTGCACCAGACGATGATCGGCTCTTTGATGGAGTTGAACAAGAACACGGTGATCAAGAACATGAACAAATAGCCCATCGGCATCGTAGTAAATAGCGATGCTTGCGCATCGGCGGATGACTCATACTCCCCGCCCCATTCTAGCGAATACCCCGGCGGGAACTCGAGCGCTTCTATCTTGGTTTGTAAGCGAATTTGCAGGGTGGCCGCTGTTTCTTCGCCGAGCAAATCTGGGTCAGCCATGACGGTTAACATACGTTTGCGGTTTTTACGCACAATAATCGGGTCTTCCCAGCGCATGTCATAACCTAGCGTGACTTGCTGCAGGGGAATAAATTCGCTCAGTGCAGGGCTCCATATCTTCATCCCTTCGATGTTGCGAATATCCACCCGCTCTTCCTCGGGCAGTCTTGCGACAATCGGCATCAAGGTCGTTCCATCACGGTAGACACCGATGGAGAGCCCAGAGAATGACATCGAAAGAAAATCGTCAACATCGGATTTTGTGATGCCGTAACGTCTCGCTTGGCTTTCGTTAAACTTGGGCTCTAAAACCTTAGTGCGCTCACGCCAGTCATGACGGATGTTGGTCGCGCCAGGATCGTCACGCATGATGCCCTGCACCTCTGCGGCGAGCGAACGCAGCACCGTTGGGTCGGAGCCAATCAGGCGCGCCTCAATTTTTGCGCCACCGCCCGGGCCAAGCTCAATCTTTTTCAGCTTGTAATTGACTTCCGGAAACTGCTGCTCAACGTGGGCACGAAATTTCACCATCAAGGCATCCAAAGATTCATAGCTGGTGACTCGCGTGGTGATCTCACCATAAGCCGCGTAGCTTTTCTCCGGAGCATAGGTGAGCATAAAGCGCTGCAAGCCTTTTCCGGCGGTCGTGGTGACATGCTCGACGCCATCTTGTTGAGTGATCCAACTCTCTAACGCTTTGAGCTTAGTGTTGGTCGCGCGAATGTCCGTCCCTTCAGGCAACCAAATATCCGCCTGAAACATGGGCGTGGTCGATGAGGGGAAAAACGCCTGCTTAACAAAGCCAAAGCCATACACACTGGCGGCCAACCCCACCACCAAGACGATGACGGTAAGCCAAGCTTGGCGCATACACAACTGCAAAAAGCGTCGATAGACGACAAAGATAATCCCATTATAGGGATCGGCATCCTCACTGCCCGCGGCGTTTTTTTGCCCTTTAAAGAAGATGTCAGCAAAAAACGGCGTGATCGAAATCGCGGTAAACCAACTGAGCATTAACGAGATAAGCAACACGGTAAACAAGGTACCGCAATACTCACCGGTCGAGTCTTCAGACAGCCCAATAGGCGCAAACGCGGTAACCGCAATCACCGTCGCACCGAGCAGTGGCCATTTGGTTTGCGTGACGATATCTGTCGCGGCTTGCAGGCGGGTGCGCCCTTTTTGCGTGCCAATCAGTATCCCTTCCACCACCACAATCGCGTTGTCCACCAGCATACCAAGTGCGATAACTAGGGCGCCAAGCGAGATGCGCTGCAAATCGATCGCAAAGTACTTCATAAAAATAAAGGTACCTAACACGGTCAGCAGCAATATAAGACCAATCAAGAGCCCGGAGCGTAAGCCCATGAAAAACAGTAGCACCACAATTACAATCGCGACCGCTTGGCCCAAGCTGACCACAAAGCCACTCACTGACTTGTCAACTTCCTTCGGCTGGCTGTAGATTTCTGCAATCTCGACGCCTACCGGCTGCTGATATTTCAGCTCAGCCAAACGGCGATCAAAACGCTGCCCCACTTCGACCACGTTCACCCCTTGCGCGAAAGAGACGCCGAGGTTGAGCGCCAAATGGCCGTTAAAGGTAATAATGTTGCTTGGGACTTCGATGTATCCGCGCGTAATCTCGGCGACGTCTCGCAGATAGATAAGCCCTTGTGCGCCCGATTCGGTCAAAATCAAGTCGCCCAGTTGGTCGACATTTTGAAACTCACCCGTCGGCTGAATACGAATGTATTCGCTGCCAATGCGCACCGCGCCGGCATCCGAGACCACATTTTGTGTCGAAAGCAAATTAAACACCGTGCTCGGTGATAACCCGAGGCTACTGAGGCGCTTCATTGAAATTTCGATAAAGACTTGCTCTTGTTGCTGACCACTCACCGAGACTTTGCTGACACCGTCTATCAGTTCCAGCTCTCGACGCAGGTAATCGACATAATCGAGCAGCTCTTTATAACTGTACCCATCTCCGGTGACGGCGAGCAAAATTCCATACACATCACCAAAGTCATCGATCACTTGTGGATCATTCACCCCAGGTGGCAGCGAGCCTTTGAGGTCGTTGACTTTGCGGCGCAACTCGTCCCAAATTTGCGGCAGATCATCCGGCCCGTAGTTGTTTTTCATGGTGACGGTGATCTGCGATAAACCTCGACTGGAAATTGAGTTCACTTCATCGACATAGGTCAGTTGCTGAATCGCCTTTTCTAGTGGGTAAGTCACCTCTTCTTCCACTTGCTGCGGTGTGGCACCGGGATAGGAAGTGACGACCATAGCATCTTTGATGGTAAAGGCAGGGTCTTCCAAACGGCCCAAACCAAAGAACGCCGCCGCTCCACCAATCAAAAAGATCAGTGAAATCATCCAACTGATGACTCGATTGCGAATAAAGTACGCGGCGATGCCTGTAATGTCGTCGTCTGCGCGTGGCGTTTGGTTAGAGTTCGTCATGCTGCGCCTCCTTGGCAATGACTTCAACTTGCATTCCCTGTGTCAATTTCCCGAGCCCTGCGATCACAACTTGTTGACCCGCTTCCAGGCCCTCAAGAATCTGCACCGATGTTTTGGTCGCCTTGCCGGTCACCACGGCTTGCTTGCTAACCGTACCGTCATCGTCTAGACGCCAGATGAAGGTCTCGCTGCGCGCTAGTGCATCGCCATCGGCATTGAATATCGCTTCAATGGGTACTTGTACCCCTGCCGATAGATTCAAGCCTGCGTTTTCCCCACGTGAGGTCACTTCGACCGCCATGCCGTCCAAAATGTACTCCTCTTCCGGCATGGGCATCGATAAGGTCACGGTGAAAGTGCCCGTTGAGGGATCGGGCTCAGTGGTGAACGCCTTGATGGTTGCTGAATATTCGTTGCCACTAGGCACACGAACCACCGCATCGATTTTTTCCAGTTTGGCTTGCTCTGGTTGGCGGGCGTAGAGTCTGTCTGGCAATTGAATCACCACTTCGACGTTGTCTAAGCTGTGAATGTTCACCACTTGCTGACCCACTTGAATATTTTCGAACTGATCCACCGCCACACGTGAAATCACCCCATCGACGGGGGCTAATAATTGGGTAAACGAGAGCCGCAACTTGGCCAGTTGCAGTTCTGCGAGCGCAATTTGGCGGTTCGCGGCAATTTCATCAAACTGAGACTTCGCCAACAGCCCTTTATCCACCAAAGGTTTTGAGCGGCGATATTGACTGTCGACCACAGTGTATTTGGCACTGGCGTTGTCGACATCCAACTGATAGTCGGTTGGGTCAAGCACGGCGATGACGTCACCTTTTGCGACTTTATCCCCTTCTTTGACATTCAATTGGCTAATTTCACCAGCGACACGAAAACTAAGATGAGCGCGCTCAGCCGCATTGGCCACCGCAGGAAAAAAGAGGCTATCACCGCTGAACTCGCTGCCGACGCTCGCCACTTTTACTTTAGGCAAGCCAAAATCCAGGTAGTCCGCTTCTCTTTCACAGCCAAACAATACGCTGGTGCACAGCAAGGCGACCGATGTGGTCCATATTCTGTTCATCACAACCCCCGCTCTTTAATCCATTCACGCACTTTGATACCTGCAGTCATGCTGTTGACCCCAGAGGTGACAATTTGGTCGCCATCACTGAGCCCCGACACCACATAACGGCGCTCATCCAATGTGACTGGCGCTTTTTCCACTAAACCTTGGTCATCGACTCGCCATACATAAGTGACACCGTCTTGTTCAAGCAGCGCTGATTTCGGGATGGTGGTCGCTTCTCCGCTGCCAGCGGTGACACTGACAATGCCAGCCATGCCAGGCAAAATCCCGACATCCGTTGGGCGCTCCATAATCATGGTCACTTTGTACGATCCGGTTTTGGGGTCCGCTTCCGTATCTAACTCTTGAAAGCTCAGCGAATATTGGTACTCAGGAAAGGCGTCAAAAGTCATGACGGCTTGGGATTGAGCCCCTCGCGCAAAATGATTGAGTAGGTAGTCTGGCAGTTGGAACACCACTTTCATTAATTGATTGGTTTGAATGTTCATCACTGCTTGCTTCGCAGCGACATATTCAAAATTTTCAGCGGGGATCAACGAGATGGTGCCATCATAAGGCGCAAGTAAGCGTGTGTAGCCCAAATTCGCGTTGGCTTGATCAAGCTGTGCTTTTGCCGAATTGTGATTAGCTTGCGCTTGGTCGAAATCTTGCTCGGAAACGACTTTATCTTCACGCAGTTTTTTATAGCGGCGATATTGCACGTCAGCCAGTGTGAACTGGGCGTTGGCTTGCTCTGCAAGTAAGGCATATTCATCGGGGTTGAGGGTGGCTAACACTTGACCACGCGTGACATTTTGCCCCTCGCGCACATCAATGGTTTGCAGCTGCCCAGGCACGCGAAATGCAAGAACGGCGCGATCTCCGGCTTCAGAGACTGCCGGGAATTGACGTTCAAATTGCGTGTTGCCAACCGAGACGGTAAATAATTTCGCCGGACGAGAGTCTGGCTCAGGGACAGGGGCAGGCTCTTTTCCGCAGCCACTAATCAGCGCGGCGCCCACCAAGAGCGTTAAGGAAGTTCTCATAGTCACAGTTCCATTGTTCGCTATTCATCTATTCAATCCAACTATTAATAAAGGTAGATGATAGCGATATACGCTTCCATAACAGGGATAATAAATTATTATGAAAATTAGGGATTTGGCCGAGTTTTAGACATCAGTCTCAGTGATGAACTTTCACGCTTTGATGATAAAGGCATGAAGTGGGCGCCCCATCACTGTTTGCCGCCGCCCCGTTAGAGCGAGCGAAATTCCCGCTCGACACTAAACGTATCTGAGGTGACGTAGGCTTCCATATCTCTGATTTTGCCTTCGAGCTGATCAAACTCTTGCTCAATATTATCGAGTAATGCGCTTGGCGCTTGACCCTTTTCCCAAGGCTTACTCTTGAGTTTATGTCCTTGCTCGCTCTCCATTTCCGCTTGATAACTGGCGGGCATTTTTTCCAACATAAAGCTGAGAGCAACATAGGCTAGCAGCACCAGAAACGAGCCGCCCAACAGCGCTGCAGAGATGACCAAAATACGTACTAGCCACACTTCTAGTGAGAAGTAGTTGGCCAGCCCAGCACACACGCCCGACAACTTACCGTTGGCAGGGTCTCGATACAGTTCACGTTTACTCATAGCGACGTCTCCAGTTTGGGGACTGCTCGTCAAGGATCCGCTCTAAGGTTTCTACTCGTTGCTGCATCGCATCGGCTTTGTTGGATAAGCTTTGCAGGCGCTGGTAATCCTCTTGCGATAAGCCACTGCTGGTTCTTTTTTTGCTGCGATAGTGCAAGAAAAGCCACAAGGGGGCGACAAAAATCAAAAAGACAATTAATGGCCCTGTAACCATAAACGATGACATACATGACTCCTTTTAGGCGGAGAAGCTGATCGCTTCTCCCTATTGTTGTGGGGCGAATGTTCTGCGGCGAAATGATTTTTCACAGAGGGATTAAGAGGATTTTTTCTCTTCCATCTGCTGCTTTAGTTGCGCGAGTTCTTTCTCAATTTCATCTTGAGCTTGCAACTCAGCAAATTCTTGGTCAAGTGATTTACTCTGGCCAGATTGCGCAAACACATCTGCTTCCGCTTCCAGTTCATCAATCTTACGTGAATATTGCTCAAACTTCGCCATCGCTTCGTTGGTTCGGGCCGTGTGCAGATGTTTCTGAACATCACGACGATTGGAGGCCGCTTGGCTGCGAATCGCCAACGCCTGTTGCTTGGCGCGGGTCTCGGTAATTTTACTCTCTAGCTTACTGATTTCACCGGTCAGCTTCTCGATGGTTTCTTCCACTAAGGTTTGCTCTGTGTGAAGACCTTTGAGTACATCTTGTAATTTCTGTTTCTCAATCAAGGCGGCACGGGCGAGATCCTCGCGCTGCTTAGTCAATGCTAAAGAGGCCTTTTGCTGCCAATCATGCACTTGCTCATCAATGGCTTCCACTTTGCGCGCCAGCTCTTTTTTGTCCGCTATCGCTTTGGCGGAGTTAGTGCGCACTTCGACAAGTGTATCCTCCATCTCTTGGATAATGAGGCGGATCATCTTCTCGGGATCCTCGGCTTTATCAAGCAGAGCACTGATGTTGGAGTTAACGATGTCGGCGAATCTTGAAAAAATACCCATGATGAGGCTCCTTAATGGTTGTCGCTACGAGTGTGAACAATACAAGTGTCGTGCCAATAAATAAGCTCATTTAAAACAATCACTTAGATTTTCCCCCTTGATTGAAAGACACGCATGTGATGAAAATAACCAACATAAGGTAAATTTTACCAACCGCCCATAGGGGCAATTTTGAGTGAGCCGCGACTATGCAACAAAATCTGATTGGCGAGTCACCCGCGTTTCTTGCGGTGCTCGATAAAGTCTCCAAATTGGCTGCGATAGAGCGTCCGGTATTAATTATCGGCGAGCGAGGAACGGGCAAAGAGCTGATCGCACAGCGCCTTCACTACCTGTCCAAGCGTTGGGACCAACCTTTAATTTCACTTAACTGCGCGGCGCTTAGCGAAGGCTTGATAGATTCCGAGCTATTTGGCCATGAGCAAGGAGCCTTTACCGGCTCCAAAGGGCGTCATCAAGGCCGATTTGAGCGTGCGGAAAATGGCACGCTGTTTCTAGACGAGCTGGCCACTGCCCCGCAAATGGTGCAAGAAAAGCTGCTGCGCGTCATCGAGTATGGTCACTATGAGCGAGTCGGAGGGCAAAAACCACTGACAGCCAATGTCAGACTCATCTGCGCCACCAACGCCGATTTACCCACCATGGCGAAAGACGGGCATTTTCGCGCCGACTTGCTCGACAGGCTCGCCTTCGATGTCATTTACCTTCCGCCGCTACGAGCGCGTCAACAAGACATCCTATTGCTAGCCCAATACTACGCCATCAAGATGTGCCGCGAATTAGGGCTTAGCTATTTTGCCGGCTTCACCGAGCATGCGGAGTCAGCGCTGCTCGATTACGACTGGCCTGGCAACGTGCGCGAGCTGAAAAATGTCGTCGAACGTGCCGTGTACCTTCATGGCGAGCAAGAAACGCCGATTGATGAGTTAACCTTTAACCCTTTTAAGCCGCAGTGGAGTGAGCCTCTCGAATCCGCTTCTCATGACACTATAGAGAAGGCGTCCAACGCTGAGGGTGCGCCTGTGTTTACTTTTCCGATGGATTACAAACGCTGGCAGGAAGAGCAGGACATCGCTCTGCTTAACCAAGTGCTGGCAGAAAGCAAATACAACCAGCGAAAAGCCGCACAATTGCTCGGTCTTAGCTATCATCAGCTCAGGGGAATGGTGAGAAAGTATCAATTAAATACGCCAAACCTTGAGTCTTCCGCAGACGATGAGTAAATCGGCTCTTGATAACCCAACACTTGGGTTATCAAGAGGTTTAATGATAAATTACCCTTATCTTTTATGGTAAATCACTCAGATATTGAGGCATAATGTCCAATCGCTTTGTGCTTTATCTCAGGCAATCGCTCTTTCTATGAAAGCATTACTACAGTTAACATTCGGTCTCGTTGGCCTCGGTTTGCTTAGCGGCTGCGGAGACGACATCGACCACAGCAAAATCCGCCAAAGTGGCTTCGTCTATTGTGGCCAAGGTGGCCCCGGGACCTTTAACCCGCAACTGGTCGACAGCGGCATCACGTCTGAAGCGCTCAGTCCTCAGATTTTCGATACCTTACTGGTCCTCGATCCAGACACATACGAACCCATACCCAGTCTCGCCACCGCATGGCAGGTTGATGCAAGCGGTACGGAGTACACGTTTACGCTTCGTCCCAACATCCAATTTCAAATCACACCGTGGTTTACGCCCTCTCGAGCACTGAATGCACAAGACGTGGTGTTTAGTTTTAAGCGCATCATTGACCCACAACATCCGTTTCATCACGTTGGGGGCGGTATTTACCCTTGGTTTAACAGCATCGACTTCCCCAATTTAATTGAAGATGTCGTGGCTACCTCAGATGACCAAGTCCGCTTTATTCTCTCTCGTCCGGATAACACGTTTTTATCCAACATCGCCACCAGCTACCCGGTGATTCTCTCCAAAGAGTACGCGAGTGAACTGGAGATAAAAGATGAAAAAGCGCGCTTAGATTCCCACCCCGTCGGCACCGGTCCCTTTTATTTGGCAGAGTACCAAGTCAACGACCTGATTCGCCTTAAACGCCATACACGTTACTGGAAACAGCCCGCCTTGATGGAGCAAGTTGTGTTTGACATCTCCCATCGCGGTACTGGCACACTGGCTAAACTGCTGCGTAACGAATGTGATGTACTGAGCTCGCCTCTGTCGAGTCAACTGCCCATCATTCGCGCGCAAGATAACATTGAGTTGATTTCCAAGCCGGCAATGAACATCTCCTTTATTGCTGTCAATACCGCCCACCCTGCGCTCAAAGATGCGCGCGTGCGCAAGGCGCTCAACTTTGCCATTAACCGACAAAACATTTTAGATTCTGTCTACTATGGTACGGGTAGCCAAGCCTATTCGGTTCTGCCGCCTAGCTCTTGGGCGTACCAAAAAGACGCCAACCAAATTCGTTACGATCGCAACTATGCTTTGGCACTGCTGCGAGAATCTGGATTCAGCGAAGGTTTGGAGCTCAGTATGTCGGTACCTCTTGAGCCTCGCGCATTCAACCCAAGCCCGCGCAAAACCGCGGAGTTGATTCAAGCGAACTTGGCAGACATTGGCATCACCTTAAACCTCATTACTGATGAGCGCTTCGAGCGAACCAACCTCTCCAGCAACATCGATCTCTACCTCACCGGTTGGATCGCCAGTACGGGTGATCCGGACAACATTCTGCGTCCACTCTTGTCGTGTGATTCCGATCGCGTTGGACTGAATGTCTCCAGTTGGTGTAACCCAGATTTCGACTTTTTGCTCGATTTGGCGCTTGAAGTGGATCGTCCTCGCTATCGCCTCAACCTCTATAGGCAAGCACAGAATATTTTGAACGAAGAGTTTCCCGTGATCCCACTCAATCACGGCGTGCAGTTGCAAGCGCATGATCGCTCGATTCGTGGTTTTCGCATGAGCCCATTCAATGCACAACCTTTTGATAAAGTGGAGAGGGTGAACTGATGCTGCTGTATACCCTAAGAAGACTGAACCTCTTTATCATCACCTTGCTCATTTTGACCATGGTGGGCTTTAGCTTACTTCGTTTAGAGCCCGACTCCGCCTGGAACCAAATGAGCTACTGGTCAGGATGGACGACTTACGTCGGAGAGTTGATGCACTTAAACTTTGGCGTTAATAAGCAAGGCGTGGCGATTATTGACGAGCTTGGCGTGGTCTTCCCTGCCACCATTGAGCTGTGCTTTATCGCGTTTGTCATCTCCCTGATGATTGGTATTCCGATTGGCACGTTAGCGGGCATGCGCCAAGGTAAGTGGATTGATACGGCGATCTCCTTTACCTCGATGTCGGGCTATTCTGCACCGATATTCTGGATTGCACTATTAATGATCATGGCGTTCTCACTGCACTTTCAGTTATTTCCCGTTGGCGGCCGCTACGATCTTCTGTATCAAATAGAACACGTGACCGGCTTTGCCTTAGTTGACGCGTTTTTTGCCAAAGGTGCGTACCGAGCACACGCGCTGCAAAGTGTTATCGAACACCTGATCTTGCCCTGCTTGGTGCTGGCACTCGCTCCGACCACACAAGTTATTGGCTTGATGCGCGCCTCGGTTGCGGAAGTGATGGGGCAAAACTACATTCGCGCGGCGCGGATTAAAGGTCTCTCAAATCACGAGATCGTGACTCAACACGTGCTGCGTAATGCCATCCCACCCATCATCCCCAAAATCGGTATTCAGTTATCGAGCATGTTAACCTTGGCCATCATTACCGAGTCTATTTTTAACTGGCCGGGGATTGGTCGCTGGCTACTGGATGCTTTGTCAAACCGCGACTACGTCTCTATTCAAGCGGGTGTCATCGTAGTGGCAACACTGGTACTCACCGCCAATATTGTCTCGGATCTGTTTGGTGCTATGGTTAATCCGCTGGTAAGGAAGGAGTGGTATGCTAAGCGATAACATCTATCAAGAAGAGTCGATACCCACTCAGTTTGAGCGTTTTTGGCGCAGCTACAAAGCCAACAGCTTAGCGATGTTTGGTTTGTGGTGTTTGATTCTGCTGATCGTCATCACGCTACTTTCTCCGTGGATCACACCCCATGACCCACAAGCACAAACCGGTGAATTGCTGATTCCCCCTTCTTGGGATCCGACCGGCACCGTCGAATACTTCCTTGGCACCGACGATTTAGGCCGAGACATTCTCTCGCGCTTAATCGAAGGCTCACAGCTGACGTTCGGCGCCGCCATCATCATCACACTCATCGCGGCCCTCATAGGTTGCTCAATCGGTATTTTGGCTGGAATGACTAAAGGCCTGCTCTCCAGTACGCTAAACCACTTGCTTGATACCGTGATGTCGATCCCTTCCCTGCTTTTGGCGATCATTTTCGTCGCCTTTCTGGGCTTTGGTGAATTCAATATCCTACTGGCGATCGGTCTAGCGCTTATTCCGCGTTTCGTGCGCTCCTTATATATCGCGGTGCACGCAGAAGTGGAAAAAGACTACATCATGGCCGCAAGACTCGATGGTGCGAATGATTTCTACCTGCTGTGGAACTCCATTTTGCCCAATATCTTAGTGGTGATCGCAGCCGAAATGACCTACGCGTTGTCATTGGCCATCTTGGACATCACCGCACTGGGCTTTTTGGGCCTTGGCGCTCAAACCCCAAGTACCGAATGGGGCGCGCTACTCGGTGACTCCGTCGAGCTCATCTATTTAGCGCCTTGGACAGTGACGTTACCGGGCCTTGCCATTATGTTCACTGTCATCGTGATCAACCTCGTTGGCGAAGGGGTTCGCCAAGCATTGAATGCGGGGATTGAATAATGCCGCTGTTAGATATCCGTCATCTCACGATCGAGATTGAAACGCCACAAGGGCTGATGAAAGCGGTCGATCGAATGAGCCTGACTCTCAACGAAGGTGAAATTCGCGGACTGGTGGGCGAATCTGGCTCAGGCAAAAGTCTGGTGGCGAAAGCCATCGTTGGCGTGTGCAAAGAGAACTGGAAAATCACCGCCGACCGCATGCGCTTAGGCAATATAGACCTATTGCAACTCACGCCGAAAGAGCGTCGCCGCGTTATTGCGCGCGATGTGGCGATGATCTTCCAAGAGCCCTCCACCTGTTTGGATCCATCGGAAGAAGTGGGCAAACAGCTGATTGAATCCATTCCAGCCAGCGCCTTTGAAGGCCACTGGTACGAGCGCTTTAGTTGGCGTAAGAAGCAAGCCATTGGCCTACTGCACAAAGTGGGCATTAAAGATCACAACCGTCTGATGAACAGCTACCCTTATGAGCTGACGGATGGGGAGTGCCAAAAGGTGATGATCGCAATGGCGATCGCGGCCAAACCCAAGCTGTTAATTGCAGACGAGCCCACCAATGACCTCGATCCGATCACGCAATCGCAAATCCTGCGTTTGCTCAGTCGAATGAATCAGATTAACAACACTTCAATCTTGCTGATTGGTCATGATCTCACCACCATCACCCAGTGGGCCGATCGCATCACCGTGATGTACTGTGGTCAATCAGTGGAGTCGGCAGATACCGAGCAGTTGCTTGAAAAGCCAAAACACCCCTACACCGTGGCGCTATTGAAGGCGATGCCCGATTTTAGTGAGTGGATTCCTCACAAAGAAAAACTGCAATCCTTGCCCGGCACCATTCCACCGTTGCAACATTTGCC
This sequence comes from Vibrio sp. R12-SW3-ISO1, assembly GCF_059834005.1. Classification (NCBI taxonomy): domain Bacteria; kingdom Pseudomonadati; phylum Pseudomonadota; class Gammaproteobacteria; order Vibrionales; family Vibrionaceae; genus Vibrio; species Vibrio sp. R12-SW3-ISO1. The sequence goes on from NZ_JCBDGK010000041.1 coordinate 127,093, forward strand.
AATTGGCTGTCGACTTGGACCCCGCTGCCCATACGCGCAGCGTCAGTGTGTTGAGATCCCCATGACCAGACGGATTAAAAACCACAAATTTGCCTGTCACTTTCCACTCAATACGGAGAGAAAAAAAGCATGAGTGCGCTACTTGAAGTCGACCAACTGTCGAAACAGTTTGTCACGCGTTCTGGCTTGTTTCGAAAGAAAATCCAACAGGCTGTCAAGCCCGTGAGCTTTAGCTTAGATGCAGGGCAAACTGTGGGGTTTATCGGCCAAAATGGCTCTGGTAAGTCCACGTTAGCGCGCATGTTGGCCGGTGTGGTTGAACCCAGCTCTGGCGAAATCCGGGTGAATGGCGAAGCGCTGCGCCATGAAGACTACTCGACGCGTTGTAAGCTCATTCGCATGATTTTCCAAGATCCGAACACCTCGCTCAATCCAAGAATTCAGATCGGCCGTATCCTTGAGGGGCCATTGAAGCGCAACACCAACATGCCACCCGAAGCACGTATTAAGCGCGTGAAAGAGACCCTACTTCGAGTGGGATTGTTGCCCGAGCATGCGTACTTCTATCCGCAAATGTTGGCAACAGGTCAAAAACAGCGCGTCTGTCTCGCGCGAGCGTTGATTTTGCAGCCTTCTGTCATCATCGCCGACGAAGCGCTTAATGGTCTTGATATGGCAATGCGCTCACAGATCATCAACCTGTTTCTAGAACTGCAAGAAGAGATGGGCGTATCGTTTGTCTATGTGTCGCAGCATATTGGCACCGTCAAACACATCACTGACAAAGTGATGGTGATGCACGAGGGAGAAGTGGTCGAGGCGGGTGATACCCACAAGGTGCTGACTGACCCACAACACCCGATCACTCAGCGCATGGTTGAAAGCCACTTTAACAAAGCGCTCTGCTTTCGCTAAATCGCCATTTCAATCAGGGAAGTCAGCAATGGAACAGCGAATCTATCTATTCAAACGGGGCAAAGCGATTCTACTTAGCCCCTTGCTGCTCTTTGCTCACCTCACCTTCGCCTACCCTAGTCAGACGACCTGGCTTGACCCAACCTTTGTTGAACGCGCTTTTCTCGATGTTGCACTAAAAAACGAATACCGCCCTGGTGACAAGCCACTGACAAAATGGCAGGCGCCGATTCGTATTTGGGTTGATCACCGCGTGGCTGATCATGCGCTTCATGATGAGCTCACCAATGCGCATCTGCGCGACTTATCCGCGATGACTGGCCATGACATTCGGCGCGTTTCACGCCGGGAGGACGCCAACGTGGTGTGGATATTCACCCGTCAAAGTCAGTGGCAAGACGAGATCGCCGACGAAATAGGTCTTTTTGCTCTTGAGCACATCAAGGGGGCCATCTGCAAAGCGAGCTTTAGTTATACGAACAGCAGCGTTATCGACAAAGGGGTCGTCATTATCCCGGTGGATCAAGCGCGCAGTCACGGCAAGCTGCTGGCATGCATCGTCGAAGAGATCACCCAAGTGCTTGGTCTGCCCAATGACGCAGAAAGCGCCTACCCTTCGATTTTTAATGACGAAACGCCTGAAGATCTGCTCTCGCCTCTCGACGTCATTTTATTAAAACTGCTCTACGAAGCTGAGCTACGCCCCGGTATGAGTCGAGAGCAGGCCGCGCCAGTGGTGCGTAGACTGCTGCAACGCTATCAGCAACAAGGCATCTTACGCGATGCGGCCAAGCAGGCAAAAAACAACCAGCTATTTAAGCTGGTTGGTGGCTATTAATCACGTTCATCGGGCACGATTAACCGCGCTTTTTCAGCTCAAATTCAAACTCGTCTGGAAACAGCACGACGCCCTCTTCATTGCTGTCAGGAAAGACAACGACAGAGAGCTCATCTTGCTCAAGTCCGACGGTCCAACGGCTGAACCATTTTGCGGTGGAAATGGATTGCGGCTCGCACTCAGACCACTCACCGGTCGCCCACTCACGCGCAAACTCTTCAGAGGGCCACACAGGCACGCAATCATCATCTTCGGTGTTGAGCATCACGCAGCCATGCTCATCGGTTAAGATCCACACTTTGCGCTCTTTTGCGATCGCATTTAAACAGTAATTAAAACGCTCATCCGGACGCATCTTGTTAATGCTTGTCTTTTGCTCTTCACTGAGTGACATGTTACCCCCTTAAACAAAGAAAAAAGCGCTCACAGGCGACCCTGTAAGCGCTTGAAAATGATCACTGTTTGGATTACGCCAACTCAGTTTGTAGCCAAGGCCAGCCTTGCTTCTTACGGCTCAGCGTGTTTTCCATCATCAGCATGCCATCTTTCTCATGCTTAACCAGCTTCTGCGCCCACTCACCTTTATAGAGTAGACGAGTTTGCGCTGTGGTGATGTCTGTCAGCATCACAGCTGCAAACGCAAGACCTTCTTCATCGCAGCGACGCTCAAGATCCGCTTCCAGCGCATCAATCATACCATCAACTTGCTCTAGGGTTGCAAGCTCAACCTGACCCACCATGACATCACGACCGTTGAATGGGTAACCTTTAAGATCTTTCTCAACCAATTCCGCTGCTGACAGACCTTCAATGTTCGTCTTAGCAATCAGAAGGTCTTTGATGAAGGCATCAATGTCTGCCACATCTGCGATCTTCGCTAGCTCTTCAACCGCGTCTTTGTCTTTTTGCGTACACGTTGGCGAAGCAAAGCCCACAGTGTCAGACAAGATAGCCGACATCATCAACTTGGCAATCTTAGGCGTGATTGTGTGGCCTTCGATTTTAAACATATTGAATAGAACCGTGTTGGTACAGCCTACTGGCCAGATCCACGCTTCCATCGGGTTGATGGTCATCACATCACCTAGACGGTGGTGATCGACGATACCTAGGATTTCTGCGTCTGCCACATCATCAGGTGCCTGTGCGAGATCTGAATAGTCAACCAACCAGATTTTCTCACCGGCCACAGACGTACGAAGCTCTGGCGTCTCTGCACCAGCAACGTCAAGGATGTGTTGAGTTTCACGGTTGATTTCACCTTGGCGGATAGGCATGGCTTGCTCGCCACGTGCTTTCAGCAGTTCAGTTGCCACCAAAGCACTACAAATACTATCACTATCAGGGTTCTTGTGACCTACGACTAGAATCATCTTATTTCCTATACGACTATTACGAGCCCGATCTGGGCGATTACTCACGAAGCCCGATACTTTACCTGATTTTGAGAATTTGTCATCGCCTAACGGTGCCAAAAGCGCCAATTAACCCCTATCGGGTGTTTTGGCTGTCGGGCAAAAGGTGTCTACACTCAAAAGACAATAATCATAAATGAGTCAACGCCATGCGTTTTTGTTTTTATGCTCTGCCGCTGCTTCTCCTTAGCACAGCGCTTTGGGCCAGCCCTCCCGTGATACGCGCCACTCAAGCGCAGTGGCCTCCCTATGTGTTTGAACGGGTCAACTCCGGGCTAGCGATAGAGATTGTTCAAGAAGCGTTTGCCACGCAGGGCTATGACATCGATTTGGAAATTTTGCCTTGGCTGCGCTCACTTAAAGAAGTGCGAAACAGTAAAAAAGATATGCTGGTGTCGCTTTGGTGGTCTGACGATCGCACCCAAGAGCTAGAATTTAGCGTGCCCTATTTGATGGTCCACCTAAAGTTCATTGTGCTAAAAGAAAACGCCTTTGAGTACCAAGACTTCACCTCGTTAGAAGGCATGACGGTCGGCATTATTGAAGATTATGGCTATGGAGAGCGCTTTAATGAATCCACCTACTTTACTCGGGTCGTCGCGAGCGATCTCGCCACCAATCTTCGAAAACTGCGCGCAAAACGCGTTGACGCCATCATCGCCGATGAGCGAGCCGCCATTCATACCATGAAGGAAATCGGTTTAGACTCAGACCACTTTTACTTTGTCGATAAAAGCTTGATGATAAAACCCGTGCATCTCGCCATCGCCAAAGATCATCCCGAAAAAAACACCCTAATGGTCCGTTTTATGATAGGGCTCCACCAGCTAAAACAGAGCGGACGCTATGATGAACTCGTGATGAAGTACCGATAGCCTTCGTGCTCTTGCAACCATCAGCGCTTACCACTTGTCAAGTAAGGGGTTTAAACGGGCTCGTTTTAGCCATTGAATCGATAGGTGAAATCGACTTAAATGCATTTGCAAATCATTATCATTTTCATATAATCAAGGAAATGCTTTACGATGGTTTGCACTATGAATCACTTCGATGCCCAAACTGCCACGCTTGACTCGCTGCAATTTAGACCCGCTTACAAACGCTTGCTGCTACCAGTAGGGCTATTGGCGCTGTTATTAAACGACTCAACACGCGCGCTCACGGTTTCAACCCTCTCTGATGCCTTCTGGGCCGTGTCTTGCTACGTGGCAATGACGCTTGCTCTCTACCACTCGATTGCGAAGATCACTCGTTCGGACAACCGAATCGTGGCGCTGTATCAGCACTCGCGCCACTACCAAGTGATTTTTGCCGCTCTGCTCGGCGCGCTGCCAGGTTGCGGTGGCGCGATTGTCGTGACCACTCAATTTGTTAGTGGCCGGGTCGGATTTGGCGCCATCGTCGCTGTGCTGACCGCCACCATGGGTGATGCGGCCTTTCTGCTCCTCGCCAGCCAGCCAAATGTGGGATTGGGTGTGATTGCACTGGGTGTTGTCGTGGGTATTGTCAGTGGCTTGGTGGTTAACGCAATTCACAAAGACGACTTTTTGCGTCCCGCACTCAAGCAAGCCCTAACGTTACAGACGCTGCAACACGCAGCCAATAAAGAGACGAGTAAAGCGATTGAAATTCAAGCCATCAATCTGCAAGGGACATTCTGGAAGTGGCTGCTGATCCCCACCGCTCTTGTCGCCATACTCGGTTCCTTTCAAGTTGATGTGAATCAGTGGTTAAACGTGCCTGACATGACCATGGAGTGGCTTGGGACGGGTTTGATTGTCATTAGTATGCTGCTGTGGTCTCTAACTCGTGAGATCAAAGACTATGAGTCAACGGTGGCGGAAGATTGCAAAATCGTCTCGTCACACCCGATTCAAAAAGCCGCGCAAGATACCAACTTTGTGACTGCCTGGGTGATTGTCGCCTTCCTCGCCTTTGAGCTCATCCAACAGGCTGCGCATATCGATATCAGTGACAGTGTCGCTCAACTTGGGGTTTGGATGCCTCTAATGGGGGTTGCTGTGGGTCTGCTTCCCGGGTGCGGGCCGCAAATTTTGGTGACCAGTTTGTATATCTCTGGTGCGGCGCCCCTATCGGCACAATTGGCGAATGCCATCTCTAACGATGGCGATGCCTTGTTCCCGGCGATTGCACTGGCGCCAAAAGCCGCCTTAGTCGCGACCGTCTATTCAGCCTTACCGGCGTTACTGGTCGGTTACGGCTACTTCTTTTTGTTCGAATAGACGCTCAAAAAAAACGCTCTCGGTATCGCCGAGAGCGTTTTTCTGTCAGCAAGCGATGTCATGCACCACTCATTCATCAATAATCATGTTACTTATGACGCTCTTTAAGCTTATTGATCACATCGTTCATCGATAGACCTTGGTCTTGAAGCAATACCATCAAGTGGTAGATCAAATCGGCCGATTCACACACTAGCTCCGCCTTGTCGCCCGACGTCGCCGCAAGCGCGACTTCAACGCCCTCTTCGCCCACTTTCTGCGAAATACGTTTGGTGCCACGGGCATAAAGGCTGGCAGTATAGGAAGAGTCTGGGTCGGCACTCTTGCGGGCAGCCAATAGCTGCTCAAGTTGATGAAGCCACACCATTTGCGACTCTTCTTGCTTGTCAGCGTCCCAGCACGTCGTGGTACCTGTGTGGCACGTCGGTCCGATAGGCTCCACTTTGACCAACAAGGTATCGTTGTCGCAATCAAGCGCCATGTTTTTCAGTTGAAGCACATTCCCTGAGGTCTCACCTTTCGTCCACAGGCGTGATTTCGTACGTGAAAAGAAGGTCACGTGTCCTGTCTGCGCGGTTTTCTCTAGCGCATCTTGATTCATGTAGCCCATCATCAGCACTTGGCTCGATTGGAAGTCTTGAACAATCGCAGGCACTAAGCCATCCACTTTGTCCCAATCGATACGCTCAGCAAGTGCGCTCACTTGCCCGCTCGCAAAACTCATACTCGTACCTCTACGCCTTGTTGTTTCAGGTAGTGTTTTAACTCACCAATATTGATGATTTGCTTATGGAAAACGGAAGCCGCTAGTGCACCATCGACGTTAGCTTGATGGTAAGCGTCTGCAAAGTGGACCATTTCACCGGCTCCACCGGAAGCAATCAGTGGTACTTTGCACACTTCACGCACCATGTTGAGCTGCTCGATGTCGTAGCCGTTGCGCACGCCATCTTGATTCATCATGTTAAGGACAATCTCACCGGCGCCTCGTTTTTGAACTTCTTGTACCCAGTCGCGTGTTTCCCACTGTGTCGCTTTGGTACGTTGTTCGTCACCAGTGAACTGGTACACCTGGTATTGGCCTGTCTCTTTATCGTAATAAGAGTCAATGCCTACCACGATGCACTGCACACCAAATTTATCCGCAAGATCGGTAATCAGCTGTGGATTGGCTAAGGCCGGCGAATTAATCGACACTTTATCAGCACCGAACTCGAGAATCCGCGCCGCATCTTCAGCCGATTTGATACCACCAGCCACACAAAAAGGAATGTCAATGACCTCAGCAACCCGGGCTACCCAGCTCTTGTCGACCACGCGGCCATCACTGGATGCGGTAATATCGTAAAACACTAACTCGTCCGCGCCTTCTTCAGCGTAACGCTGCGCGAGGGGCACGATGTCACCGATAATTTCATGGTTGCGAAACTGAACCCCTTTCACCACCTGACCATCTCGAACGTCGAGACAGGGAATTATTCGCTTTGCCAACATGCAAACGCCTCCTCTGTAGTAAATTTGCCATCGAGTAACGCACGACCAACAATCACGCCAGACACACCGCTACCTTTGAGCGCCTCGATGTCAGCCAGCGACCCAATGCCCCCTGACGATTGAAATTGCACTTGCGGGTACTGCTTGCATAGGTCGACATAAAGCTCAACGTTAGAGCCCGTCAACGTACCATCACGTGAGATGTCCGTGCATAAAACATGCTGTAATCCGACGGTTAGATAATCGTCAATTAAGGCTTCAATCGTCACGCCTGAATCTTCTTGCCAGCCGGAGATCGCCACCTTGCGTACACCTTGATCATCGATATTGATGTCGAGCGCTAAGACAATTCTCTCCGCACCGTATTTTTCCATCCAACCTTTGACCAGTTCTGGTTGCTTCACCGCTGTGGAACCAACCACGACGCGCTCGGCGCCGGCTTCAAGTAAATCCACCACGTCTTGCTCACTGCGCACGCCGCCGCCAATTTGAATTTTTGCAGGGGTACTGGCTAACAGTTTGGCAATCAGGTCTAACTGACGCGCACTGGTGTCTTTCGCACCAGTCAAATCGACCAGGTGCAGCCAGTTGGCGCCAGCTTGGTGATACAGATTAAACTGCTCAGCTGGATCCACTTTGTATTCGGTCACTTGGCCGTAATCGCCCTGATAAAGACGAACGACCTGACCTTCTATTAAATCGAGTGCTGGAATAATCACGAAGGTTATGTCCCTATAATGCTAAAAAGTTTTCAATCAGTTTTGAGCCGGCTTTCGATGAGCGCTCTGGGTGAAATTGCACCCCGTAGTAATTGCCACTTTGCACCGCAGCGGTAAAGGGTTGGCCATACTCACACTGAGCGATGGTGTAGTCGCCGACAGGCATCGCAAAGCTATGGACGAAATAGAAATACTCGCCCTCTTCAATCCCCTTAAACAGTGGGTGATCTGGGGTGGCCGATACCGTATTCCACCCCATGTGCGGGAGCGGAAGATCACCCGTCTCCATCAAGCGCACTTCGCCATCACAAAGACCGAGACACTCAACCGCATTTTCGCCTTGCGTGCCTTTCTCTTGGGAGAGTTTGCCAAGCAGTTGCATACCTAAACAGATACCAAGCAGTGGCTTTTCGACCCGTTTCACCAAATCAATCAAATCACGCTCAGCAAGGTTTTTCATTGCTTCGCTTGCCGTGCCAACACCGGGTAAGAACAGCTTATCCGCAGTGAGCACCACATCAGGATCTTTTGAAATCGTCACGGATTGACCTAGGCGCTCAATAGCGAACTTGACCGATGAGACGTTGGCACAGCCAGTGTCGATGATAACGACGTTTTGCTTTGTCATAGTCTCTCTCCTTACAACACGCCTTTACTGCTCGGCAGTTCATTGCCTTCCACTTTAATAGCTTGACGTAAAGTGCGACCAAACGACTTAAACAAGCTTTCGATGATGTGGTGATCATTATCGCCTGCTGAAGAGAGGTGCAAGGTACACGCCAATGTGTCGGTCAATGAGCGGAAGAAGTGCACCACCATTTCAGTGGATAAATCGCCGACCTGATCGCGGCTAAACTTGGCATCAAACTTCAAGTAAGGTCGGCCAGAGAGATCCAACGCGCACTGAGCAAGACACTCATCCATCGGCAAGCTGAAACCAAAGCGGCCAATCCCACGTTTATCGCCCAACGCTTCTTTTAGTGCTTGGCCCAACGCAAGTGCGGTATCCTCGATGGTGTGGTGATCGTCGATGTGCAGATCGCCTTCCACCTGACATACCATTTGGAAGCCGCCGTGCGTCGCAATTTGGTCTAGCATGTGGTCAAAAAAGCCAAGACCAGTGCTGATGGCGTTGCCACCTTGCTCATCGAGATTAACCTTCACTTTGATGTCGGTTTCTTTGGTGGTTCTCACCACTTCAGCAACGCGAGCATTCACGGTGAGCTCTTTTAATATTGTCGGCCACCCCATGGTTTCTGGGTGGTATTGGATGCCGCGAATCGCCATGTTTTCCGCCAGTTGAAGGTCGGTCGCGCGATCGCCAATGACCACAGAGTGCTTGAAATCCACTTTGCCGCCTTGAAGGTACTCTTTGACCATACCCAATTTCGGTTTACGGCACGAACAGTTGTCCTCTTCAAAGTGAGGACAAATCAATACATCATCAAACTTCACACCCTGAGAGGAGAAGATTTCCATCATCATGTCGTGCGGCGCATCGAAATCCGCTTGCGGATAGCTGTCTGTGCCTAGGCCATCTTGGTTTGTGACCATCACCAAGCGATACCCTGCGTCTTGCAGCGCAAGCAGGCTTGGGATCACAAACGGCTCTAGCTTGAGTTTGTCTAAACGATCGACTTGAAAATCAACCGGCGGTTCGACGATTAAGGTGCCGTCTCGGTCAATGAAAAGAATTTTTTGTTGTGTGCTCACTCGAACTTCCTTATCTCAATCTCAAAGGCGCCCGCCACAGCCAGCGCCCATTTGTTTCTTTACTGCGTGTCATCACGCGCTATAGTGCTTACGGATTAATAGCACTTGCGGATAAATAGTAGTTGCGGATAAAACCGAGTGTTTTCTCGCACTCATCTCGACTACCAATACTGATGCGGACACAATCCTCAATTGGCGAATTGCGCAAAATAATGCCAGTTTCCCACGCGACTTTAAACAGTGCATCACCATCAGGGAACTTCACCAATAGATAGTTGCCCCACCCTTCGAACACCGTTAAACCGGCAATGGTCGACAGGCCCGCTTGCAAATACGCGCGGTTGGCGTTGAGGTCCAGCACTTGGAACTTGGCTCTAGCAAGCCCTGCCTCTGAGAGGGCTTGGGTGGCAATATCCGCCACTGGCACAGGCACTGGGTATGGCGCGATCACTTTCAGCAAGACGTTGATCAACGCCTCATTCGCCAAGGTAAAGCCACAGCGCAGACCGGCAAGGGCAAACGCCTTGGACAAAGTGCGCAAAATAGCCAAATTGGGGTACTGAGCCAGTAAATCGACCGTCGATGCTTCTGGACAAAAATCGATGTAAGCTTCATCCATCACAACGATAGCGCGGTCTTGGGTCATCTCAAGCAGTCGGACGATGTCTTCACGCTTAACCAAATTACCGGTTGGATTGTTAGGGCTGCAAACAAAGACCAGTTTTACCTTGTCTAGATTGGCTTCAATGGCGCTGAGATCCAGTTGCCAATCTTGGGTCAACGGCACCACTTTTTTCTCCACACCAATGGTTTCCGCTGAAATAGCGTACATTCCGTAGGTAGGTGGACAATATAAAATGGCGTCTTCACCCGGCTCACAAAATGCGCGAATCAAAAGCTCAATACCCTCATCCGCACCGCGCGAGGTGAGCGTTTGTTCAGGTTTCACGCCCGCGTAAGCGGCGTAAGCGTTAATCAACTCAGCAGGTTGACACTCACTGTAGCGATTCAGGCGGGCGAAATCCGTTTTGTATTCATTGTTGAACGGCGACTCGTTAGCATTGAGCCACACATCGCCACTGCCGCCAATGCGACGTGCTGACAGGTAAGGCGTCAGTTGCTGAACTTGTTTGCGTGCTAGCTTTTCCATCTCTTACCCTTGCTTCTGAGCCAATTTTTCAACACGAATGGTTACGGCGCGTTTGTGCGCATCCAGTCCTTCTGCTTCCGCCATGGTCACGACGGTCGGCGCAAGATTTTTAATCCCTTCCTCTGAGAGCTCTTGCACCGTCATACGCTTGGAGAAATCCGCCAAGCCTAGGCTTGAATAGGTGCGAGTGTAACCATAGGTAGGCAGAACGTGGTTGGTGCCCGACGCATAGTCGCCCGCTGACTCAGGAGACCAATCACCAAGGAAAATCGACCCTGCGTTATCAAGAAGGGGTAGCAGCTCACGTGGGTTCTTGGTCTGTACGATCAAGTGCTCTGGGCCATAGTAGTTCGAAATAGAAACCGCCTGAGTGATGGAATCAGAAATGATGATCAAACTCGACGCCAGTGCTTTTTCTGCAATAGAAGCGCGAGACAGTACTTTGAGCTGACGCTGAACGGCATCCGTCACTTGATCGGCAATCACTGGCGATGGCGTGACCAGCACCACTTGTGAGTCTGGGCCGTGCTCAGCTTGGCTCAAGAGATCCGCAGCAATGAAATCTGGGTCGGCGGTCTCATCAGCGATCACTAACACCTCAGAAGGGCCCGCTGGCATGTCGATCGCGGCACCGCGAAAATCGTTGCTCACTTGGCGCTTAGCTTCTGTGACGTACGCATTACCTGGGCCGAAAATCTTGTCCACTTTCGCCACGGTTTCTGTTCCGTAAGCCATCGCAGCAATCGCTTGACCACCACCAACATTGTAAACTTCATCGATACCACACAGCTTCGCCACGTAGAGGATTTCATCTGCGATCGGTGGTGGTGAGCAGAGTACCACTTTACGACAACCCGCAATCTTAGCCGGTACGCCGAGCATTAATACGGTCGATGGCAGTGGCGCACTGCCACCTGGGATATAAAGACCGACTTTCTGAATCGCTCGAGTCACTTGTTCACACACAACACCAGGTTGCGTTTCAACTTTAATAGGCTGTGGCTTTTGGGCTTTGTGAAACTTAGCGATATTGGCGTACGCTTGCTCAAGCGCTTGCTTCATGGTTTCGCTTAAGCGCTCTGACGCCGCCTCAATCTCTTGAGTTGAGACTCGAATCGACTCTGGTTTGACGCGATCATACTTTTCCGTCAACGCCAATAGAGCAGCATCGCCTTGCGTTTTTACTTGTGCGATAACCTCAGACACCGCAGCGGTAATATTCGCCCCTTCGGTAATGGCAGGGCGCTCTAAAATGGAGTCTTGTTGAGATTCACTCAATGATTGCCAAACAACTGTTCTCATCGCCCTTACTCCATCATTTTCTCAATTGGCAGTACTAGGATTGAGCTAGCACCAAGCTCTTTGAGTTGTTCCATGGTTTCCCAGAACAAGTTTTCGGTACTAACAAGGTGAACGGCCACTTTTTGTTTATCAGCAGAGAGCGGCAAAACGGTTGGATCTTCTGCGCCAGGAAGGAGCGATTTGATCTGCTCAAGTTTGTCTGCTGGGGCGTGCAGCATGATGTATTTCGACTCTTTCGCTTGCTGAACGCCTTGCATACGAGTCAATAGCTTATCAATCAGTTCGGTTTTATCTTGTGCGAACTCACCTTTGCGCTGAATAAGGGTCGCTTTTGATTGGAAGATGACTTCCGCTTCTTTTAAGCCGTTCGCTTCTAAAGTAGCGCCGGTAGACACTAGGTCGGCGATGGCATCAGCAAGGCCAGCACGTGGCGCGACTTCAACAGAACCGGTCAGCATACAGGTTGAGAACGGTACGCCTTGCTCATCCATGTAGGCTTTTAACAATTGTGGATAGGTGGTAGCGATACGCTTACCGGCCAAATCTTGCGGGCCGTTGTACTCTTCATCCTTATCAATCGCGATAGAAAGACGGCAGCCACCAAAATCGAGACGACGCAATGTCACAAACTCACTAGGCTCACCCAATGCTTTGCGGTCTAGGCGGACTTCTTCCAATTCGTTTTCGCCAATGAAACCAAGATCAACCACACCGTCCATGATCAAACCTGGGATATCGTCGTCACGCACAAGCAGCAAATCGATTGGCATGTTCTCTGAGTGAACCACCAGTTTTTCACCCATGACGTTAAATTTCACACCGCACTTTTTCAGCAGTGCTTGGCTCTCTTTACTTAGACGACCTTTTTTCTGAATGGCGATTCTTAGGCGTTGTGTTTGCATGACTCTTGTATCCCTGTGTTCGAAATCTTTCAAAACGTTAGACTTAAAAACTAAAAAACCCTCGGAAGGTTTGTCTCCCGAGGGTCATAAATCATTATATTTGCGATTTTTACCTCCGGGAGTTTCCTATCTCCCGGGTATGCGCACATCTCCCGAAAGACTAGATTGGGTGATGGTGATGATGAATGTTCATTACAAAATTGCGCATACTGAAAAAGCTCTCTTAGCTCGCTTGGTTGATACCCACACTAACCAAGCTCAGGGATCTTTTCAACCTTTAATTTCAACTTTTTCTTATTTGTCTAATACAAATAAGAAAGGAGGCCAAAGCCTCCTTAAAATAATCAATAGAATCTGTCAGTTAGATACGAACTGTCTATCGTTTTAGGACGTCGCACAGCTCGCTAGCTTCGACTTAGACATCATTGAAAGCACCGCGCACACGGCCACAAACGCCACGCTGGCGACCGCAAATGAGAGACCGACCGACGCTGTCATACCGAGAGTGATAAAGCCGACACAAGAGATCGCTGCTACAGATAACGCATAAGGTAACTGAGTCGAGACGTGATCAATATGATTACAACGAGCACCCGTCGAAGACAAGATCGTGGTATCCGAAATCGGTGAGCAGTGATCACCAAAGACCGAACCTGCGAGCACCGCACTCAGCATTGGCAACATCAAGGCAATATCTGTTGCTCCAGCCATATCACCCGCAATCGGCAACATGATACCGAATGTACCCCAAGAGGTACCGGTCGAGAACGCCATCAAGCCCGAGAGCAAGAACAGGATAACCGGCAACCAATGTGGGTTGATGCTACCTTGCGCCAGCGTTGACAAGTATTTACCTGTGTTCATGTCACCAATCACGCTACCAATGGTCCACGCGAAGACTAGAATGAGGATCGCACCAAACATTGAGCGCGCACCAATCCACAGTGTACGAGCAATTTCGATGGTCGCAATGCGTTGCTTAACCACCGTAAACAGCGCAGTTGCCAAACCCACAATACCACCGTAGATCAAAGACAAACCCACATCGGTGTTTTCAAAAGCGCCCAGCAGATTAAACGCTTCACCATCCGCTTTAAGCGCCTGACCACCGGTGTAAAGCATGGCCGCGACCGTTGCAATGATTAACAGCACGATAGGCAAAACCAAATCAAGAACGCGTCCGCCTTCGCTTTCACGAATATCCAGCTCTTCATTGAGCTCATGCGCTTCTTTGGTGTCGTTCTCTGCATCTTTGTCAAAGCCACGGCCTTGAGACGCCGCAATTTCATGGCTGCGCATCTTACCGATGTCGAGACCAAACCAAGCCACAGCAAACACCATCAACAGCGCAAATACCGCATAGAAGTTCATCGGAATCAAACGCACGTAAGCGCCCAACGCGGAATACTCTGTGATGCCATGAGAGACTAAGATGCCACCAATGATGGTCATAATATAGGCACCCCAGCTTGATGCGGGCATCAAGACACACATAGGGGCAGCGGTCGAATCGAGAATGTAAGCCAGCTTAGAGCGAGAGACGTAAAAACGGTCCGTGACTGGGCGAGAAATCGCACCCACCGCCAAGCTGTTAAAGTAATCATCGACAAAAATGAACACGCCCAAAAACGCAGCAAGCAGTTTTGAACCGCGCTTACTTTTCACACGAGACTGCGCCCATTCAGCGAACGCGCGAGTGCCGCCTGAGAGCGTCAGCAGTGCTGTCATCATACCGAGCAAAAGCAAGAAGCCAACAATACTCATGTTCCAAGTATTGAGGCCACCGTCTTCTACGAAAACGCCCGATACGGTTGACGCAAGATAACCCGACGCACTCGCAAACGAATAGTCGTTAAGCAATACGGCACCTAAAACGATACCCACACCGAGAGACACAAGAACGCGACGCGTAATGATCGCAAGACTCAACGCCACGAGTGGTGGCAAAAGAGATAAAGGAGATGAGGCAAAATCAATTAAATTCATGATCTTCAAAAACCAGTAATAAATGGTTAGAGATCTACTGCAGATTAGTCAACCGCACGAGGCCGTTGATAATGTTGAACTTAGCGACAGGGAAGTAGACAATTCACCCAACCCTACAGTAGCGCTCCATAGTTTTACACATTATAGACTATGGCAGTGTTAGCCCTTTCGAGACTAACCCCAGCGAGCTCCTTTGATATGGAAGCCCACTTCGGCGAGATAACCTTTCACGCATGCTCATTGGCATCACCCCAACAAACGCTACTATTTTATTCCGCTCCTCTACCGCACAACCAAAATAATCAACCAATGAAACATCAAATTAACAAAGGTTTTGCTGTAGTCATGCATTAGGTGGCGCCATTGTACCCATCTAAAACTGCATTTCAACAATTTGGCTCGTTTTGTTGTCACTTTTATTGCTTAGCGATGGTACAAACGGGAAGCCAACTCTCAATTTGGTGACATTTCACACTGTGCTGACGTACAACGCCCGGGACATTAAAAACTCGGTGTTGACTGCAATACCAAATAGATAGCACTTTCTCGAAGTCGAAATATGTGCTGTGATCGAAATCGTAAAAGAAAACGTATTGAGGTGGTTCATTTGAACTATATCGACATTATAATGCCAACTATTAGGCAAATTCGTTCTCATGCTGATTTCGGCGACTTTTATCTAAACAGTGCCATCAGGATTAGAAACGTTTAATAATAGATATGAAACTCTATTATTAAATCTGAGCGTCAAAACAGGACTTAGCCGAATGATCGCTCCAATAAAGTAAAGAAAGGTAAATTTGGCTGACAGTAACAATAAATTTATCGCATTCTGCTAAGAATGGATTGTAATGTTTAAATATCAGGATTAGTATTTAAGAAATACTCTTAAATAAGATAACAATGAGAGATGTTATGTCTGAACTAACAAAAACACTATTAAATATTCGTAGTCTTCGTGCAGCAGCACGTGAACTGACTCTTGAGCAACTGGAAGACGCCCTAAGCAAATTAACGACAGTCTTTACTGAGCGTAAAGAAGAGGAAGAAGCGCAGCGTGCAGCAGCGGCAGAGCAAGAAGCCAAACTGGCTGCAATTGCTGAGCAAATATCTAAAGAAGGTATCGATATTGATGCCCTTTACTCTGCGCTTGCTGGTGAAACAAAAACCAAAACAAAATCGAAACGTGCACCTCGTCCACCAAAATATAAATACGTGGATGCAAGCGGTGAAACTAAAACTTGGACCGGTCAAGGTCGCACCCCATCTGCTATTCAACAGCAATTGGATGCAGGCAAGAGCCTAGAAGAGTTCCTGATCTAACTTACATCGAAAGTTAGTTCAAAAAAAGCGCCTGTTGGCGCTTTTTTCATTTATCTTTCCCAGTAGGCTTCTTCCAAGCTATCTTCTCGCTCTGGTAAACCTTTCGAAAGACGTGGAGAGTGCTGAACCAATACCTCATAACTGGCACGGTTAGAATACTTACACACTTGTGAAAAAGAAGAGTAAGTTAAAAACGCATGCGCGTGTTTACTCGAGTTGGGCACATTTTCTTTGTGGTATTTATTCGCGGCCATATCGTGCAACAACGCAGACAATGCCGCATCACCGGCACCATTAGTGTTTTTAATTTTCTCCGGACCACCCATGTATGGTGAAATATGAGAATACACTTTGATCGCTTGATCGCAATTATCTTTTAATGCTGGGCGGCTAAATTCATAACGATTGAATTCCGCAATACTACCTGGCAACAAAGGCAATGACGTTTCACGTTTGGCTGCTTCTTCGGTATAACCAGCCATAAACAAGCCAAGTGGCCCAGCAGTACACAGCACCAAATCGACCCACTCCAAGGCTTTGTCTGATGCCGCAAGCGGGTCGCTCTCCCCAGTGAGCGCATGCGCCTCATCTTCATTCATCGCCACAACGGTGACATAATCGCGCAAAAATTGCTGCCAAAACTGCGGATCATCTTGGATGACAAACTTAGTCCCTAGCGTGAGAACGACTGGTACATCGTGCTTTTTCGCGTACTCAATAGCGCGCATGGTCGCTTCTGGCATCGGATCGCCCGCTTTGCAGCGCACCAAATACGCAGTCAGCACCAGTGCAGAGGCATTTTTAAAGATTTTTTCTGGAATGCTCTCTGGTTTAAGCTGGTTCATCTGCCCTTCACTAATGGCAAAAGTGCGCTCCCCGTCTTCGGTGATCAGCGCGAAGCAGCGTCCAATCGCGCCGTCGACGCCTTGCAGATAATTCAAGTCCATTCGACTGGAGGTATTGCACAAATAACGATAGCCGTAACTGCCGATCTTGATGTCCTGACTCATGACACCCAGTAGCGTCGAACGGTCATCCGCCAACACAGAATAGTTGTGCAAGGTATTGCCAATCGTACCACCCGCGTATTCATTGGTGATCAAATCATCGCTCTTTAGTTCGTCGTATAACGCTTCGGCCGTCGCATCATCAATCACCAGTGAGTGTCCCTTACTTAACTGGTATTTTTCGATGAGCGTGCTACACACTTTGGCTTCAATATCCACTAAGGTTTGGTCGATACCAATAATGTGGGTGCGTGACATTTTCTTGCTGTCCTGCGCTTGAGTCACTAAAGGATCGCGAGCATGAACCGGGAAGTAATGTTTGGATTTGCGTTGGCCGGGAAATTTCATAATCAGAGTAAAGTAAGGGATAAAAAGTGGCGCGATTCTACCGCGCCCTTATTGGCGCGGCAACTCCCGCTAGTATAGCAAACGTTTGCTCGCACATTTAACCTAGAGCAACGTCGATAAGGATTAGCGGCGGCTTATTCGCCTTCCATAAAACTCAAATCTGGCAACAAATCCAAGTGCTCGGAATAGCGTTTAAGATTAAACTCACCATCGTTTTTCATCACATCAAAAATTTCGATTGAGACTGCGCAAGCCATCATGGCAATTGCTTCGTCTCTTGCTGTGCCCGTCATCATCAAACGCATTAACGTTTCTTTCACTTTGATGGGGTTGCCATCTTGCAGTTGGTTTTCAATTACTTCAATAAGTTGCGTTTCTTGCAGCAGTTCGTCTTGGTGTTCAGTCATGAGGAGTTCACTTAATAATGAGATAGATGAGCCTAGGACTCTTGAATTTCGTCCACTATGCCACAACTAACCCTGCATTACCCAACGATATCCGAGCTAACTGTCGACGTAATGACCATCAACGCAATCAACCGATATGTTGTGATATTTACGCGAGGTACATTGCCGTGTTTAGCAGATAACTTGGGCTCTATTTGTCAAACTATGGGCTGCATAACAACCTAGCGAGAACAAGCTGAAAAGCATGGGTGTGATTTCGATCTCGGATCTGTCACCGCTACCGGCTTTCTGCTAGAATTTGCATCCAGTTAAATTGAGTGGTGTGACCTAATGTCTGAAAACTGTACTGACAACAGTAAAAAGAAAGTCATCGTCGGTATGTCTGGCGGTGTAGATTCGTCCGTTTCTGCCTACCTGTTAAAGCAACAAGGCTATCAGGTTGAAGGCTTGTTCATGAAGAACTGGGAAGAAGACGACAACGAAGAATACTGTACAGCAGCAGAAGATCTCGCCGACGCGCAAGCGGTGTGTGACAAGTTGGGCATCCACCTGCACACCATTAACTTTGCTGCCGAGTACTGGGATAACGTATTCGAATACTTTTTGGCGGAATACAAAGCGGGCCGCACGCCGAACCCGGATATTCTCTGCAACAAAGAGATCAAATTTAAAGCATTCTTGGAATTCGCCGACGAAGTCCTCGACGCCGACTACATTGCGATGGGTCATTACGTGCGCCGCACCTTCCCTGACAATGGCGAAGCACCTAAGATGCTGCGTGGATTAGATGGCAACAAAGATCAAAGCTACTTCCTTTATACACTAAGCAGTGACCAAGTAGCGCGTAGCCTATTCCCTGTTGGCGAGCTTGAAAAGCCGGAAGTGCGACGCATCGCCGAAGAGCAAGATTTGATCACCGCCAAGAAAAAAGATTCCACCGGCATCTGTTTTATTGGTGAGCGCAAATTTACCGATTTCTTATCTCGCTATCTACCTGCGCAACCCGGTAAAATCGAAACACCGGAAGGCAAAGTGATTGGCGAACACCAAGGTTTGATGTACCACACGCTAGGCCAGCGTAAAGGACTACACATTGGTGGTCAAAAAGGTGGCGGCGGTAATGAAGACCCTTGGTACGTGGCAGACAAAGATCTGAAACGCAATGTGTTAATTGCTGTGCAAGGTGCAGATCACCCACTGCTCAAGTCTGAGGGTTTGGTGGCTTCACAGTTACATTGGGTCGATCGCACACCGATTCGCGAGCCAATCAAATGCACGGTAAAAACCCGCTATCGCCAAACCGACATCCCTTGTACCATCACACCTATCGATGATGAGAACATCAAGGTTACCTTTGATGAGCCTCAGGTGGCGGTGACCCCAGGGCAATCCGCGGTATTTTATGATGGTGATGTGTGCTTGGGTGGCGGCATCATCGAACAGCGTCTGTAATGGACAGTGTGTCTGTAATCAACAGTTTATTGATAGGAGTACGAATCGGTGGCTAATGCACTCTATGACCGCACCATTGCCTTTGCCGGTATTTGCCAGGCTGTCGCTTTGGTTCAACAAGTGGCGAAGAACGGTTACTGCGATAATGACGCGTTCGAAACCTCGTTAAAAGCGGTCTTAAACACCAATCCAAGCAACACAGTGGCGGTGTATGGTCGTGAATCCGATCTTAAACTGGGGCTTGAGTGTTTAGTCAAAGGGATCGATAGCACGCCAGCAGGCAGCGAAATCACACGCTACATCATTAGTCTCATGGCGCTTGAACGTAAACTCAGCGCCCGCCGCGACTCGATGTCTCAGCTTGGCGATCGCATCCAGATGTTGGAGCGCCAACTCGAGCACTTTGACCTACACAGCGAGCAGATGATCAGCAACCTTGCCAGCGTCTACCTGGATGTCATCAGCCCGGTGGGTCCACGTATTCAGGTCACTGGCACACCGTCCGTATTACAGCAGACTAGCAACCAGCACAAAGTGCGTGCTTTATTGCTCTCTGGCATTCGTAGTGCCGTGCTATGGCGTCAAGTGGGCGGCAAACGTCGCCACCTTATTTTTGGACGCAAGAAGATGGTGGAGCAAGCACAAATTTTGCTCGCCAGAATGTAAGATACACCACAGAGAATCTTGGCTCGCCACTCGGCGAGCTTATTTTTTCTCTGTCGGATAAGAATCGCGCAAACGTTTGCGCAATATTCGTGACAATTGCCACAGTTATTGGTATAAAGCTCACCAGATTTAAAACCCAATTCAGGAGAACATCATGGAACTGTCAGCACTGACTGCTGTTTCACCCGTAGACGGCCGTTACGGTAGCAAGACAATTGCACTTCGCAGCATCTTTAGTGAGTTTGGTCTACTAAAGTACCGCTCTATCGTTGAAATTCGTTGGTTACAAAAGCTCGCAGCGACCGATGCCATCGCAGAAGTTCCTGCCTTCAGTGCAGAAGCGAACCAGTTCCTTGATGACCTAGCGGCCAACTTCTCAGAAGAGGACGCGGCTCGCATCAAAGAGATTGAGCGCACCACTAACCACGACGTCAAAGCCGTTGAGTATTTCCTTAAAGAGAAAGTCGCCGGCGTTCCTGAACTGCATGCCGTGAACGAATTCATTCACTTTGCATGTACATCAGAAGACATCAACAACACCTCTCACGCTCTTATGCTTAAAGAAGCGCGTGACAGCGTGATTCTTCCTGAAATCAAAAATATCATTGATGCGATCAAAGCACTGGCTGTCGAGTACCGCGACATCCCGCTACTCTCTCGTACTCACGGTCAACCAGCATCACCGACCACTATGGGTAAAGAGATGGCGAATGTGGCGTACCGTATGGAGCGTCAATACAAGCAGATCGAAAATGTTGAGATTCTCGCGAAAATCAACGGCGCAGTAGGTAACTACAACGCGCATCTTTCCGCCTACCCTGAGCTTGATTGGCACCAGTTCTCTGAAGAGTTCATTACGCAATCTCTTGGCGTAACGTGGAACCCATACACGACGCAGATCGAACCGCACGATTACATCGCAGAACTGTTTGATGCCATCGCACGTTTCAACACCATCCTTATCGATTTCGATCGTGACGTTTGGGGTTACATCGCACTGGGTCACTTCAAGCAAAAAACCATTGCTGGTGAAATTGGTTCTTCAACCATGCCACACAAGGTGAACCCAATCGACTTTGAAAACTCAGAAGGCAACCTAGGTTTAGCGAACGCGGTATTTGGCCACCTAGCACAAAAACTGCCTATCTCTCGTTGGCAACGTGACCTAACGGATTCTACCGTGCTACGTAACCTTGGTGTGGGTGTGGGTTACGCAATCATTGCGTACACGTCGACCCTAAAAGGCATCAGCAAACTGGAAGTGAACCGTGAAGCCCTGCTTGCTGAGCTAGACACAAACTGGGAAGTGCTTGCGGAGCCTGTGCAAACCGTTATGCGTCGTTACGGTATTGAGAAGCCATACGAGAAGCTAAAAGAGCTCACTCGTGGTAAGCGCGTTGATGGTGAAGCAATGCGTCATTTCATCGACGGTCTAGAGCTTCCAGAGCACGAAAAAGCGCGTCTGAAAGAGATGACACCTGCGAACTACATTGGTCAAGCCATCGAGCTGACTGACAAGCTGTAAGCGAGCGTTCTCGCAGCAACAATCAAAAGACTTTGCCTCGGCAAAGTCTTTTTCATTTCTGGCGTTTTCATTTCAGAGTATCTGAGCTTCGCTTAGATATGAGGACTGTTCAAGGCACGCCTACTGCTTTTGGAAGAAGAGCGTGATTTGCCCCACTTCCATCCCCCATTTCTTTATCTTGGTCAGGTTGAATACGTGCCGTTCATCTTGTCGATATAGCCAATCATCAAAACTGACCGACACACTGCCGTCATCCAATTGCAGTTCAAAATCGTATTGCCATTGCAGCGCATTACCGACTTCTCTTCCGCGGGCGGTACCGATGATGTCATCGGCTTTTCCGGTGTAGCGACCAGCGTCACTGCGTGTTATCGTCCAGATACGCTGACTCAACTCGCCATCATCAAAACGAAAATCTTCCACCAGCGTCAACGTGTCACCCTCTACGGTTCCGTCAATAGTGACAAAAAAACGCCGAGTCTGTTTATCTGTATAGTCTTGCACCATACCCCACGCGTGGGTTTCGCCTTGAAAATAGTCGAACAAATCAAAAGCGGGACTGCTAGTTTGGTAATCATCAATATCGGCGCTACACCCCACTAATACGACACTCAAAAGTATCGCCGCTAAACGAGCACCTAAACGAGATATCATCGCTGCTTTCCTATCAGTTGTTGACGCAATCTTGGGTAGTCAGTGTTGGGGGAAAGCCATATTGAGACAAACGCATCATTAAAGGCTTCATCGTCGATAATACCAATGCGCTGCGTATCCGACTGACGCGTATAATAAAACTCACCCACTTGACCGTTGGTCACATAGGTTAAGTTGTGCCCCTGTTCGATGTTGGGGAAAACCTCGGCCAAACGAGTCAACCAACCTTGTGCAACCTCTTCTCTGTAGCCGAGTTTTTGCCACTGCTCCATCGTGGCATTGAGTAACTGATCTTGACTGATGTTACGCTGATAGGTAATCGAAAGCGCGAGTGGATGAGGCGTCACGTCGTCACTTTCCCGGTATTGACCATTGGGCGCGCGTAACTCCGACTGGTAAATATCAAAAAAGAACATGGAAAGCTGCGCCTGACCGACCACCGGCCAGTGTGACCATAGCGCGCTCTGCGTCTGTTCATTATCTCCCCCTGAAACGTGTCCCGCTGAAATGGAGGCGTGCGCGTATTGAGACAAGCACAGCACGCTAATCAGGAATGTCATGACCTTTTTCATTGCCGTATATCCTTAACATCAAACCTATCACCACCATCCACTGACCAAAAAGAATCAGTAAACTGAGTGTGGGAGAATAGCCGAATTCAACCGCACCAAGCCGCTCTCCCGCCCAATAACTCAAAGCGCCCGAGAGCCCTCCTATCACTGTTACGATCCAACTGGGGTATGTGTTCACCAAGGGCAACAAAAAAGTGCTGTACCAGATGAATATCGCCCAAAGCGCCGATAGCCAAATCGGTATCAACCAAGTTGAATGCATCGCGTACTCGAACCGCAGTACCCCCGCAAGCATATTGACACTGTCGATGCCAATACCAACAGCGAAAACGATACCAACAAAACTCAAAGGCAACGGCTTAGCTGACACCCCTATGGTGACCGCATAAGTCGCCACCACCAGCGCAACCAACCACCATTGCCACGCCTCATTGCCTAATACTGCGAGCAGCCAAAGCGCTTGAAACCAGCTCGATATCAGCAGTAAACGAATCATCAGTTATGGTCGCTGAAATGTCATATGAACGGTGCTGATGCTCTTGGCTTTAAAGCCCCCTTCGCAATAGCAGAAGTAATAGTTCCACATGCGAATAAAACGCTCATCAAACCCTAAGTGTTTGACGCGCGCCAGCGAACCATTAAAGCGTCGATGCCAGTGGTTGAGCGTTTGCGCGTAGTCCTGACCAATATCGAATAGGTTTCGCAGCACCAAGTCACTGTGTTTAGTGGTGGTTTGTGTCAAGGCTGTGATGGATGGCAGAAATCCTCCCGGGAAGATGTATTTCTGGATAAAATCCACATTGTCGCTGTAATAGTCATAGCGCTGATCGGCAATGGTGATCGCTTGAATGGCCATCAATCCACCCGGGCGCAGTAGAGACTGACACTTCTCGATATAAGAGCGCAGATACTGTTTACCGACGGCCTCTATCATCTCGATAGATACCAATTTATCGAACTCCCCCTCAAGCAGACGATAATCTTGCTTGAGCAAAGTAATATTATCCTGCAAGCCAAGTGCTTCTATCCGGCTCGCGGCGTATTGATATTGTTGCTCAGAGATAGTGGTTGTGGTCACATGGCACCCGTAGGTCGTCGCCATGTAGATGGCCATCGCGCCCCAACCCGTGCCGATTTCAATCACTCGGTCTTGCTCATTGAGCTGCAATTCCTGACAGAGTCTCTCCATCTTATTGATCTGCGCTTGTTCTAATGAGTCACTTGGGTCAGTAAACAGCGCCGAAGAGTAGAGCATCTCTTTGTCGAGGAAGGTTTGATATAACTCGTTGCTCAAATCATAGTGCGCTTCAATGTTCTTCTGCGCCTTCTCAACCGTATTGCGATTTAACCAATGGCCGAGCTTATAGAGGGTTTTAGAGAGTAAGCTGCTGCGACTTTCCAAGGCATCCAATGCGGATAAGTTCTTCGCCATCAATTCCATCACTTGGGTCAGATTCGGGCTGTCCCACCAGCCATCCATATAGGCTTCACCTGCTGCAATGCTGCCCCCCTTGAGTAGACGCGCGTAAAAGCCGGGGTGCTTAACTTCAACAACGGCATTGGGTCCATTATCTAAGTGCTGATTGGATCCGTGATGCTGACCAAACGTCTCTTGTCTTTGACTGCCATCACTGTCACTAAACACTTCTCGTATGGTCAATGTCCCGACCTGAAGATGGGACAGCGTCGAAAAGGCGAGATTACGCGCCGTTTTTTGCACAGTGGTCAGCGCTCTTGGTATGGGCATTACTTGCGAATTCATTGTTCTCTTTGCTCCTTGCAACATGTCCGGCGGACTCTGTTTTGTGCGTACATTTGTCTTTGTTTTAGGTGCTAGGGTTTTAGATGGCTAAACGCCTTGGCTAGCTGTTGGTCTCTTTGTCTTGGTAGCCGGGTTCTTGGGAACCGGGGTGAGAGTAAAAAGGGGCCCCTTTCACCCACAGTTTCAACGCGTGCCAATAAATACCTATCACCACTTTTACTGCCATAATCGGCGTTGCGATCAATCGCTTAGCGAGTTGAGTGGAGGTAAGAGGCTGTTTTCGCATCACCATCGTGGCATCAAACACTTTGGTTCGCGTTGTCTCCTCCCCATCACTATGACATTCAAGATGGACAAACAGAGACTCAGCAAGCGGTTTAAGACGCCATAGATAAGTCTGTTTAATTGGGTTAAACGGTGACACATGAAAAGCCTTATCATGACGCCAAGTGTTAGCATCATTGGCATCCACCGCGTAGTAATGGCGCTCGTTCCAAGGCGTGTTGGAGACCTCTGCCAATAAGTAGCGCCATTGCCCTTGTTCATCATAAAGGTAGTAAAAATTGACCGGGCTGAAGTAAATACCGAGGTATCTAAGATGGAGGACGGCTTCAACGCGACCTCTAAGGGTAACGCCCGACAGCTGTTTGACTTTCTCTTGCACCGCCACCTTGAGACTGCCCTCGCCAACATAGTCACTGCGTTTGAATCTCGCCCAGTGCCACCAGCGTGTACCAAATGCCCAGACTCTGCTCTCCAGCGCCTCTAGTTCATCCAAATCGATGCACGGCATAAAGAGCGGATAGTTGAGACTGTGCGAGATGGGCGAAAAACGCCGATGTCTCACATCCCCCACCAGCAGTGCACTGCGCAACGCGTCTGTCATTAGGCTGCACCTCGTTTCGTCTGCGCAAGGGCTTCGATACCGCGAACCACATCCAGTGCACTGCGTACACCATCCTCGTGGAATCCGTTGTACCAGTAAGCGCCGCAAAACCAGCTTTGACTTTGCCCGTTGACTTCCTCTCTGCGACCCTGGGCGTTGAGAGATTCCGTATTGAACACTGGATGATGATAATTGAAGGTACGCAGCACTTTGCTCGGCTTGATATGCTCTGCGCTGTTAAGTGAAACGCAAAAGGTCACCGGCGCTTCAATGTGCTGAAGAATGTTCATGTTGTAAGTCAGCGTCGGTGCGCGAGTGTGCTGACCGTCTCCACCTTCAATCCAGTAGTTCCAAGACGCCCATGCTGCCTTGCGAGTCGGCAGCAACGCCTCGTCTGTGTGCAAAATCACTTCGTTGGCTTGATAGGCAAGATGGCTCAGCACGGATGTTTCGCTTTCACTCGCATCAGCCAACATCGCGAGGGCTTGATCACTGTGACAAGCAAAAATAACCTGATCGAAACGTTCAGACTGGCGCTGCTCGCTTTGCGTCGCGTTTCTATCAACATAATGAATCGTCACGCCTGCCGAATCACGCGTGACACGAGTGACAGGCGTGTTCAAACGAATTCTCTCTTTGAAGCCTTTGGTCAGCGGAGCAATGTACTCACGCGATCCTCCCTCAATCACATACCATTGCGGGCGGTTGGTGACGTCCAGCAAGCCGTGATTGAGGAAAAAGCGGGCGAAGAAACCGAGTGGGAAGGCGCGCATATCCGCCAACGTTGATGACCAAATCGCGGCGCCCATCGGCAAAATATAATTCGTACAAAAATAGTCACTGAATTCATGCTGGGTAAGAAACTCGCCAAGCGTCAGTGAACTCTCTTGACTGGCCTGTGCTTGCGCTTTCACCAAACGGTTGAAGCGCAAAATCTCGAAAATAAAACGATAGAACTGCGGGCGAAGCCAGTTTCGCTTCTGGGCAAACAAGGTCGTGAGTGTGTGGCCGTTATACTCCAGTCCAGTGTCGTCGTTTCTCACACTGAAGCTCATCTGGCTCGGTCTGCCAAGCACGCCAATCTCCTGCATCAACTGGATGAAATTGGGGTAAGTGCGATCGTTGTAAACAATAAAGCCGGTATCTACCGCGTAGGTGCGCCCTTCAACCTCCACATCCACCGTGGCGGTATGCCCACCTACATAGTCGTTAGCTTCAAACACGGTGATGTCGTGGTTTGGGTGTAGGTAGTAACCACAGGTTAAACCTGAAATACCCGAGCCGATGATTGCTATTTTCATTGTTGTTATCCTTGTTCCCTATCCTGTTATCTATGCCGCGAATGCGTTCAACGCGAGCCAAGTAGTCGCCTGACCAGCGCGGTTTGCCAACGATAAGGCAACGCACCAAACACGCGCAGTAGCGTGGTGAATCGTTTGGGGAAATAGAGCGTCGACACCCCCTTTTCCAAACCTCGTCGAATTGAGTCCGATGCCGATTGCACCGAAACCATCATCGGCATATCAAACGTGTTTTTGTCCGTGAGCGGCGTTTTGACAAAGCCTGGAAAAATGATCGTGACATCAACGCCTTTGGGCTTGAGATCCAGCTGCAGCGTGCGGGCGAGATAGCTAACCGCCGCTTTCGAGGCGCCATAAGCTTCTGCCCTTGGCAAGGCGACTTCACTGGCGATCGAGCCCAAAATCGCGACACGTTGCCCTGGCGAAAAACGCGATTGCGCGGCGGTGACAAGATTGACCACCCCCATCACATTAATCGCAAAAATGTGCTCGAACAGAGCAGCTTCCATCACACCATCATCGATGTACTCACAATCTCCGGCGCTGAGCAGCCATACGTCCGGTGTGTTCTCGAGGGATTCGATGGCTTGAGTGGTCTGCGCGAGATCGGTGACATCAAACCGCAGCGGCGTTATCGTCTCAAATTGCTGCGCCAGCTCTGCGAGCGCTTGCTCGTTTCGACCACAAGCGATCACCTGCCAATGGTCGCGGGCGTAATCCATCGCCAGCTGCTTGCCGATGCCAGAGGTCGCCCCCGTGATGAGAATGCTCTTCATTGTCCGAGCCTCTGTTTGATCGATTTAATGACGCTACCCAAAATAGGCAAGTTCTCGTACAACATTTCACCGAGGTCGAAATAGTCGCGATGGTAAATCACTTTGCCATCGGCAAATTTAAGATGAGACACGCCATTGACAGCAACAGGCTTGCCTTTGGACAATTTGGGGTGTTCCAACGTCATCACCCAAGTTAAAAAACCCATATCGCCGCTTTGTTGGGCGTGCTGAATATCAAACTCGCAGCGCTGGACATTGCTATAAAGCGACTGGAAGTAACGCTCGAGCTCAGGCCAGCCTTCCATTCGATGAGCGGCATCTTCAAATACCACATTTTGGTGATAGACCTGCTCAAGCAACACCAGATTATGCTTATCGAGTTGCTGATAGATATTGCTGACTGACTGGACGTCCATTTCGCCTCCATCTTACATTCATACAAGTTATACACTTTTATTTAATGTACAACTTATATAACCTTAGTTGAACATCAAAAGTTGTACAAATTATTTTTTGTACAACTTTCTACTGCCAGCTTGTACGTCTGATTAGCGAATAAGATCAAAAAAAGGCTTGGTGATAAACCAAGCCTTTTCAGTCAATTAAGTTGTCTTTATGACGAGATAAGCGTTATGAGTTGCGCAGTGCGGCGATGCGCTTATCCAGTGGAGGGTGGCTCATTAACAGTTCGGTCATTGAGCGTTTACCGTTAATACCAAAGGCCATCATCGACCCTTCGAGTTGAGACTCGTGGCTCACTTTAAGGCGCTCAAGTGCGGCAATCATCTTGTGTTTGCCAACCAAATTCGCCGCACCCGCATCGGCGTGGAACTCACGGTGACGGCTGTACCACATGGTAATAAAGCTCGCGAGGAAACCAAACACCAATTCCAACACCATAGAGACGCCGAAGTAGACCATCATGCTACTGCCTCCCTCCTCGTCTCGGTTCGACGAGACGATATTGGCAATAAAGCGTGACAAGAAGATCACAAAGGTATTCACCACACCTTGCATCAAGGTCATGGTGACCATATCACCGTTGGCAATGTGGCTCACTTCGTGTGCCAACACGGCTTCCGCTTCATCGCGGGTCATGTTGTGCAAAAGACCGGTCGATACCGCGACCAGAGAGTCATCACGCTTAGCGCCTGTCGCAAAAGCATTAATATCAGGAGCGTCATAAATGGCCACCGTCGGCATACCGATGCCCACTTGGTCAGATTGACGCTTTACGGTTTCAAGCAGCCAGTGCTCTGTTTCGTTACGTGGGCTCTCAATCACCATACCACCCACGGAGCGAAGCGCCATACTCTTAGACATCAAGAGAGAAATGAACGAACCGCCGAAACCAAATACCGCTGCCATCACCAGCAAGCCCGATAGGCTACCTGGCTGCAAACCGGTGGTCGCATAAACGATATTAAGCACCACACTCAGCACAAGGATAACGGCTAAGTTGGTCGCTAGAAATAACATGACACGCTTCATTATTTACTCTTCTCCACGCAAAAGCTGACAGTGAACAGATCCATCGCCTGTTCTGAATGAACTGTTACGAATGACCTGTTGTAGATGAATTGTGGGCACATTGACTCAATATCAATACCTAGGATAGGAATTATTTCAGGCTAAGTATGACACACACCACAATTTATCAGGGATAAAGAGAGTGTATTCCTTTTCTCAATAACGTTAAGTGGCAAATTGAAACATTTGATGTCACAGCACTTTTTCGCCTCTATCTTGAATCAATCAACAGACTAACCAAACACCATTAGACTTTGGTCTTATTGCTGCATCTTGGTTTCATGGTAGATTTCAAACAGATTTTCACTTCCATGGATAAGGGAACGACATCATGGTTGAAACTAACAACTATCAAATGGCTATTGATATGCTTCGTTGTCACTTAGGATTGTCTGAGGATGAGGCCAAACAGCAACTGGGATTAGCCTTGGGGCAATCAGCGCAGAACCACGCAATGGAAATGCAACAAGCCATGCTGGGGCTAAACGAAGAGCAGTAAACGGCAACGACATAAACGCATCGGATAAAGACGCAACGAGAAAGGGCAGCCACACGGCTGCCCTTTTTGTCTCTTCAGTGCGGTTATCGCCTAAAACCGATCACACTTCTAACAAAGGTGAGGTCGCATCAGCAATCAACGGCTCAACATTGATGTATTTTGCCAAATCTTTGCGTTTGACGCTCGGCACATACGGAATCTCGCCGATTTTAGGTGCGTCAATCTTGTTCTCAAGCATTTCAATGATGTCACGATAGTGCTCTGTGCCCGGATTGACACGGTTTGCAACCCAACCGATGACGTCAAGACCATCGGCTTTAATGGCATCTAACGTCAACATAGCGTGACTCAAACAGCCCAGCTTAATACCCACCACCAGTACCACCGGCAGCTTTTCTTGCACGACCCAAGTCGACAAACAGTCACTCTCAGACACAGGTACGCGCCAGCCGCCCGCCCCTTCGACAAGGACCATCTGCGCATTTTGCTTGTGTTGCGCTAACTTATCGCTCAGCACCGCGTAATCAATCGTCACATTTTCGCGCTGCGCCGCAATATGTGGTGACGCAGGTAGCGCTAGCGCATACGGGTTGACGTCTTCATAAGCGACATCCAACGTTGCAGCGCTTTGTAAATAGAGCGCGTCTGAGTTACGCAGTCCAAATTCTGTCTGTTCGCTTCCAGCCGCGACCGGCTTGTAGCCAATTGTCTTCATTCCTTTCTCGGCTAAAGCGTTGAGGATTGCTTTAGAAGCAACCGTTTTGCCTACATCGGTATCCGTACCAGCAATAAAAAAAGCATCAATCATCGATGTATAACCCCTAAACAAACCTGATAAGTTGCGGGTAACAACCCCTCTTGGTTTTGAAATACCTGGTACGCTTGCTCTAACTTTCTAAGCGTTTGGCGACTCATGAGTCCCGGTGAGCGACCGCTCACATGGTTTGCGCCAATGCCCTTTAAATCACGCATTAGAGAAAAAGCAGTCTCATACCACACTGTGACAGCGGGCAAGTCTAGATGATGGTGGGGTGATTCAGATTGCGCTAACGCAAGTTTTAACTGATTGACGGTAATAAAATCGTTAACGTGTTGATATGAATCAATATTACGCCATGCGCTTTTAAACTCATCGAGCGATCCATCCAGCAAAGTCGAAAATACAATCTCACCGCCCTTTTTCACTACGCGGCGCATTTCTTTAAGTGGCAGAGCCAAGTCCTCGCACCACTGCAAAGCCAAGCTTGAGAACACGTAATCCACACTGCCCGCTTGCAGCGGCAACTGTTCGGCATCGCCCAATTGATAGTGCATGTTCACGTCACCGCAGCGCGTCTTAGCGGCGTCCAACATATCCGGAGAGAGATCAAGACAGATCACCTTAGCCCCGCGCTGTTGTAGTTGCCAAGAGAAATACCCCGTCCCGCAACCGACATCCAGCACGACTTGACCACTCAAATCGCTGGGCATGCGTGCAAGCAGTCTCTCACCCACATCACGCTGGAAAGCCGCATGGGCATCGTAGGTGGCGGATGCTTTGCTAAACGCATCACGAATCGCGGATTTATCGCTCACTGCTTTATCGCTGACTGTTTTGACGCTCACCGGTGTAAGAGGATGTGGGGAAGGTGTCTTTACCGCGTGCATGAGTGTCCTCGTCCCGTGGGTTTTCTTGCGCCTTTGATGGCTTGGGCCAACTGATGAATGTGCGTTTTGGTATGATTGGCGGTTAAAGTAATGCGTAGCCGCGCGCTGCCTTTGGGTACGGTTGGCGGGCGAATGGCGGTCAACCATATACCTTGCTGTTTCAGCTGTGAGGCGGTGGCCACCGCATCGTCACTCTCGCCAATGAGCCAAGGCTTGATGGGTGTCGGCGTTGACACATATCCAGGTTCGTCACTAAGAAGTTGATCGTACAGTGCCGTCAACTCAGCTAACTTATCTCTTCGCCACTGCTGCTGCTCAATGATCTCGCTCGCTTTATGCAGCGCGACCGCTTGCGCCCCGGGCATGGCTGTCGAGTAGATATAATGGCGAGCAAATTGCGTCAAGTAATCGGCCAATTCGTCATGACACAGAATCGCCGCACCTGAGAGCCCAAACGCTTTACCAAAGGTGACAATCAACACCTGTGGTTTGATGCCCGCATGTTGGCAGCTGCCGCGTCCACCTTCGCCGAGCACGCCGATACCGTGGGCGTCATCCACCGCAAGCCATGCCTGTTGCTCTGTGAGCTCGCTGATCCCTTGAAGCGGCGCAAGATCGCCATCCATGCTAAACACACCTTCGGTGACGACAAGGGTGGCAGTCTCTGGAGCGACGGTGTTCAATACCTGACGCAAATGCGCCATATCGTTGTGTTTAAAGCGCTTCATGGTCGCAGGACAGAGTACCCCTGCTTCCATCAAGGATGCGTGGTTGAGCTTGTCTTGAATCAGCACATCGTCTTGCTGAAGTAAACTCAATAGCAGCGCTTGATTAGCGGCAAAACCGGAGCTGAACAGCACCGCTCTCTCATAGCCTAGCCATTCACACAGCCGCTCTCGCAGCGCTTGATGCGCGCCGCCATGACCTGTCACCAATGGCGATGCGCCAGAGCCATTGCCATAGACGGTGATGCCTTGCTGCCAGGCTTGCCCAATAGTGGCGTTCGTCGCAAGACCAAGATAGTCGTTGCTGGAAAAATTCAAGTATCGGCGCTCGTTATCAGCAATCTCCACCTGATTGCCACCGTGCAAAGTGCGTGTCTGACGCAGTAAGCCCTGCGAGCGGCGCTCGGCCAGCGCAGCGCGCACGCGAGAATCAAACGCTGGCATCGTAGAACAGGTCGTCTTTGGCTGGGCGAGCTGCCACACGTTCAACAACGCGATCCAGCAGATCGTTCTCTTCTATTTCATCCGGCTTTTGCGACACCTGTTGACTGTTAATGCCCAGCTTTTTGAACAGCAGCATATCTTTGTCTTCGGATGGGTTTGGCGTAGTCAGCAGTTTGCAACCATAAAACACCGAGTTGGCCCCGGCCATAAAGCACAGTGCTTGCATCTGCTCGTTCATATTTTCACGTCCAGCAGAGAGGCGTACTGCAGAGCGCGGCATCATAATGCGCGCAATGGCAATTAAGCGGATGAAATCAAACGGTTCGACGTCCTCGACCTCTTCCAGTGGGGTCCCTTTGACCTTAACGAGCATATTAATCGGCACACTCTCAGGGTGTGTCGGCAGATTAGCCAGTTCAACCAGTAAGCCCGCTCGGTCATTGGCGCTCTCACCCATGCCAATAATGCCACCGGAGCAAATCTTCATGCCTGCGTCACGCACGTGTGACAGAGTATCCAGTCTATCTTGATAAGTGCGAGTGGTAATGATGTTGCCGTAGAACTCTGGCGAGGTATCTAAGTTGTGGTTGTAGTAGTCAAGACCAGCCTGTGAGAGCTCCTTCGCCTGATCGGCCGTCAACATGCCCAGAGTCATACAGGTCTCAAGCCCCATCTCTTTGACGCCTTTGACCATCTCGGTGAGATGAGGCATGTCACGCTGTTTGGGGTTCTTCCATGCGGCGCCCATACAGAAACGTGTAGAACCCGCGTTTTTCGCTTTTTGCGCAGCATCGAGTACCCGCTCGACTTCCATCAATCGCTCTTTTTCGATGTCAGTTTGGTAACGTGCACTTTGCGGACAATATTTGCAATCTTCCGGGCAAGCGCCGGTTTTGATCGACAGCAGGGTACTCACCTGCACATGATTGGCCTGCTGATAGTGGCGATGGACGGTTTGCGCTTCAAAGACTAAGTCCATGAATGGCTTTTCCATGAGCGCACGGACTTGCTCGACAGTCCAGTTATGACGTACTTCCACCTGCTTTCCTTTTTATTATTGGATTGATTTCTCGTCAGTCTACTGACACCATACGCACTGTCAACACAATAAAAACACGCAGGTTTACATCTGCTTAATATTTGAACTTTAATTTATTAAGGGACTTTGATGGATCTCGCCTTTGATCGCCGCCATATCTGGCATCCGTACACTTCTACTCTCACACCTCTGACCTGCTATCCTGTTCGTAGCGCAAAGGGTATCTATCTTGAATTAGAGAGCGGAGAACATCTAGTCGATGGCATGTCGTCTTGGTGGGCTGCGATTCATGGCTACAATCACCCTGTGTTAAACCGCGCCGCCCATGAACAAATTGACACCCTCTCTCATGTGATGTTTGGTGGCATCACCCATCAACCGGCGATCACCTTGTGTCAAGCGCTGCTTGAGCTCGCACCGGATAATCTTGAACAGGTGTTTCTTGCTGATTCTGGTTCGGTGGCAGTCGAAGTCAGCCTAAAAATGGCGCTGCAATATTGGCATGCGAAAGGTGAGCCACGCTCAAAGTTTCTCACCCTTCGAGATGGCTACCATGGCGATACCTTTGCGGCAATGTCGGTAACCGATCCTGACAACTCAATGCATTCACTGTATAAAGGCTTTCTTCCTGAGCATATTTTTGCTCGCTCGCCTCAAACGGGCTTCTGGCAAACGTGGCAACCCAGTGATCTGGACGATTTTCGTCACCAACTCACTAATCATCATCAAGAGATAGCGGCGGTCATTCTTGAGCCCATAGTGCAAGGTGCGGGAGGCATGCGCATTTATCACCCAGAATTTCTAAAAGGCGTACGCCAACTGTGTGACGACTATGGCGTACTGCTGATATTGGATGAAATCGCCACAGGATTTGGCCGTACAGGCAAGCTGTTTGCCTGCGAACACGCCGAGGTTCAGCCAGACATCCTCTGTGTCGGCAAAGCGCTTACCGGAGGGTACATGACGTTATCGGCCACGCTCACCACTCGCCACGTTGCTGATACCGTCTGCTCGGGCGAAGCGGGCTGCTTTATGCACGGCCCTACTTTTATGGGCAACCCCCTCGCCTGCGCCGTCGCGAGTGCCAGTATGGCGTTGTTAAAAAAGGGCGAATGGCAAACACAAGTTGCGGGCATCGAACGTCAGTTTGCCTCACTACTACCGAGACTAAAAAAACATAAAAAGGTCAAAGACGTGCGCTGGCTCGGCGCGATTGGTGTGGTAGAGACGACAACCACTGTGGATATGGAAAACATCCAAGCGCATTTTGTTGCGCAAGGTGTCTGGATACGCCCATTCGGACGTCTAATCTATATGATGCCGCCGTTTATCAGCGAACCTGAGCATATTGAGAAGTTGGTGATAGCAGTAGAGAACGCGCTAGAGAAAGAGGTGTGTTTTAAAACTCAAACTAAATCCTAGTTCCTAAAACCCAAAATCTAGGAACTAGGAACTAGACACTAGGAACTTACTCCTGATCAATCATCCAGCGGCGGAAAGCTTTGCGCTCTTCGGTGGAAGATTTTAGGTACCAGGCTTTGAGTTGCTCAAGACTGTTGGTGTCAACACTAGGCATAGCCTCACTTCCTTGCTTCGACTCGGTTTCAGGGGCTAACTCAGCGCTGGCGACTAGAGCAGCACTTGCAGCAAATACCACACCTCTCGCTTGGTTGTG